>JAWSVN010000256.1:0-5096 GCA_033851875.1 Acidimicrobiales bacterium
GGGACTGAGCGTCGCCGGAGTTGGGCGGACGGGAGCGGACAGGCGGCTCGGGTAGGTTGCGGGGCGGAGGCACGTCACATGACTCGTCGATTCTGGATCGCCCCGCTCGCAATCACCGTGGGGCTGCTGACCGCAGGGTGCTCGCAGGTCGACGACCTCGTCGATGATGCGACGGGCGGCGACTCGCTGCCGACCGAGGCGGCAGCGGAACAGACCCGGCTCGAGATCGAGCTGCTGCGCGACGGCGACGACGGCTTCCGCGAGGCGGTGTTCTGCTCGCCCAAGGACGCGTCCCGTTCGCTCGCTGGCGTCGCGTCCGAGGTGCTCGGCGCCCCCGACCCGGCGACCGACCTGGAGGACTTCGCCGGCGCCGGTCAGGGCGAACTCGCGGGCAACGTCCTGGTCTGGTGTGAGTGGGATCACCAGGGGGCGGTCGCTGGGGTCGACGGTTTCGGCGTCTCGTCCGGCCCGATCCAGGGCTCGATCGAGGACTACGTCACCGACATCCTCTCGGTCGACGGGGACACCCCGCAGCTCGAGGTCGAGCAGTTGGACGGCGCCCACGGCGGCGACGTGCATTGGATCTGCCTGGCCGAGCCGGACGAGACCGGGACCGACTGTGAGATCAACTGGAACGACGGCACCTTCGTCGTGTCGCTCTACTTCTTCGGCAGTGACGTGAGCGGCGTCGACCCCGGCGCACTTCGCGATGGCTTCGTGGCCGAGATCCCTGCGTTCGTCGAGGCGGCGGCCACCGTTCTCGAGTGACCGTCATCGAGTAGGAGCTGCCCCGACGGTCAGAAGTCGAACGCGTCGGGGCGGTCGATGCGGCGACAGTTCGCCGGTCCGTCCTGGATCCGGTAGACGCAGGCCGACACGGTGTTGCCCGTCGGGCGCAGGAGTTCACCGAACGGGCAGTCGGCTTCTGGACCCCACGTCACCTGGCCCTGCGAGCCACCGGCGGTCAGCGTGCGGGTGCCGCCCTGGGCGTTGGGGTTGGCGTTGGGATCGATCGTGTCGTCCCGCACGTAGACGTTGGTCTCGAACTCGGGGATCTCGACCCCGTTGATCGTCAGGATCGCCATGTAGCCCGACAACAGGTCGACGCCGACCGGTTCGCTGCAGGCGGACCCTTCGCCCGATGCCGGGAACCAGCTCTCGACCGGATCGATGACCAGGGGTACCGCCTCGCCATCTCGGGTGCCGCCGCCGTCGACCGGGCTCTGCGACAGGATGACGTCGGGCTCGTCTGCCGAGCCGCCGGTCATGATCCCGAAGATCAGGATCGAGAAGGCGAGGATCACGGCGCCGGCGGCGATCGCTCGCTGGCGCCAGCTGAGGGCGAGGGACGGCACGTCCGAGGAACTCACACCCCAAGTGTGCCCGGAGCAGGGTGCAAGCGACGAGTCGCGGCGTCGACGGGGGCGCGGCCACGTCGGTCGAGGGGTATGGCAGAATCACCCGGGTAGCGGGACCTACCATCGTGACTGTGTCCTCACCCTCCGCGCCCACCCCACCGCCATCTGCGTCGGTGTCGGCGCGTGCCCATGACCACCTCGGCGTCACCCTGGCCGACCGCTACCGATTGCTCCAACCCCTCGGGTTCGGAGCGACGGCACGGGTCTTCCTCGCCGTCGACACCCACCTCGAGCGGGAGGTGGCGATCAAGGTTCTCCACCCCGACCTGATGGCGCAACCCCAGGTCCGGCGCCGCTTCCAGGCCGAGGCCCAGGCGGCGGCCAAGCTGCGTCATCCCCACGTCGTGGCGGTCTTCGACTGGAGCGACGCCGCCCGCGAGGCCTTCCTGGTCACCGAGTACCTGCCGGGCGGCAGCCTGCGCACGATGCTCGACGAGCACGGCCCCCTGTCGCTGTCGCAGACCCTGTCGGTCGGACTCGACGCCGCCAACGGTCTGGCCGCCGCCCACCACGAGGGCATCGTGCACCGCGACATCAAGCCGGCGAACCTGCTCTTCGCCCCCCAACCGGGCCACACGCCGGCCGAACGGCTGTGCATCGCCGACTTCGGGATCGCCCGCATCATGGCCGAGGCGAGCTGGACCGAACCCGGCGGCCTCCTGGTCGGCACCGCTCGATACGCCGCGCCCGAGCAGGCATCGGGCACCGACGTCGGGCCCACCGCCGACGTCTACTCCCTGGCCCTCACGCTGATCGAGGCGGCAACCGGCGCGGTGCCGTCGGTGGCGGCCAGCCCGCTCGCCACGATGCTGCGTCGCCAGGACGACGACGTCGAGGTGCCCGCCGAACTCGGACCGCTCCGTCCGATCCTGGCCGCAGCCACCAAGGCAGACGCCGCGGCGAGACCCTCCGCCTCCGAATTCGCCGCCGCCCTCGCCCGCGCCGCCGCCTCCCTGCCTCGCCCGGCGCCGCTCCCACTCGCAGAGCCGCCCGCGACCACGCCCGACGGCGACGGCGCGGCCAACGGGGCCACGCCGGCGTCGCAGTCGTCGGCCGACGACGTCACGATCATCGACGACCTGGTGATCGAGCCCGACGAGTCGTTCGACGACGAACCGCTGCTCAGCGACGACCTCCTGGCCGAGACGAGCTTGATCGACACGTCGTTCGGGGCCGGCCACCTCGGCGAGCTCGACGAGTTCGATGAGTTCGACGAGTTCGACGACGAGGTGCCTCGGCGGTCCCGATCGGGCCTATTGCTCGTTCTGGCCCTGATCGCGCTGGTCGCCGCCGGGGTCGCGGCGATCGTGTTGTCGCAGCGCGACCCCGAGCCGGTGATCGAGACGTTCCCCGCCGGCACCTACGTGGGCCGCACCCTCGACGACGTCCAGTCCGACCTCGCCCTCCGGGGCTGGGACGCGACGGTCGCCTACGAGCGAGCCGACGGCACCGAGGCCGGCGACGTCCTCCAGCAGGTGCCACCGCCCGGCACCGAACTCGAAGCCGGCGCCGTCATCACCCTGGTGGTGTCGGAGGGCCCCCTCCTCCACCTGGTCCCGAACGTCGTCGGCCTCACGAAACCCGACGCCCTGTCGTCGCTGGCGGCCGCGGGACTCCAGGTCGGGCTGATCGACTCGTCGGTGCACGACGAGGAGGTCGTCGTCGGCTCCGTCGTGTCGCAGGCCGTCGAACCGGGCACCGAACTGGAGACCGGCGCCACCGTCGACTTGGCGATCAGCGCCGGCCCGGAGCCCCGCACCGTCCCGGACCTGGCCGGGCTGACCCTCGACGAGGCGACCCTCCTCCTCACCGATCTCGGGCTCGTGGTCGTGCCGGCCGAGGACTACAGCCAGACCGTGCCCGAGGGTGAGGTGATCGGGAGCGATCCGGGGCTCGACGCCACGATCGCCCGCGACGCCGAGATCACGGTCACGGTCTCGCTCGGACTGCCGTTCGTGACGGTCCCCGACGTCCTCGACCGAGATGTGACCGAAGCCGATCAGATCCTCACTGACGCCGGGCTCGAAGTTGTCGATATTGTCGGACCATTGACCACCGTCCTGAACACCGAGCCGGAGCCGGGGGAGACGGTCCGCCAGGGGACCGAGATCCGGATCGTGACCCGAACCCGACGCTGACCCCCCTGACCGCGAACGCGCCCGGCGCGTTTCCGGTCTCGGTCATCCCTTGGCCCCTGATCGTCGCGCGCCGGCGCATGCATCACCGGGCTCGGGCCCACCCCAAGTTCCCGTCGATCGCGATGCTGGTCGTGCTGTCGGCGATGTTCGTCGTCAACCTGACCGTCACCGCGGTCACGGTCGCCGTGCCGGCGATCGCCGATGACCTCGGCTCGCCCGACACCACGATCGTGTGGTCGGTGACCGGCCCCCTCCTCGTCGCGGCCGTCCTCGGACCGGCGTTCGGCAAGGCCGGCGACCAGGCCGGTCACCGGCTCGTCCTCATCGGCGGGCTGGCGTGCAACGCCCTGTTCACGGTGCTGATCGCCGCGGCGTGGGACGGCATCTCGTTCGTGGTGCTGCGGATCCTCGCCGCGGTCGGTTCCGCCGCCGTCGGACCGAGTGCGCTGGCCTTCGTCAACCGCCTCTACGAGCCCGAGGACCGGGCCGGGGCGCTCGGGTGGTGGAGCTTCGTCAGCGCCGGCTCGCCCGTGATCGGCGTCTTCGCCGGCGGCGTGATCATCGACGCGATCGGCTGGCGTTGGCTGTTCGCCGCCCAGGCGCCCCTGATCCTGCTCGGTGTCGTGCTCACGGCGATCCTGTTGCCCGAGACCGACCGGAGCGGTGACGGCCGGTTCGACATGCCCGGAGCGGCGACCCTCGCCGCCGGCGTCGGCGGCATCCTCATCGCCGTCACCCTCGCCGGCACCAACGGGGTGACCGGCCAGGTGATCGTCGCCGCCGTCGTCGGCGTGGTCGCCCTCGTGGCGTTCGCCGCGATCGAGGTCCGGGCCGACGCGCCACTGCTGCCGCCGCACTACTGGCGGTTGCGGGCCTTCGTCGTGCCGGCCGGGGTGCTGGCGTTGCTGTTCGCCTCCTACATGGGCAGCTTCGTGCTCGTCCCGCTGATGCTGCAGGACGCCGCCTACGGGTTCACGGCCGCCGCCGTGTCGCGGGTCGTGATCGCCCGGCCGCTCGCCTTCTCGATGATGGGACCGGCCGCCGGCGTGTTGTCGGCCAAGTTCGCGCCGCGCACGCTGGCCTTCCTCGGTGGGTCGCTGGTGGTGGCGTCGATGCTGTCGCTCTCGAGGATCGAGCCGGGCAACTCGTTGTGGTTGACCGCCGGCGCGTTGGCCCTCGCCGGCCTCGGCATGGGGTTCGCCTCGCCGGTGCTGATCTCGGTGGTCGCCAACGCCGTGCCCGACAGCGACCTCGGCGTCGCCGGCGCAGCCCAGCAGATGCTCCAGACCGTCGGCATCGTGATCGGTATCCAGGCGCTCCAGGCACTGCAGGTGTCGATGGCAGGAGAGACGGCCTCGGCTGCCGATGTCGTCGACAGCTACGGCACGACGTTCCTGATCGGCGCCGTCGTCGCGGCGCTCGGGGCGGCCCTCACCCTCGCCCTCCGGGTACCGGCCGTGCACCCCTCCAAGCATCACTGACCAGCGGTCACCGGCGTCGTGATGGCGGCCGCAGCGCCGCCGGTGGGTCTCAGGTCTCG
>JAWSVN010000257.1:0-982 GCA_033851875.1 Acidimicrobiales bacterium
CGGGATCGACGAACAGCCGCTCAGGCCAGGGGGACGAGCATGAGGGCGATCGACACGAGCCCGCCGGCGATGGCCAGGCCGAGGGCGGAGCGGCGGCGCTTGCGCAGGTAGAACTGCATCACGAGCCCGGTGATCGAGACGACGACGAGGAACCCGGCGGTCACGTCGATCACCCACTTCCACGCAGAGCCGCTGTTTCGGCCCTTGTGGAGATCGTTGAGGACGGCCACCCAGTTGGCCTGGTCGACGACCACCTCGTAGGCCGCGGTGTCGACGTCGACGAACACGTCGGCCGAGTAGCCGGGGTTGCGGTAGGCGATCGTCACCTCGCCGTTGACAGTCTCGTAGCTCGAGATCTCACCCTTCACGTCATAGGTCGAGCGGGCGTACTCGCTGATGGCGAGGTAGTCGACGGCGCCGTCGTCGCTCGCCACCGGGAAGTCGAGGGTGCCGACGGCGGTCGTGCGGACGTCGTCCGAGCCGAACGTCCACGACGGGTGGTTGAGGGTGATGCCCGTGAGCCCGAAGAACAGGGTCAGCAACAGGGCGATCATCGACGTGTAGACGTGGAGGAACCGGGCCCACCAGTGCGTCGACCGCTTCCGCCGGGTGGGCGCCCCCTCGCTCACGTGAGATAGGTGGCGACTGCGTCGACCAGTTCGGTGTCGGACCCGAGCTCGAGGACAGCGCCGACGTCGCCGAGGGTGAGCGTGCCCGAGACGATCGAGTAGGGGCCGTGTTCTCGGGCCGACTCGACGAAGACGACGTAGTCGCCCTGGGCCACCGCGTTGCCGGCGAGGTCGGTGCCGTCCCAGATCACGTCGTAGGAGCCCGGCGAACGGGTGGCGCCCGACATCGTGGTGTCCTCGGCGCTGTTCGACACCGAGTACCAGAGCGTCAGGTCGTCGAGCCACTTGGTGCCCTTGTCGTCCTGTTGGAACCACACGGCGACGGTGTCGACGAGGTTGCCGTCGGTGTCCTC
>JAWSVN010000078.1:0-54064 GCA_033851875.1 Acidimicrobiales bacterium
CGTCAGCCGCCGCGACCGCGTTCGAGCAGGGGTTTCAGGAAACGACCGGTGTGGCTGGCGCCGACGGCGGCGACGTCCTCGGGCGTGCCGGTGGCCACGATCGTGCCGCCCCCGTCGCCGCCCTCGGGGCCGAGGTCGAGGATCCAGTCGGCGGTCTTGATCACGTCGAGGTTGTGCTCGATCACCAGCACGGTGTTGCCCTGATCGACGAGTCGGGTCAGCACCGTGAGGAGTCGGCGGATGTCCTCGAAGTGGAGGCCGGTGGTCGGCTCGTCGAGGAGGTAGATCGTGTGGCCGGTCGACCGCTTGGCCAGCTCGGCGGCGAGCTTCACCCGCTGGGCCTCGCCGCCCGACAGGGTCGGGGCCGGCTGGCCGAGGCGCACGTAGCCGAGGCCCACGTCGCACAGCGTCTGGAGATGGCGGGCGATCGGCGGCTGGTTGGAGAAGAACTCGAGGGCCTCGGAGATCGGCATGTCGAGGACCTCGGAGATGTTCTTGCCCTTGAACAGGATCTCGAGGGTGTCGCGGTTGTAGCGAGCTCCTTTGCAGACCTCGCACGGCACGTAGACGTCGGGCAGGAAGTGCATCTCGATCTTGATCGTGCCGTCGCCCGCACACGCCTCGCAGCGGCCGCCGGCCACGTTGAACGAGAACCGACCCGGCTGATAGCCGCGCACCGCCGACTCGTTGGTCTTGGCGAACAGCTTGCGGATGTGGTCGAACACGCCGGTGTAGGTGGCCGGGTTGGATCGGGGGGTGCGGCCGATCGGCGACTGGTCGATGTCGATGACCTTGTCGAGGTGCTCGAGGCCGGTGATCGAGGTGTGGAGACCGGGCGGGGTCTTCGACCCGTAGATCCGCTGCATCAGCGACTTGAGCAGGATCTCGTTGATCAACGTCGACTTACCTGAGCCCGAAACGCCGGTGACGGCGACGAAGCAACCGAGGGGGATGTCGACCTTCAGGTTCTTGAGGTTGTGCTCCCGAGCGCCCTTGATCGACAACTTGGCATCGCTCGGGGCCCGGCGCAGCTCGGGGACCGGGATCTCCTTCTTGCCCGACAGGTACTGCCCGGTCAGCGACGCCCGCCGCTTCAGCAGGCCCTTGACGTTGCCGCTGTAGACGACATCGCCGCCGTGTTCGCCGGCGCCCGGCCCCACGTCGACCACGTGGTCGGCCACGGCGATCGTGTCCTCGTCGTGTTCGACGACCACGACCGTGTTGCCGATGTCGCGCAAGCGCTGGAGCGTCTCGATCAGCTTGGCGTTGTCGCGCTGGTGGAGGCCGATCGACGGCTCGTCGAGCACGTAGAGCACCCCGACGAGCCCGGAACCGATCTGGCTGGCCAGGCGGATCCGCTGGGCCTCGCCGCCCGACAGGGTGGCGGCGGAGCGACCGAGGCTGAGGTAGTCGAGGCCGACGTCGAGCAGGAAGCTGAGGCGAGAGTTGATCTCCTTGACCACCCGCTCGGCGATCATCATCTCCCGCTCGGTCAGCTCGAGGCCGGCCAGCGCTTTGGCGGCCTCACCGATCGACAGGCGGCAGACCTCCGCGATCGAGCGACCGTCGATCGTGCAGGCCAGCGACAGCGGATTCAGCCGCGATCCGTCACAGGTCGGGCAGTCGACCTCGCGCATGTAGCCCTCGATCTGCTCCCGCTGGGAGTCGGACTCCGACTCCTGGTGGCGGCGCCGAAGATACGGGACGATTCCCTCGAAGGTGGCGTTGTAGGTGCGCGATCGGCCGTAGCGGTTCTTGTAGCGAACGGTGATCCGCTTGGCGCTCGGGGCGCCGTGGAGAAGCAGCTTGCGGTGCTTGGCCGGCAGTTTCTCCCACGGCTTGTCGTCCGCGATGCCGTACTCGCTGCAGACCGCTTCGACGAGGCGGCCGAAGTAGCGGCTGCGGTTGCCCGACCAGGGATGGATCGCTCCCTCCCCCACCGTCAGCTCCGGGTTGGGCACGACCAGCTCGGGGTCGACCTCGAACGTGGTGCCGAGCCCGTCGCAGGCCACACACGCGCCATAGGGCGAGTTGAACGAGAAGTTGCGGGGCGCCAGCTCCTCGAAGCTCTTGCCGTCGCTCGGGCGCGACAGGTGCTGGGAGAAGGTGAGGGTCTGGGCCTCGACATCGTCGCCGGCGTCGCGACCGGGCACGATCTCGATCTCGGCCAGGCCCTCGGCCAGACCGAGGGCGGTCTCCATCGAGTCGGTGAGGCGTCGTTCGATCCCGTCGCGGCGCACGAGGCGGTCGACGACGACCTTGATGTCGTGGGTCTCGTAGCGTGCCAGTTCGGGGAGGTCGCCACCGAGCTCGATCAGCTCGCCGTCGACGACGGCGCGGGCGAAGCCCTGGGCGGCGAGATCGCCGAGCAGGGTCTCGTAGGTCCCCTTGCGGCCCCGCACGACCGGCGCCATCACCTGGAACCGGGTCCCGTCCGGGAGCTGGAGCACCTGATCGACGATCTGCTGCGGGGTCTGCTTGACCAGGCGTTCGCCGGTGTCGGGGTCGTGGGGCACGCCGACCCGGGCGTAGAGCAGGCGGAGGTAGTCGTAGACCTCGGTGACCGTGCCGACGGTCGAGCGCGGGTTGCGACTCGCCGACTTCTGGTCGATCGAGATCGCCGGCGAGAGGCCCTCGATGAAGTCGACGTCGGGCTTGTCCATCTGCCCGAGGAACTGTCGGGCATAGGCCGACAGCGACTCGACGTAACGGCGCTGCCCTTCTGCGTAGATCGTGTCGAACGCCAGGCTCGACTTACCCGAACCCGAGAGCCCGGTGAAGACGATCAGCTTCTCCCGAGGGAGTTTCAGGTTGACGTTCTTGAGGTTGTGCTCACGGGCGCCCTGGATGGTGATGGTGTTCCCCACCGACCGAAGTGTAGCAGTGCGACATCGAACGCCTGTTCCCCGAAGGGTGAAGGTAGCCGGGCAGGGTCCGGCCGCTGGTCAGGGCTCGGCGACGAAGGTCGTGACCCGGAACCGGTAGCCGTCGAACACCTCGATGAAACGCTCCGACACGGGCCTGAATCCGGCGAAGATCGGCACGTCGGGCTCGCGTTCGCGGTTCACGTACCCGAACTCGTCGTGACCGCTGGCGACCACGACCTCACCGGCGAGTGCTCGACGCTCGTCGGTCCACGCCGCCAGCCACTGCTCGTCGAGCACGATCGGTCCCGCCTCGCGACTCACGAACGGGTCGGAGAAGACCAGCACCGGCTCGGGGGCGGCCGCCAGTTCGGCCGACAGGCCGGCGAAAGCGTCGGCCCGCTGGACGGTCCAGGCCACCCCGGCGAGGGTGACGGCCAGACCGAGTCCGGCGACGCCGGCGACGACCTCACGGCGGTCGGCCCAGAAGCGGGAGACCGCGACGACGGTGAGCAGGAAGCCCGACAGCAGGATGTAGCGGCCGGCCCACTGGGGACCGGCGCCCCCCGTGTACTGCACCGCCCACACCAGCGGCATCGCCCCGATGGCGACGGCCAGGGGCGCCCGGTCGGCCGCCGCGGGGCGACGCATCGCGGCGAACCCGAGGCCGGCAAGCGGGGTGGCGAACACCATGCCCGGAACGAACCGCAGGCCAAGGGCCAACAACGAGAGCACCAGCGGCGCGAAGCCGACGGCCACGAGGGCGACGGACCGCCGACGACCGTCCGAACCCCCTGCGAGGCCGAGCCCGGCGAGCCCTGCGGTGGCGAACACACCCGAGACGATCGCGAGGACCGAGAGGCTCCCGGAGGACCCGAAGCCCGTCACGAACGCCTCCTCGACCCGGAGCCCGAGATCCGACCCCGCGGCCGCTGCGGTGCCGAACCCTCGATCGGCACGCGACGCCGAGCCGAGCACGGCCCGCTCGAGCATGGCGTTGGCGGCGAGCGGCACCAGCGTGCCGAGCACCATCGCCCCGCCCCGAGTCACGATCCGCGGCCCATTCCGTGCCCAACCGATGGCGAGCAGCGCGAGACCGGCCACGAATCCGTAGACGAGGGCCTCCTGCCGCATCGTCGCCGCAGCACCGAAGCCGGCACCGGCTGCGAACGCCGCCAGGTGGCCGCTCCGAGACGCGCGCTCGAGGGCGTCGTGGACCCCGACCATCGCCCAGCCCATCAGGGCCAGACCGATCGAGTGTTCCCAGAAGTCGAGGGCGTAGACCGTGGCCGGACCGGCGAGCCCGACGACGACGGTGGCCGCCGCGGCGGCATGCTCGGGTTGACGACGAGCGAGGCGTCGCGCCAGCGCACCGGCTGCGAGGGCGGCCGCCACCGACCCGAGGACCGGCAACACCAGCGCGGCCCGCATCCCGCCGGCCTGGTGGAGCGGGGCGGCGACGTACAACATCGGGAGCGTCGTGGCGTTGACCCACCCGCCATCGTCGAAGTGCCTCGTCGAGAACATCGGAAACAGCGAGCCGTCGGGGTCGTGCGCTTCGGCCCAGTACCCGAGGTCGAGATCGGCGCCGCCGTTGCGCTCCAGGGCGACGAGTGCTGCGGTCTTGCCGCCGGTGTCGGTGCTCAGGTACCCGTTCGGGTCGACGAGCAGACTCACCATCCAGAGCACGGCGAACAACACGACGCCGAGGCGGGCTGGGCGCAGCCACGGCGGCAGCGGCGCATCACGAAGCAGGCCCTCGGCCGCCGGGGTGTCGTCAGATCGCCGGATCGTCGTCGACGCAGTCACCCTTCCCTATCGGCAACGCGCAGGAGGAATGGAGAAACCGACGGTCGGTCAGACCGTCACCCTCAGACGGGCTACCTCACACCATCTCGCGGAGTTCCCGCTCGAGCTCCTTGATCTCGTCGCGCAGGCGGGCGGCGTACTCGAAGCGCAGATCGGCGGCGGCCTCGCGCATCTCCTCGTCGAGCTGGAAGATCAGACGCCGCAGCTCGTCCTCGGGCAGCTCGGCGAGCTCCTTGAGCTTGGCGGTCTCCTCCGGGCGACGCTTGCGCTTCCCCTCGCCCGGCACCGGGGCCGTCTCGCTCGGGCGGATCATGGCCAAGATGTCGGTGACCGCCTTGCGCACGGTCTGCGGATTGATGCCGTGCTCCTCGTTGTAGGCCTCCTGGAGACCGCGGCGCCGGTTGGTCTCGCTGATCGCCTGTTGCATCGAGGGCGTCATCTGGTCGGCGTACATGATCACCCGGCCCTCGACGTTGCGGGCAGCACGACCGATCGTCTGGATCAGGGACGTCTCGCTGCGCAGGAACCCTTCCTTGTCGGCGTCGAGGATGGCGACCAGTTCGACCTCGGGCAGGTCGAGGCCCTCCCGGAGCAGGTTGATTCCGACCAACACGTCGAATTCGCCCATCCGGAGCCCGCGAAGCGTCTCGATGCGTTGGATCGTGTCGATCTCGGAGTGGAGATAGCGGACCCGCAGGCCCTGCTCGAGCAGGTAGTCGGTGAGGTCCTCCGACATCTTCTTCGTGAGGGTCGTCACGAGGATGCGGCCGTCTCGATCGATCACCTTGGTGATCTCCTCGAGCAGGTCGTCGATCTGGCCCTTGGTCGGCCGCACGACGACCTCGGGATCGGTGAGGCCGGTCGGGCGGATGATCTGCTCGACGACCTGTGCGGCGTGCTCGATCTCGTAGGCGCCAGGGGTGGCGGAAAGAAACACGGTCTGGCCGGCTCGCTCGTGCCACTCCTCGAACCGCAGCGGTCGGTTGTCGGCCGCTGAGGGGAGTCGGAAGCCGTGTTCGATCAGGGTGTCCTTGCGGCGTCGGTCGCCCGCGTACTGGCCGTGGAGCTGGGGAATCGCCACGTGACTCTCGTCGATCACCGTCAGGTAGTCGTCGGGGAAGAAGTCGATCAGGGTGTAGGGGGCCTCGCCCGGAGCGCGCCCGTCGATGTGGCGGCTGTAGTTCTCGATCCCGTTGCAGAAGCCCATCTCCTGCATCATCTCCAGGTCGTACTGGGTGCGCATCCGCAGGCGCTGGGCCTCGAGAAGCTGGTTGTTGCCCTCCAGCTCGGCCAGTCGCTCCTGCAGCTCCCGCTCGATGCTCTCGATCGCGTGGTGCATGCGGTCGTCGTCGGCCGAGTAGTGGGTGGCGGGGAACACAGCGAGCTCGTCGAGGGAACGGAGATGTTCACCGGTCAGGGGGTCGACGGCGGTGATCGTCTCGATCTCGTCGCCGAACAGCTCGAGCCGGACCACGTACTCCTCGTAGGCCGGATGGAGCTCGATCGTGTCGCCCCGCACTCGGAACCGACCCCGCACGAGATTCATGTCGTTGCGCTCGTACCTCATCTCGACGAGCTGCTGCAGGATCTCGCGCTGGTCGCGCTCCTCCCCCTTGCGGACCACGAGGAGGTTCTTGCGATAGGTCTCGGGCGACCCGAGGCCGTAGATACACGACACCGATGCCACGACGATCACGTCGCGGCGGGTGAGGAGGGCGGAGGTGGCGGCGTGACGCAGTCGATCGATCTCGTCGTTCACCGACGAGTCCTTCTCGATGTAGGTGTCGGAGGAGGGGATGTAGGCCTCGGGCTGGTAGTAGTCGTAGTAGCTCACGAAGTACTCGACCCGATTGTCGGGGAAGAACTCGCGGAACTCGTTGGCGAGCTGGGCTGCCAGCGACTTGTTGGGGGCGATCACCAGGGTCGGCTTCTGGACCTGTTCGATCGTCCATGCGATCGTCGCCGACTTGCCCGAGCCGGTGATGCCGAGCAGCGTCTGCACGTCGTCGCCGCGCCGGATGCCGTCGCTCAACGCCTGGATGGCCTTCGGCTGGTCGCCGGCCGGTTCGAACTCCGACACCATCTTGAAGGGCCGGTTCTCGGGCTCGAAGGTGGGGGCCATCCGCTCAGGATACGCGGGGCTACGGACAGCGATCGTCCGCAATCGGTCGGCGCCGGCCGACGGCGTGGCCACACTGGCCACGCCTGCCGCTGCAGGTCAGTCGGTGGTCGGTTCGGACAGCTCGCTGACCCACGCCCACAGGCGCTCGAGTTCCGCGTCGAGTGTGGCCCGGTCGCCGCTGTTGTCGACGACGAAGTCGGCCAGTTCGCGGCGCTCCTCCCGAGTGGCCTGGCGAGAGACCCGTGCCTCGGCATCGTCGCGGTCGAATCCTCGGAACTCGACGAGGCGGTCGACGGCCAGCTCGGTCGGGCAATCGACCACGATCACCGCCTGGGGCTTGTGGCGTGACCCAGACGGGGCACGACCGCTCTCGCGCTCCTTCTTCGCGGTTTCGGCCATCAACGGGACGTCGAGGACGACGATCGAGCCGGGTTGGTCGGCCGCGGCCGCGATCCGCCGTGCGGTCTCGACCTGCACCGCCGGGTGGACGATCGCCTCGATGGCGGCGAGCTCGTCGGCGTCGCTGAACACGATCGCCGCCACCGCCGCACGGTCGAGCGTCCCGTCGGGTGCCACGATCGTCTGTCCCCACCGTTCGACCATCGACGCGAACACCGGTTGACCGGGCTGCTGGAGCTCCTTCACAATGGCGTCGGCGTCGATGATCACCGCTCCCCGCGCAGCCAGATCGGCCGAGACGGTGGACTTTCCTGAACCGATGCCGCCGGTGAGTCCGAGCAATCGCATGGCTATGGAACTTAGCCACGAGCGTCGGTCGGGCACCAAATGGTCCGGCGGTTCGCCTCTCGCTCGCCCCCACCGGGTCGGCAGACCCGGGCCGGTGGGTCGAGCGGCTCAACTCCGATCTCGAGCGGCCGATCGAGATGGCAGCGGGGGAGTTCCTCCCTTCTCCCCCGCCTCTTCCCCATGCCGCCCGCCGCACACCCCTCCCCCAACCCCGACGCGTCGACAGCCGACCGCTCCGAGCGGTCCTCGACCTCGCAACGCGGGGATGGGACCCCGGCCGCAGCGCCGGCAGCAGACCTGCCCGGCCGCCGGGCCGACGACCCCCCGGGCGGCCGCCGACAGGCCACCACGGACACCCGCACCCGCAGCGAACGCCGCGTCGACGACCGACGTCGAGCCGACCGCCGCCAGGGCGAGCGGCGGATCGCGTCCGTGCCCGAGGTGTCACAGACCCAGGCGCTGCTCGCCTCCGCCGACCGGCTCGCCGCGTTTGGCCCCGTGATCCTGGCGATCCGCTGGTCGACCACGATGGTGTCGATCGCGCTGGCGGCCAACGCGTTCGTCGTGCGGGACTGGACGTTGATCCCGTGGGTCGCAGCGATCGCTGCCAACACGACGATCCGCACCGTCACGCCGGTCCGCTACGTGGCGTCGACCCGATCCCTGATCAACGTGTTGATCGAGGTCGCCTTCCACCTCCTCGCCGTCGCCGCCACCGGCCTGTGGCACTCCCCGCTGATCTTCTCGCTCATCACGTCGATCACGATCGCCGCCTTTGCGCGCGGCTTCGGATTCGGTCTCCGCGTCGGCGGTGTCGTCGCCGCCGCGGTGTCGCTGCCGGAACTGATCACCTCGAGCTGGCGGGACGAGGAGGTGATCCTCGCCTCGCAATGGAGCACGGTGATGTTGCTGGTGGCGGTGATCGCCGGCTACGCCCGACGGATCTCGTGGGAGGCGTCCCAACAGCAGGTGTTGGCCCTCGACCGACTCACCCGCTTGTCCGACGCGAACGCCCTGCTCCACAGCCTGAACCAGGTCGCCCAACAGCTCCCGGCGTCGCTCGACCGCCAGGAGGTGCTCGACTCGACCCTCCAGCGACTCGACGAGCTCGTGGCCGGTGATCGGGTGGTCGTGCTCGTAGCCGTCGACGACGCCGACGAGTGGACGATCGATCGCCGCCGCAACATCAAGCTCCCGGGACGACTCACCTCCGCCGAGCTGCCGGTCGCCGTGCAGCGCACGGTCGAGGTGGCCGAGCCCACCCGCATCCGACGCTTCTCGCCCTCCGCTCCCGGCTTCCACCCGGACTCGAAGTCGGCGCTCTACCTGCCCCTCCTCGCCCGCGGGGTCCTGATCGGGGTGCTGGCGATCGAGAGCGACCGCGAGCGCTACTTCGGCGAACGCGACGAAGACGTCGTCGGCGCCTTCTGCGAACCGGCCGCACTGGCGCTCGACAACTCCCGCCAGTTCGCCCGCCTCCGCACGGTCGGCGCCGACGAGGAACGGACCCGCATCGCTCGCGATCTCCACGATCGCATCGGCCAGTCGCTGGCCTTCCTCGCCTTCGAGCTCGACCGGATCCTCAACCGCGACGAAGCCGACCCGGTCCGCGAACTCCTCACCGAGCTCCGCGCCAACCTCCGGTCGGTGGTCAGCGAGGTCCGGGAGACCCTCTACGACCTGCGGACCGACGTGGGCGCTGATCGCGACTTCGCGACCGTGATCGGCGATTTCAGCGCCCGAGTCGCCGACCGGGCCCATCTCGAGATCGATCTCGACTGCGATCGATCCATGCGGCTTCCCATCCTGCAGGAGCGGGAGATGTGGCGAATCGCCCAGGAAGCCCTCATCAATGTCGAGCGACATGCCGATGCGAGTCACGTGAAGATCAGTTGGCTCTGTAGCGGCAGCACTGCGGTGCTCGAAGTCGCCGACGACGGTCGGGGATTCCCCGACGGTCATTCAGGCCGAATCGACTCCTACGGGATCCTCGGCATGCGTGAACGAGCCGCCTCGATCGGCGCCTCGTTCGAACTGATTTCTCATCCTGGAGAAGGGACGACAGTACGGTGCAGCCTCGCACGAATCTGACCAACACGGTCAACGCAGCAACCAATTCAGCGGCGACGGGCGCTCCCAAGCCGGGGGATCCGTCGGTCATCCGCCTCATGCTGGCCGACGACCACCGGATGCTCCGCGAGGGCCTCCGGCGCTCGATGGCCGAGCGAGGCTTCGAGATCGTGGGCGAGGCCCGCGACGGAGCCGAGGCCGTCGATCTGGCCGCCGCCGTCCGCCCCGACGTCATCCTGATGGACGTGACGATGCCCGAGATGGACGGTGTGGAAGCCACCCGCCTCATCAAGGAACGGCAAGCCGACGTGCGCATCGTGATGCTCACCATGCACGCCGACCAGGACATCCTCGCCGACGCCATCCGCGCCGGCGCCAACGGCTACCTGGTGAAGGACTGCTCGACCGACGAGATCGCCTCGGCGATCGAGACCGTCGCCAACGGTGAGACCGCCCTGTCGCCTCGCCTCGCCGCCTCGATGCTGGCCGAGGTCCGCCGCCAGGACGCCCAGCAGGAGGTGGAGCGCGTCATCACCAAGCGTGAGGAAGAGGTCCTGCAGCTCATCGCCGACGGCTGCTCCACCCCCGAGGTGGCCGAGCGTCTCTACATCAGCCAGAAGACGGTCAAGAACCATCTGGCCTCGATCTACCAGAAGCTCGACGCCCGCGATCGCACCCAGGCCGTGCTGCAGGCCGTGCGCATGGGGATCGTCACCCTCGACTAGCCGAGGCTGCGAGTGGGTTGGGGCGACAACGGGCCGAACGACCCATCCAGCTCCTCGCCGCCATTGTCGAAAGAAGACGTGACAAGCCCCCACGAGGGGAACGAGTAACAAGACCCCGAGGTCACACCATCATGCTGCACTACCAGTTCATCTCCGCCTGGATGAAGGCTCAGGCCAAGACCGAGCGGGGCGCCAGCCTCGTCGAGTACGCCCTCCTCGTCGCACTCATCGCCGTCGTCTGCATCGGCGCCGTGTCGGCCCTCGGTGGCTCGGCCCGCGACAAGTTCTCCGAGATCGACTCGTCGATCAGCGGCTGACGCTCCCGTCGCCCATCACGGGCGACACCACCGGCCCCCGGCAACGGAGGCCGGCCCAGAACACCGCACGAGCGGGGAGGCCCAGCCTCCCCGCTCGTTCGCGTTCTGGGTNNCTGAGTCGGAGTGGCGTGCTCAGCCGGCGGGGACCGCCACGAACCAGTCGTCGTCGCGATGGGTGACCTGCCAGTCGGCCTGCTCGGCCACCCAGCGGTCGACGGCGGTGCCGGACTCCCACAGGATCGCCGTCGGGTCCCAGCGGCCGATGATCTCGGCGATCAGGGCCGGGTCGTCCTCGAGGAGCAGGCGACGATGGTCGGTCAACACCTCGAGGGGGTAGAAGTCGAAGCGGTCGTCGACGAAGACACGCGCCTCGGTGCCGAGGCGGTAGTGGAGGAAGTTGCCGACCCGGTCGCGGTGAAGGATCCGGTCGTCCGCTCCCCCGGCGAGGTCCTGTTCGACCATCACATCGACGGCGTCGCGGGGGAAGCTCCGAAGGTCCAACGCCCCCTGGAGGCCGACGAGAGCGACCGTCACGGCGACCAGGCCGGCAGCGACGACGCCCAGCGCTCGGGCGCCGAGGTTGCGCTCGGCGCCGGTCAGCGACGAAGGCAGGGCCTGGAGCCCGGCGGCCACGGCCGGCACGGTGGCGATGGCGGCCACGCCGATGTTGCGGACCGCCCAGATCCCAGCGACCGAGAAGACGACAGCCGGCACGGCCAGGCGTCGTTCGACGCCTCGGGCGACCGCGAGCAGCGTGGCCAGCACGAGGACGAGGAACAGCCACTCGACCGGTCGGTCGGCGGACAGGTGCTGCCACTCTGCGACGCCCTCGAGCGCGTCGCCGTTGCCGACCAGCTCGAGGGGAAACAAGAGCAGTCCGAGGCCGAGCGGCCCGATCGCTCCGAGCGCGATTCCGCCGGTCACCCACCCGAGCACACGAAGCTCACGGAGCGGCACTCGACGATCGTCGAGTGCCGCGCCGACGACGACCGCACCGACGGCGACGATCGCGAGCGGAAACGAGCCATGTGTCTGGACCCAGATCCACAACACCGGCACCAGCGACCACGCCGGCAGCGGCGCCGGGCGCGGCTGACCGGCAGCGTCGGTGCCGGGCAGGGCGACGACCAGAACGGCCGTGAGGCCGACCAGGCCGAACAGCAGGGGGCGGGGCGTCCACATCGTGGCCCCGATCGCCAGGGCGACCGAAGCGGCGGCGACGCCGGCGAGGAACGATGCCCGGTGGCGACGGGCGAGGACGAGCAGCCCGACCATCACGAGCCCGCACAGGACGCCGTTGAGGAGCCGGATGCCGAGGCCCCCGGCGAGTTCCGCGACGACCGAGTAGATCAGGCTGGCGAGCCAGCTCTGGACCGTCCAGTCGGCGCCGGCGGCGGTCCACGAGTAGGGGTCGGTGGTCGGCACCGAGCCACGGGCCCGCATCAGGTCGCCGGTGGTGAGGTGCGTCAGGAAGCTGTTGTCGGCGACGACGCGGGCGCCGATGGCGACCGAAACCGCCACCAACAAGGCCGACAACCCGGCCTCGAGGTCGAGGCCGGGCCGTGAATCGGAGCGCTGTTCGTCGGTTGCCGCATCGACGGGCTCGTTTGCCGCCGCCTGGTGCGGCGAGGTCGTGGTCGCCATGCCCGCTCCATCGGCAGGAGCGATGCGGGGATGAGCCGTTCGGCCCAAGCGTTGCCGGAGCAACGCTCGAGCCGATCGTGTCAGAAGCTCTTCATGATGTTGATGATGGCCGGGCCGATGACCACGACGAAGAGTGCCGGGAAGATACAGAACACCATCGGGATCATCATCTTCACCGGCGCCTTCTGCGCCATCTCCTGCGCCGCCAGACGACGCTTCACACGGAGTTCGTCGGCCTGCCCCCGGAGCACCTGTCCAATGCTCACGCCGAAGGCGTCGGCCTGGATCATGGCGAGGGCGAACGAACGCACCTCCTGCATGTCACAGCGCTCGTCCATCGACCGAAGGGCGTCGGCCCGGTTCGCACCGGCCCTGGTCTCGCCCAACACCCGGGAGAATTCGTCCGAGAGGGCGCCGGGCACGTTGTTGATCACCCGGTCGAGAGCCTGCTCGAAGCCGAGGCCCGCCTCGACCGAGATCACCAGGAGGTCCATCACGTCCGGAAGACTGCGGCGAATCTCCTTCTGGCGAGCGTCGACCTTGCGGTCGAGCGACGTCGTCGGGCCGAGGGCGCCGAGCATCACGCCGAAGCCGAGTACCACCCACAGCATGATGCCGCCGTCGGCGAGCGGCTTGAACACGAGGTTGCCGATCACCCAGACGGGGATGAAGACGAAACCGAGGATCCGCAGGGCGAGGAACCGCTCCACCTTGTCCGGCGAGCTGATGCCGGCCGTCAGGTGCTTCCTGCGGACCGAATCGACGTACTCGGGCGGATTGAACCGGCCACCGAACTTGGCGGCGAGGTCGACGATCGGCTTGACGATGCGCTCCTGGAGCGGCTCGAGCAGCTCCTGGTCGCGAACGTTCTCGACCTCGTAGTCGTCGAGCGCCCGCAGGGAGTTGCGGAGGCTCGCCTTCTCGATCTGCTGGCTGCCGAGGGCGTAGATGACGAGGGCGAGGGCTGCACCGATGCCGGCCGCGAGGGCCGGGAGCGGGAGACCACTGAGGAGATCAAACATCGATCGTCATCACTTTCTTCATCCAAGCGAAGCCGATCAGCGACGACACGACCCCGAGACCGAGGAAGACGTTGCCCAGGAACTCCTGGAACAGCACGTTGATGTACTCGGGGTTCATCAACCACATGACCGCTCCCAGGCCGGGTGGCAGGCCGCCGAGCAGGATGGCCGACATCTTGCCCTCGGCGGTGAGGGCAGCGACCTCGCCCTTGAGCCGCTCTCGGGCGATCATGGTGTCGGCCACGGTCATCAACAGCTCGTTGAGGTTGCCGCCGACCTCGCGCTGGATGGCGATCGCCATCACGGCCCAGGCGAAGTCCGGGCTGTCGAGCCGCTCGGCGGTCGAGGCCATCGAGTCCTCGAGCTCTCGACCCAGGCGGGCCTCGGTCATGACACGACGAAGCTCGTACCCCATCGGGTCGGCGATCTCGTTCGAAACGGCCTCGACGCCCTGGGGCAGCGAGTAGCCGGCCCGCAGCGTGCCGGCGAGGAGCTGGAGGGTGTCGGGCAGCTGCTGCTCGAACTTGCGGATCCGGCGGCGAGCCCGGAAGTTGACGGTGCCGACCATGCCGAAGGCGGTGACCGCCATGAGGATGAGACTGCCGAAGAGGCCGCCGATCACGAAGAAGCCGAGGACCGCGGCGGCGAAGGAGCCGCCGGCGAAGATCGACATCGCCTCGCCGGCCCGGAGCGGCAGCTTGGCCCGTTCGAGCATGCCTTCGATCTTGACCAGGAAGCCGCGATCTTCGGCGAACGACTCGGAGAGTTCGACGGCTCGCTTCACGAGCGCCGTCTGGACGATCGCCGACTCGTCGTCGGTCAGCGCCGCGGCGTCGCCTTCACCCGAGTAGCGGTTGATCAGGCCTTCGAGCGATGACTCACCCATGGCGAAGATCGAACCCACGGCGTAGACACCGAGTCCGATGGCCAGGAAGACCAGGCCGATCGAGACCATCCGGCCACGCTCGGAGCGGAAGAACGGAAGGCCTGTCTCCTCGACCGGCTCGATCGGGTCGAGGCCGATCAGGCGATAGGTGTCGACGCCTCCCGGGTAGGAGAAGTCGATCGACGTGCCGCCGACGACGACGGCGGCGCCGACCCGGTCGGTCAGGTCGGTCGAGCCCTCGAAGGTGATGATCAAGCGATCGGCGGCAGCCGTGGTCGCCGCGGAGATGGCAGCGCCGAGTTCGTCGGCATTGCTGGTCGCCATGTTGGCGCCGCCGAGTTCCGGCACCATGGCAGCGACATCGGCATCGCCACCGGCGACGGTGACCGACAGCATCTGCACGCCTCGGCGGATCAGGGAGGTCCGAGCCGGGGTCGACACGATCGTCGAACCGGTGTCGGCTCCACCACTGACCACGACCACCGAACGGAAGCCGCTCGGTGCATCGTCGCCGAACAGGGAGGCCGCCCGGTCGAGCGAGTTGTAGAGGCGAGAACCGCTCGACATCTCGAGCGCCTGGACCTCACGAGCGACCGAACGATGGTCCCGCGACAGCGACGACACAACGATCGCGGAGTCCGAGGCGGCGACGACGCCGACCTCGACGTTGTCGGGCAACGCCAGGATCTCGGCCGCGACGGTCCGGGTCATCGTGGCGAAGTGATCGCCGCCGGCGAGATCGTTGCGCGTGTCGAGCACGAACACGACCTGACCGGGGGCGCCAGCGGCGGCCGCGGTCGAAACCTTGTCGACGGTGGCGGCTGCCCCGTCGATGGTCACCGTTACGTCGGTGGCCCCGGCCGAGTAGTCGCCCGTCACCAACCAGAGCTGGTTGGCCTGATCGACGGCATCGACTCGATGGAGCACGGAGAAGGCGCCGGCGTCAGCGGCCGGTGCGGGGGCTTCGTCCCCTTCCTCCTGCGCTGCGGCGGGAGCCGCGAGCGCCAGGAAGGCGAACAGCGCCCCGAGGAGGGCGATCAGCTTCTTCATCGTCGGCCTCGCTGCTGGGGCGTGCCCTCACCGGTCTGGGCCGTGAACATCTCCGGGCCGAGGCGGATGCCGTGGTCGGCGAGCTTCTGGGCGAACTTGGGGCGCACGCCGGTCGGCTTGAGCGAACCCTTGAAGCGGCCCGACTCGTCGACACCGGCGGAGTAGTCGAACACGAAGATGTCCTGGAGGGTGATCACGTCGCCCTCCATGCCCGACACCTCGGTGATGTGGGTGATGCGGCGAGAACCGTCACGCAGACGCTGGAGCTGCACGATCATGTCGACCGCCGAGCTGATCTGCTCGCGGATCGCCTTCACCGGCAGGTCGTAGCCGGCCATCAGGACCAGGGTCTCGAGACGACTCAGGGTGTCCCGAGGGTTGTTGGCGTGGAGGGTGGTCAGCGACCCGTCGTGGCCGGTGTTCATGGCCTGCAGCATGTCGAGGGCCTCGCCGGATCGGCACTCGCCGACGACGATGCGGTCGGGCCGCATTCGCAGGGTGTTCTTGACCAGGTCGCGGATCGACACCTCGCCCTTGCCCTCGACGTTGGGCGGGCGGGTCTCGAGCGAGAGCACGTGGTCCTGGTGGAGCTGGAGCTCCTTGGCGTCCTCGACGGTGATGATGCGCTCATCGGACGGGATGAACGACGACAACACGTTGAGCGTCGTCGTCTTGCCGGTGCCGGTACCACCGGCGACCACCACGTTGAGCTTGCCGACGATGCAGGCCTGCAGGAAGCGGGCCGAGTGCACACCGAGGGTGCCGAAGCGGATCAGGTCGTCGATGCGGAGCGGATCGGCCGAGAACTTCCGGATCGTCAGGAAGGGGCCGCCGACCGACAGCGGCGAGATCACGGCGTTGACGCGGGAGCCGTCGGGCAGACGGGCGTCGCACAGCGGCGACGACTCGTCGATCCGGCGACCGATCTGGGCGACGATCTTGTCGATGATCCGGCGCAGGTGGGTCTCGTCGATGAAGGTGACCTCGTCGAGCACGAGCTTGCCTCGGCGCTCGACGTAGATCTGCTTCGGCCCGTTGCACATGATCTCCGAGACGTCGTCGTCTCGGAGCAGCTTGTCGATCGGGCCGTAGCCCAGGATGTCGTCGGAGACGTCCTGGATGAGCTGTGCCTTGTCGGCGGCCGAGAGCGGTGTCCGCTCCATCGAGATGGCTGCGTGAAGGGCATCGTGCACCTTCTTGCGCAGCTCGTCTTCGCCCAGCCGCTTGTCATAGAGGATGGGCCCGAGTTCCTCGATGAGCGAGGTGTGCACACGGTGGCGGATATCGTCGAGCGCCGGGTCACGACGACCAGCCAGCGCGGCGTTGGCCGCACCGCCGTCGGCCCCGCCCTCGTGTAGACGCTTGTAAAGGGACATCCCTGCTCCTGCTCAGTTCAACCGAAGAATCGACGCTTTTGGGCGGTGGGCTCGCGGAGCTCAGCACCGTCCATGAAGCGGTTGGCGAGCGTCTCGAATTCGCGAGCAACACTCGACTTGGCCGCCGAGATCACCACGGGTGATCCCTTGTTGACCGAGATCGGCACGACGACGTCCGAGGGAACTCGAGCCGCCGCTTGGATCTGAAGGGTTCGTTCGACCTCGCCCACGTCCAGCTTCACCTTCGAATCCGACCGGTTGAGCACCAGGTGGAGGCGCTCACGGGGGATGTCGAGGAGGGCCAGGGTGGACAGGCCGATCTTGACGTTCTTGATGTTGGGGAGATCCAGCCCGGCGACGAGCACGATGTCGTCGCTCGCCTCGATGAGGCTGATCACCACGTCGTTGAAGATGGCCGGCATGTCGATCACGACGTGGCCGGCGAACTCTCGGACGATGTCGACGAGCTGCACCATCTGCGGACCGGTGATCTGGTCGGCGAAGGTGGGCTCCATCGGCGCCGGCAGCACGAGCAGGCCGGAATCGGCGTGCTCGGTCATCAGCTGACGGACCATGCCGGCGTCGAGCTTGTCGATCTGGGAGACGGCGTCGGCGACCGTGTGTTGCGGCTGCAGCTTGAGCATCACCGCGACATCGCCGAACTGCAGGTGACCGTCGATCAGCACGACCGGCTTGGTCGAACGCTGTGCCATCGACACCGCGATGTTGGTCGCGACGACCGACTTGCCGGATCCGCCCTTGGTCGAGAAGACCGAGAGCACGGTGCCCCGCTCGCCGTCGTCGGCGATCAGTTCGCCGAGGTCGGTCGGCGCCCCGGTGGATGGAGCGACCGGTGTGGCGGCCGAGAGGGTCTCGGCCACCCGCTGCACGGTGTCGATCAGCTGCATCTGGTCGATCGGAGCCGACAACACGTCGCGCACACCCGCCCGCAGCGCCGTCTGCAGCAGGGTGGTGGAGAGCTCGGAGGTGACGAGCACCGAACCGACCTCCGGGTTGGTCCGGCTCCAACGCTCGACCATGGCCAGGTCGCTGGGTCCGGTGCACGAGGGGCCCAGGACGACCACGACCGGTCCCATCCCGAGACGACCCTCGAGTTCGCTCAACGACGCCGCGGCGCCCACCCCTTCGCCCAACTGCTGGGCGAGGTAGTCGCGCACGGCTTGGTCGCCGTCGACGACCGCGAGGGCGGCGCCGTTGGGCAACCGTGGATCACTCTCGGCGATCACGGTCCCGGACTCCTCCGGCTCCGACGAGAAGTCGTCGAGGCTGAAGGTGGAGAAGTCGTATTCCTCAGTCATGGTGGGGCTCCGAAGGCGGGTACGGCGGGTGGGGTGGGGTCACTCGGAGGGGAGTTCTTCGTCGGACTCCGGCGCCGGGGTGAGGCGGGTGTCGTCCTCGCCGGCGAGGACACGCTCGTCGATGTCGACCGGTTCGATGGCGTAGGGCTCGTAGTTGGAGGGAACGAGGGAGAGGTAGAGACGTTCGATCCCGATCGAGATCAGCTCCTGAGCGACCTCCGGCGGCACGGCCAGGGTGATCAGGCCCTTGTTGCCGGCGACACCGGCAGCTTCCTCGTCCTCGGCATCGCCGAGGTCGGCGGCCAACGCCTTGTCGACGACGAGGACCTCGGCCTTCTGGTAGGCGTAGCGAACGTCGAGGTCGTAGAGCTCGATCTCGGACCGATCGGTCCCGGTGATCTGCGGCGTCGGCAGTTCCTCTTCGCCCTCGGCGGCCTCGGGCTCGGGGATGTCGTACTTGACCATGATGTTGACGAAGTCACCGGGCTCGATCAGGTAGGCAGCGCCGCCGACCTGATCGATCTGGAGGGTGACGGTCACCATCTCCATGTCCTCGAGGCGGTCGGTGACGCCGGTGGTCACCACCGCCGGCGGCACGAACTGGCCCTCGACGATGATCGAGTTGGCCGGGATCTGCGACACGGCGACCAGGCCGGAGAGCTCGACGAGAGGGTCGGTGACCTTGGTGGCGGGCACGTACTCGGCGGGCAGCTCGACCAGCTGGATCATCTCCTGCTGGATCGCGAGGTCGGCCGACGTGCCCTTCTCGATGGGCTGGGTGACGATCCAGGCGCTGGAGAGCTCCTTGCCCTCCCACACCGAGTCCTCGACGTCCCTGATGTACATGGTCACGCCGAGGGCCGCCAGTGCGCCGACCGCCACAGCGATGATGAGGATGATGCTCCGTCGTGAGTTCACGACACTCTCCTGGTCCGTTCCCGGCCCTCGGTTGGGCCGGAATCCAATTCGCTCAAATGTCCCTGTCGGCGTCGGAAGGGCCGCGGCTTAGCGAATTCCTGGATTTGTTGTCCCTCCGTTGGGAATTACCCAAGGGCGGGTCACGGGCGCTACGGCGACGCGACGGCACCCCGGACGCGACGACGGCGGCCGCCCCGCCCGAAGGCAGGACGACCGCCGTGGTCGTTCAGTACTGTCTGACTATTGGGAGGTGATCAGGCCTCGGGGGCCTCGGCCGGCGCTTCGCCGCCCTTCTCGACCTCTTCGTAGTACTCGGCCCAGGCGGCCTCGGTGGCGGGATCGACCTCGGTCGGGCCGATGTAGTTGCCCTCGTCGTCGAAGGCGTGCTCGCCGAAGTGCTCCTGGTACTCCTGCGCCACGACGCCACCCTCGGCAGCCTGCTTGATCGACAGGCTGATCCGACGCCGCTGGAGGTCGATGTCGATGATCTTGACCCACAGCTCCTCGCCGGGGGTGACCACCTGCTCGGGCAGATCGACGTGGTGGGCCGACATCTCCGAGATGTGGACCAGACCCTCGATGCCATCGCCCACCTGGACGAACGCACCGAAGGGCACGAGCTTGGTGACCCGGCCGTAGACCAGCTCGCCGACGCGGTGGCTGGAGGCGAACTCCTGCCACGGGTCCTGCTGAGTGGCCTTGAGCGACAGGCTGATGCGCTCGCGCTCGTGGTCGACCTCGAGGACCTGCACGGTGACCTCGTCGCCGACGGCGACGACGGAACCGGGGTGGTCGACGTGCTTCCACGACAGCTCCGACACGTGGATGAGACCGTCCATGCCGCCGAGGTCGACGAAGGCGCCGAAGTTGACGACGGAGGAGACCACACCGCTGCGGACCTCGCCGGGGGCGAGGTTGGCCAGGAAGTCCTCGCGCTGTTCCTTCTGGGTCTCTTCGAGGAAGGCCCGCCGGCTCAGCACGACGTTGTTGCGGTTCTTGTCGAGCTCGATGATCTTCGCTTCGAGCGACTTGCCGACGTAGGGCTGCAGGTCGCGGACACGACGCAGCTCGACGAGGGAGGCGGGGAGGAAGCCACGGAGACCGATGTCGACGATCAGGCCGCCCTTGACGACCTCGATGACCGGACCGGAGACGACGCCTTCGCGCTCCTTGATCTCCTCGATGGTGCCCCAGGCGCGCTCGTACTGGGCGCGCTTCTTGGACAGGACGAGGCGACCTTCCTTGTCCTCCTTCTGGAGGACGAGGGCCTCGACCTCGTCGCCGAGGTTCACGACCTCGGACGGATCGACCTGGTTGCGGATCGAGAGCTCGCGGGCGGGGATGACGCCCTCGGACTTGAAGCCGATGTCGAGCAGGACCTCGTCCTTGTCGACGCGCACGACGTGGCCGGTGACGAGCTGGCCGTCGTCGACCGACACCATGGAAGCGGTGTAGGCGTCGTCGAGAGAGCCCTGCAGATCGTTCTCGATGATCTGGCGGGGCACGTACTCACCGTCGCGGGGAGGCAGTGCCTCGGGATTGGGTTCGACGGTGGTGGTATCGGTAGGGGACACGGAAATCGGGAGTGCTTTCAGTAGATCCTGGGGGCCGACGGCTGCGGGTTGCCGTGCAGGCGCGCAGGGACTGGACGTTCCAGTCAAGCTCCCAAGGGTATCGAATGTGTCGACAACCACACCCCTGCGTCGCAAACGGGGTCGTGGATCAACCAGGCCGCGAGCGATCAGCCGGGGCGCAGCGCCACGAGGAGGAACTCAGGCCGGTCGGCCGACGGGGGCCGATCGCCGTAGTCGCCGGGCGTCACCCCGTGGACGGCCTGCGGTTCGAGGCCGACCATGCGAGCGAGGAGGCGGAGCTCCCGGGGGGTGAAGCAGCTGGTCCACAGGTCGGCGGGCACGGCGGCGCCCAACTCGTCGCGGACCTCGGTGACCTCGTGGTTCACGCCGGCCTCGACGTCGAAGGTGTCGTGATCCTCGAGATGGCGCATCATGAAGTACGACGAGAACGCGGAGACGGCGACGCGTCCGCCCGGGCGGACGGCCTGGCCGATCCCGGCGAGGATCGGCTCGTCGAGCTCCCGGGCCGGCAGCCCGTTCCTGGCGCCCGCTCCCCCGGCCAGCCCGAAGGCACCCTGGCACAACGAGATCGCCGCGTCGAAGGTGCCCGGGGCGGCCACCCCGCCCAGGTCACGGGCGTCGCCGACGATGAACGAGGCCCGCTCGGACAGCCCGGCCGTGGTCGCGGCGTCGGTGGCGACCTCGACGAAGCGAGCCGAGATGTCGACCCCGAGCACGGTCATCCCGCGTTCGGCCAACGCCAGGGCGTGGCGGCCCGGGCCACAGCCGACGTCGACCACCCGGTCGCCGGGCTCGAGGCCGAGGAGGTCGACGAGGACGTCGACCTCCTGTTCGGTCCCCTTGGTGAACGAGTAGCGCAGGTACGCCGACCCCATGTGGTCGGCCAACGCCTCGAACCAGTGTCCGCCGTTCGCTTCGCTCACTAACGGCCTTTCGGCGCTGGGGCGCCGAAACGCCCCTCCAGCCGCGGGACGAACAATCTGCCGAGGGTCCGCATCGTCAATCTTTGGCGTCGGCCCAGGTGTCGCCGAAGCTGAGGTTGACCTCGAGGGGGACTCGCAGGTCGAACGCGCCCGCCATCTCCTCGACGACCGCCGCGGTGGCCGTGTCGGTCTCGCCCGGCGGCACCTCGAGGATCACCTCGTCGTGCACCTGCAGCACCACGCGGCTCGCCAGCTCCTCGGCGGCGAGGCGGCGGTCGAGGCGCACCAGCGCAACCTTGAAGATGTCGGCGGCGAGGCCCTGGATGCCGGCGTTCATCGCCTGCCGCTCCCCCGCCTGCCGCAAGCGCGGGTTGTTCGACGCCAGCTCGGGGATGAGGCGGCGCCGACCGAACAGTGTCTCGGTGTAGCCCTTGGATCGGGCCTCGGCGACGGTGGCGTCCATGTAGTCCCGGACGTTGGGGAACCCGTCGAAGTACGATTCGAGGATCTCGGCCGCCTCGCTGGTCCGGATGCCGAGCCGTTGGCCGAGACCGTAGGCCTCCATGCCATAGGCCAGCCCGTACGACACCATCTTCGCCCGACTCCGCTGCTCGTAGTCGACCTCGTCGGGTTCGACGCCGAACACCCGGGCAGCGACCGCCCGGTGCACGTCGGTGCCGGAGGTGAACGCCTCGATCAGGCCGGGGTCGTCGGCCAGGTGGGCGATGCAGCGCAGCTCGATCTGGTTGTAGTCGGCGACCAAGAGCCGGGTGCCCTCGGCCGGCACGAAGGCCCGCCGGAAGGTGCGACCCAACTCGGAGCGAACCGGGATGTTGTGGAGGTTCGGGTGTTCGCTCGACAGGCGTCCGGTGCGGGCGACCGTCTGGTTGAACGTCGCATGGATCCGGCCGTCGTCGGCCACCTCGGCCAGCAGCGACTGACCGTAGGTCGAGCGCAGCTTCTCGACCTCGCGGTAGCGCAGCAGGTGCTCGACGATCGGGTGCTCGCCGGCGAGCTTCTCGAGGGTCGCCTGGTCGGTCGAGTAGCCGGTCTTGGTCTTCTTCTGCGGGGTGAGCCCCAGGTTCTCGAACAGGATCACCCGCAGGGCCTTGGTCGAGTTGACGTTGAACACCTCGCCGGCGTCGGTGTGGATCTGCCGGGCCAACTGATCGGCCTCGGCCGTCATGTCGGCGTTGAGGGTCTCGAGCTCGCCCCGATCGACGCCGACACCGACGTGTTCCATCTGTGCCAGGACCCCGACGAGGGGGACCTCGATGTCGTCGTGGAGCGAGCGCAGGCCGCCATCGTCGATCGCCTGCATCATCGGCCCGGCGAGCCGCGCGACGGCGAGGGCCTCGAGGGCGGCCCGCTGGGAGGGGTCGACCGACGAGTCGCCGAAGTCGAGCTGCCCCTCGGGTGGGCCGTCGTCGGCCGGGAGGCGCCAGTCCGTGCGCGTCACCAGCAGCTCGTCGAGGGGATACTCGGTGCCGGCCGGGTCGAGCAGGTAGGCGGCGAGGGCGGTGTCGAGACGCAGGCCGGCGACGTCGAAGCCGAGCGCCAGGAGCCGCCGCAGGAACGGCTTCGCGTCGTGGGCGACGAACCCGGGACCGCCGGCGCCGAGGATCGCCGCGAGCGCGGCCCGCGCGTCGTTCGCGAGGTCGGCCAGGGGCAGCCACACGACCGAACCGGCGTCGGCATCGGCGACCACGGCCACCCCGGCGGGGTGGGCGACGTCGTCGACCGCGATCGCCACCGGCTCGCCACCGTCGGCCAGGCCGGACAGGGCGGCGACCGGGTCGCCCGAGGCCAGCGTCGCCTCGAGCGGTTCGCCGCCGCCGGCGGCCGCGCCGGCGGCCGGCCCGTTGAACGACTCGAATGCCTCGAGCAGGCGGTCGAACAGCGTGCGGAACTCGAGGAAGTCGAAGAGCTTCTTCACCTCGTCGACGTCGAACGGCGTCGGCGAGAAGAAGGCCTCGAGGTCGGCCTCGACGGGGGCGTCGCGCACCAGCTCCATCACCTCACGGTTGAGACGGGCCTGATCCTCGTTGGCCTTGAGGTTCTCCTTGAGCTTCGGGGTCTGCTCCTCGACCGCTGCGAAGATGCCGTCGAGGCCCCCGTACTTGTTGATCAGTTTCGCCGCCGTCTTCTCCCCCACCCCGGGCACCCCCGGCAGGTTGTCGGAATTGTCGCCGCGCAGCGCGGCGTACTGGACGTAGAGCTCGGGGGTGACGCCGGTGCGTTCGGCGATGCCGGCCTCGTCGTAAAGGGCGTAGTCGCTGACGCCCCGCTTGTTGTAGACGACCTTGATCAAGGGGTCGTGCACGAGCTGGTAGCTGTCGCGGTCGCCGGTGACGACGTAGACCTCGTCGCCCTGGGCCTCGGCCCTGGTGGCGAGGGTGGCGATCACGTCGTCGGCTTCGAAGCCGACGAGGTCGACGATCGGCAGCTCGAGGGTCTCGATCACCTGCCGCACGATCCCCATCTGCTCGCGCAGCACGTCGGGGGCCTTCTCCCGGTTGGCCTTGTAGGAGTCGAGTCGCTCGTGGCGGAACGTCGGCTCGGGCCGGTCGAAGGTGACGACGACGCCGTCGGGATGGTGGTCGCGCACCAGATTGATCAGCATCGACGTGAAGCCGAACACCGCGTTGGTGATCTGCCCCGACGCCGTGGCCAGGTCGGCGGGCAGGGCGTGGAACGCCCGATAGGTGAGCGAGTTGCCGTCGATGAGCATCAGCCGTCGGGTCACGGCCGCAGCTCCCCGTCGATCACCTTCTGGGCGACGTCGCGCATCTGCGAGCGGTTCTTCATCGCCGTGGTCTGCACGAAGCGGAAGGCCTCGTTCTCGCTGAGCCCTTCTTCGTCGATCAGCTTGCCCTTGGCCCGGTCGACCAGCTTGCGGGTCTCGAGCTGCTGGGACAGGGTCTCGTTCTGTTCGGCCAATGCCTTGGCCTCGGCGAACCGGGCCTGGGCCAGTTCGATCGCCGGCACGAGCTCGTTGCGATGGAACGGCTTGACCACGTAGGCCAGGGCACCGGCGTCACGGGCCTGCTCGATCAGGTCGCGCTGGGAGAACGCCGTGAGGACGACGACGGCCGCCAGCTGCTCGCCGATGATCTCGCGGGCAGCCTCGAGCCCGTCGACGCCCGGCATCTTGATGTCGAGGATCGCCACATCGGGAGCGAGTTCACGCACCAGGGCGATCGCTTCGGCTCCGTCGGCGGCCTCCCCCACCACGTCGTAGCCCTCGTCGACGAGGGTTTCCTTCAGGTCGAGACGGATCAGGGCCTCGTCTTCGGCGATCACGAGGCGGGCGGCGGTCACGAAGAGGCCTCCAGGAGTTGGTCGAGTAGTTCGTTCTGACGGGTTTCGAGCTCGTCGAGCCGTTGCGTCCAGTGGTCACGGTCGCGACGGAGGGCCGCCACCGTCTTGGCCGCCTCACGGTACTCCTGGGCGGCGAGCGGCGTCTCCGACACCATCGACCGCAGCCGGGCATCGTCGGCCGAGTCGGCAAAGTGGGCCAGCTGCTCATCGAGCACCCGCAGCTCGTCGGTCGCCTTGCGCATCTCGGAGGAGACCGAGCGCAGCTTCCGCTCGATACCGGCTCGCGACACGGCGCTCCTCTCTCGGCTCTGGGGACGGGTCTCGGCCTCGCCGACGAGCGGCGAGGCGATCTCGAGTGCCCGGGGTGGGATTCGAACCCACACGCCCTTTCGGACAGTGGATTTTGAGTCCACCGCGTCTGCCGTTCCGCCACCCGGGCGGGGTGGGCCTCCGTCGCCGGAGGGCGGGTCCTCAGGTTAGGGGTCCCCTCGGGGAACCACACGCCGCCGCACCACCCGGGCCGCTGTGCCACCCGAACCGCCGCGGCCTCGTCGGCGACCATGTCCACCTCCGGACAAAAAATGTGAAACCGTTTCGCAACCTTCACGGTCAGAGAGGTCAATGAGTTCTGTGTCCCCCGCACCCGCCGAAACCCACGAGTCGACCATGGTCGCCTTCACCTTCCCCGGCCAGGGATCCCAGACCCCTGGCATGGGCGAGGCCTGGACCCAGCACCCGTCGTGGGAACTGGTCGAGGAGGCGAGCGACGCCTCCGGCCGCGACGTCGAGGCGCTGCTGCTCCGAGCGGACGCCGCGGAGCTCACCGAGACCCGCAACTCCCAGCTCGCCACGTTCGTGACCAGCATGATCGTGCTCGACGCGGTCGAGCGCACCGGCATCGAGCCGGCGTTCCACGCCGGCCACAGCCTCGGTGAATACTCCGCCCTCACCGCAGCGGGCACGCTCAGCTTCGAGGACGGCGTCAAGCTCGTCACCGAACGGGGCAACGCCATGCAGGGTGCCGCCGACAGCCAGGTCGGCACGATGGCCGCCGTCCTCGGGCTCGACGACGACAAGGTCGAGGCCGCCTGCGAGCAGGCCGGCGGCGACGTGTGGGTCGCCAACTACAACGCCCCCGGACAGGTCGTCATCGCCGGCGACCCCGACGCCATCGAGGCGGCGGGCGTGGTCGCCAAGGAACTGGGCGCCAAGCGGGTGATGGGCATCCGGGTCGGCGGCGCCTTCCACACCCCGTTCATGGCCCAGGCCGGCGACCGGCTCCGCAAGGCGATCGCCGACACCGAGCTCCGCGACCCCAACCGGCCGGTCTACGCCAACATCGACGCCCTCCCCCACCCCAACGGCCACGAGTGGGGCTCGATCATGGCCTCCCAGCTCACCAGCCCGGTCCGCTGGCGCCAGACCCTGCACCATCTCCACGAGGCCGGCGCCAACACCTTCCTCGAGCTCGGACCCGGCACGGTGCTGACCGGCATGGCCAAGCGCACGATCAAGGGGGCCACCACCGCCGGGGTCTCCACACCGGCCGACGTCGACCAGCTCCTCGAGAAGCTGTCGAACGCCCCCCAGGTTGGCCGGGCCCCGGGCAGCCACGTCGAAGGTGAGTTCCTCTACGCCGTCGAGCGCCTGGTGGTGAGCCCCGCCACCGGCCTGTTCGAGCCCCGGGCCGGCCTCGAGGTCGGCCAGCCGATCGCCGCCGGCGAACTGGTCGGCACCGTCGGTGCGACCGAGGTCCGTTCGGCCTTCGGTGGCTTGGTCCACGGCATCCTCGCCGTCGCCGGCGAGCGTGTGACCACGTCACAGCCGATCGCCTGGCTCCGCACCGCCTGACCGCCGATCGGGCGAAACGACAATGACCACACTCCCCCGCTTCGGACTGCACTTCCGAGGCCTCGGCGCCGCCCTGCCCGACCGGGTCGTCACCAACGACGATCTCCAGGCGGGCATGGACACCTCCGACGAGTGGATCCGCGAACGGACCGGCATCTCGGCCCGGCGCCTCGGCTCCACCACCTCCCAACTCGCCGTCGCCGCCGGCGCTGCCGCGCTCCGCCAGGCCGGCATCGACCCCACCGACCCGACGAGCGACCGGATCGACCAGGTGGTGCTGGCCACGACCACCCCCGACTACGAGATGCCGGGCACCGCCCCGACCGTCGCCCACCAGCTCGGCCTCGACTGCGGCGCGTTCGACGTGCAGGCGGTCTGCTCGGGCTGGGTCTATGGACTCGTCACGGCCCACGGCCTCCTCGCCCAGGGTCTCGACCGGGTCCTGCTGATCGGCGCCGACACGATGGAGTCGATCACCGAATACACCGAGCGCGGCACCGGCATCTTGTTCGGCAACGGCGCCGGCGCCGCCGTGCTCGAGCGCACCGACACCCCGAGCGCCGGCCAGCTCCTCGGCTGGGACCTCGGCGCGGATGGCCGCCACACCCACATCCTGTTCACCGAGCACGGCAAGTCGATGCAGATGGACGGCCGCGAGGTGTTCCGCCAGGCCGTGCAGGTGATGCAACGATCCACCCTCGCCGCCCTCGAGCGGGCCGGCATGTCGATCGAGGACGTCGACTACGTCTTCCCTCACCAGGCCAACGTGCGCATCGTCGAGGCGGCCTGGAAGCGGCTCGGCTTCTCCCTCGACCGCACCGGTCTCGTCCTCGACCAGACCGGCAACACCTCCTCCGCGTCGATTCCCCTGGCCCTCGTCGATGCGGTGCAGCAGGGCCGGGTGACCGACGGCGATGTCGTGTTGTTTCTCGGCTTCGGCGCCGGCATGACCTGGGGGGCCAACCTGGTCCGCTGGCACGGCCCGTCCGACGCCGTGGGCACCGAACGGGTGGAGGTGTCGTCGGGAGACGGCACCCTGCCCGTGCTCGATGCCCGCCCGATGTCGAGCAAACCCGACGACCCGTCCCCGACCTGATCGGTTGAACCTCCCATGACCGACGATCCTTCCCCCCGCATCGCCTTCGTCACCGGCGGCACCCGTGGCATCGGCCTCGCCTGCGCCCGACGGCTCGCAGCGGATGGTTACCGCGTCGCTGTCGGCTCGCGCACCGAGCCCGACGACCTCGACGCGGAACTCACCTGGGTGGCCTGCGACGTCACCGACGCCGACTCGATCGACGCTGCTTTCGCGACCATCGAGGCCGACCTCGGTCCGGTGGCCGTGCTGATCGCCAACGCCGGGGTCACCCGGGACACCCTCACCCTGCGGATGTCGGAGGACGACTTCTCCACCGTCGTCGACGCCAACCTGACCGGCGGCTTCCGCGTCGCCAAGCGAGCGGTGAAGGGGATGATGAAGGCCCGCTGGGGCCGCATCGTGTTCATGTCGTCGGTGGTCGGGTCGGTCGGCCAGACCGGTCAGGCGAACTACGCCGCGTCGAAAGCGGGCCTGCGCGGCCTGGCCCGATCCCTCGCCCGCGAGTTCGCCTCCCGCAACATCACCGTCAACATCGTCGCCCCCGGCCCCATCGAGACCGACATGCTCGCCGCCGTCAGCGAGAGCGCTCGCGAGGCGATGGTCTCGGCGGTGCCGCTGGGACGGGTCGGCCAACCCGACGACGTCGCCGCCGCCGTCAGCTTCCTGGCGTCCGACGGCGCCGGCTACATCACCGGCGCCACCGTCCCCGTCGACGGAGGCCTCGGCATGGGTGACTGAGTCGCCCGGCCAGCGCCGCCGACTGAGTCGCCCCGGCCAACACCGCCGACGAGGTCGCCCCCTGAGTCGCCCCACCCCCCGTACACTTTCGATCGGTCGTCCACGACCGCCGACAGAGAAGGAACAATTCCAGTGAGTGATGAACAGAACTTCGAACGCTTCAAGAAGTGCGCCGTCGAGGTGCTCTCCGTCGAGGGCGACCAGGTGACCAAGGAAGCCCGCTTCGCGGAGGACCTCGACGCCGACAGCCTCGACCTGGTCGAGCTCGTGATGGCGCTCGAGGAAGAGTTCGACGTCAGCGTCGAAGAAGAGGAGCTCGAGGGTGTCGAGACCGTCGGCGCCGCCTTCGACATGGTCGTGAGCAAGCTCTGATGACGATCCGAGTCGCGGTCACCGGCGTCGGCGTCGTCGCCCCCTGCGGGGTCGGTGCCGAGGCGTTCTGGCAGGGCCTCCACGAGACCCCACCCGAGGGTGACCTCCGCTCGGTCGCCGACTGGGATCCGTCGCCCCTGTTCGACAATCCCAAGGAGGCGCGGCGCTCGGACCGCTTCAGCCAGTTCGCACTGGCGGCGGCCCACGAGGCGCTCACCCAGGCCGGCGACCTCGATGTCGACCCGGCCCGCATCGCATCGCTGATCGGCACCGGCATCGGCGGCATCATCACCAACGAGGAACAGATCGTGAACCGTCACGTGAAGGGTGACCGTCGGGTCTCCCCCTTCCTCGTGCCGATGATGATGCCCAACGCCGCCGCTGCTTCGGTGTCGATGCGCTACGGCTTCCAGGGGGCGTGCGAGGCCACGGTCACCGCCTGTGCCGCCGGCACCCACTCGATCGGCAACGCCCTGGCGTTGATCCGCTCGGGCCGGGCCGACGCCGCAATCGCCGGTGGCGCCGAGGCCCCCCTCACGCCGACCTCGCTCGCGGGCTTCCGCAACATGACGGCGATGTCGAAGCAGGGCGTGTCGATGCCCTTCGACGCTCGCCGCGACGGCTTCGTGATCGCCGAGGGGGCGGGCCTGCTCGTCCTCGAGCGCTGGGACCTCGCCGAGGCCCGTGGCGCCACGATCCTGGCCGAGCTGATGGGCGCAGCGTCCACCGCGGATGCCCACCACATCACGGCCCCCGCCCCCGGCGGCACCGGGGCGATCCGCTCGATGGAGATCGCGATCGCCGACGCCGGCCTCACCGCCGGCGACGTGCGCCACATCAACGCCCACGGCACCTCGACGCCGCTCAACGACGCCGCCGAGGCCCACGCCGTGGCCAAGGTGTTCGGCACCGAGGGCGGCCCGATCGTCACCTCGACCAAGGGTGTCACCGGCCACGCGCTCGGCGCCGCCGGCGGCCTCGAGGCCGTGGCGGTCGTGCTGTCGATCGCCAAGAAGCGGATCCCGCCGACGCTCGGCCTCGCCGAACGCGACCCCGAGCTTCCCGACATCGACATCGTCACCGGCGACGGTCGTGACTGGGAACCGGGTCCGGCGATGTCCAACAGCTTCGGCTTCGGCGGCCACAACGGCAGCGTCGTCATCGGCCCCGCCGCCTGAGCCCGACCCTCGGGAACGAGGAGCGATCAATGCACGGTGGCGGGCTCCTCGAGAGCCCGCCACCATCGCGTTCACATCTCGAGCGCGCGTTCACATCTCGAGCGTCGCCGCCCTCGACGAGTGTCAGCCCTCGACGAGCACCACCATCAGCTCGGCCTCGCACGCGACCTCGCCGTCGACCGAGGCAACGCCGATGCCGCGCCCACCGCGGCTGCCCATGCGGGCGAAGGTGACCTCGAGGTCGAGGGTCTCACCGGGCACGACCTGGCGGCGGAACTTGACCTTGTCGACCGCTCCGAAGAGGGGGATGCGCCCCTCGAAGCGGGGATCGGCGAGCGGGGCACAGGCCCCGGTCTGGGCCAGGGCTTCGACCATCAGCACGCCTGGCAGCGTCGGCCGCCCCGGGAAGTGGCCGGGGAAGAAGTACTCGTCGCCCGTGAGCGTCCAGCGGCCACGCACCCGCTCACCAGGTGTGAGCTCGACGAGTTCGTCGACGAGCAGGAACGGCGGGCGGTGGGGCAACAACGACTCGGGGGTCGGCAGCGGAGAGGTCGAGGAGGCGGTCGGATCGGTCACGACAGCTCCTCGAGCGCCGCGAGCAGCTTCGGGGCGGTGTCCTTGGGGCTGATCTTCGGGAACGCCGCAACGACCGTGCCATCGGTCCCGACGAGGAACGCGCTGCGCACGACACCCATGTAGGTCTTGCCGTAGTTCTTCTTCTCCTGCCAGACCCCGAAGGCCTCGGCGGCGACGTGGTCGACGTCGGCGAGCAGCGGGTAGCCGAGCTCGTGTTTGGTGTCGAAGTTCGACTGCTTGCGAGAGGTGTCGGGGCTGATGCCGACGATCGTCACCCCCGGCACGTCGGGTGCGAGGTCCCGCATCGCGCACGCCTGGGTGGTGCAGCCCGGCGTGTTGGCTCGCGGGTAGAAGAACACCATCAACGGCCTCGGGAGCTCGGCGAGCGCCACCTCGGCTCCCGACTGATCGGCGAGGACCACCGGAGGTGCGGGGTCCCCGACCTCGATCGGGGTGGTGCGGGGAACGGGATCGGTCGATGCCATGCGCAGACTCTAGGAGTCGACGCGACGAGCCCGGGCGACGAGGCCCGGTCGTGTCCGCGACCGTCGGCGGTCAGGCCCCCTTGCCGGCGGCCTTCAACCGCGAGCCGGCCGTGATCTTCACGGCCTTCGAGGCGGGGATCGGCATCGGTTCGCCGGTCTGAGGGTTGTAGCCCTGCCGCGCCTTGCGCTCGACCTGTTCGAACGCGATCACGCCGGGGATACTGACCTTCTCGCCCGACCGCACGGCGGCCATCACGGCGTCGAAGACCTCGTCGATCACCGTCGCCACGTCCTTCTTCGACAGGCCGCTGGCGGAGGCCACCTGATCGATCAGCTCCGTCTTGTTCATCGAGCACCACTCCTTTGGGCACCCCTCCGTCGTGAGCAGCCGGTCGGCGCCAGGGGTGGGTGACCACGAGTCGAGTCCACCCAGCGTCACAAGTCAAGGATTTCCAAACCTTTGGTCGCATCCCTCCTGCGTGCGGATCGCCTGGTCACGCCGCCGAACGCCGGATCGAGCGCCGTTGCGGGTGAACGACGGCGACCACCCGGGCGGGTGTCACGGCGAGGGCTGATTGATCATCGCGGTGGCGGCTTGTTCGAAGTAGTTCCGCTGCATGGCGCGCACCTCCTCCACCGCTCCCGGGCCGATCATGGCGGGCAGCGGGGTGGCGTCGAGCGCGGCGAGCATGTGATGAACCCAGGCGTCGCGCTCGGGCACCCCGATCGCAAACGGGAAGTGACGCATCCGCAGACGAGGGTGGCCGCGCTCGTCGCTGTAGGTCGAAGGGCCGCCCCAGTACTGGGCGAGGAAGAGGGCGGTGTGACGGACCGAGTCGGCCAGGTCCTCGGGGTAGAGCGGTCGCAGCACCGGGTCGTCGGCGACGCCCTCGTAGAACCGCTCGACGAGAGCGAAGAAGTAGTCGACACCGCCGGCCGCCTCGAACAGGGTCACGCGAGGACGCTCGTCGCCTGGTTCGACCGCCGGTTCATGCTCGTGCTCGGTCACGTCGCTGCACCCTAGCTGCGCCGAACTTGCGGGAATGACCCCGCCAGCGCGCCGGTTCCTGGCATCGTGGTCGCTGCCATGATCGAACGCCGACGTTCGCCCGAACCCGCTGCCGACCCGGCGGCCGGCGGGCCACCGCCCGACCAGGCGGCGCTCTTCGAGCGCCACGTGGTGCCCGAACTGCCCCTGCTCTACCGGGCCGCCCGCCGGCTGACGCCGTCGAACGCCGAGGCCGAGGACCTCGTCCAGGACACCCTGCTGCGCGCCTTCCGGTCCGTGCATCGTTTCGACGGCCGCCACCCCCGGGCCTGGCTGTTGACCATCATGCGCAACGCCAACATCAATCGGGCCCGCAAGAAGCGCCCCGATCTACTGGACGACCCCGACCTGACGTTCGAGCGCGACCAACGCTTCGCCGACGGCGAGACCCCCGAGGCGACGGTGCTCCACGACGCCTTCGACGCCGTGGTCGAGGACGCCTTCGCCCGGCTCGACGAACCGTTCCGAGCAGTCGTGGAACTCGTCGACCTCCAAGGCCGCAGCTACGCCGAAGCGGCCGAGGCGTTGGACGTTCCCGTCGGCACGGTCATGAGTCGGCTCCATCGGGCTCGGCGCCGCATCCGGGCCGAACTGACCGACGCCGGCGTCGACGGTCCGCACTCGCTCGGACGGGCGACCGCGGTCGAGCGACTGGGAGGCGAGTGATGATCCGATTGTTGCGCCGACGATCCCTGAGCTGCGACGAGATCATGGAGGTCCTGCAGGGCTACCTCGACGGCGAGGTCGACGCCAAGACCGCGCGCCGGGTCGCCGCCCACCTCGACGCCTGCGACGGGTGCGCCACCGAGACCGACGTCTACCGCCGGCTCAAGGACTCGCTCGCTCACGTGCCCACCGAAACGGTCGATCCTGAGATCATGGACCGCTTGCAGGATTTCAGCCGTCGCGTCATCGACGGCGAGATGAGCTAGGCTGCTCGGCAATGCGATTCCTGCTCGATCTCCGACTTCTGAACCCGGCCGCCTGATCAGGCGCGTCGGGTCACGTCGTAGAGATCGCATCGAACGTCCCACACCGAACCACTCTTCACCGTTCGATCGCACCGAGCCTTTGGAGTAGCCCAATGTCGACCCCGAGTCGTCCCACCACCGTCAGCACGAATGCCGGTGCCGATCGCATGCCGATCGAGCACTACCAGCCCTTCCCCATGATCGATCTCCCCGATCGAACCTGGCCGTCGACCACGATCACCGAGGCGCCTCTCTGGTGCTCGGTCGACCTCCGCGACGGCAACCAGGCCCTGATCGAGCCCATGGACCCCGACCGCAAGCGGATGATGTTCGACAAACTCGTCGAGGTCGGCTTCTCCGAAATCGAGGTCGGCTTCCCGGCAGCATCGGACACCGACTTCGAGTTCGTCCGCCAGATCATCGCCGACGGCGCGATCCCCGATCACGTCACGATCCAGGTCCTCACCCAGGCCCGCCCCGAGCTGATCGAGCGGACCTACGAGTCATTGCAGGATGCCCCCCAGGCGATCGTCCACCTCTACAACTCGACCTCGACGGTGCAGCGGCGGGTCGTGTTCGGCCTCGACGAAGCCGGCATCATCGACATCGCCGTCAAGGGCGCCGAGATCTGCAAGGCCGCCGAGGCCCACGCTGGCGACACCAAGATCCGCTACGAGTACTCCCCCGAGAGCTTCACCGGCACCGAGCTGCCCTTCGCCAAGCAGATCTGCGAGGCGGTGATGGACGTCTTCGAGCCCACCCCCGACGACCCGATCATCCTCAACCTGCCGGCGACGGTCGAGATGAGCACCGCCAACATCTACGGCGACCAGATCGAGTGGTTCCACCGCAACATCGCCAACCGCGAGTCGGTCGTGTTGTCGCTCCACCCCCACAACGACCGAGGCACCGCCGTCGCCGCCGCCGAGTTCGGCGTGATGGCCGGCGCCGACCGAGTCGAGGGCACCCTGTTCGGCAACGGTGAGCGCACCGGCAACGTCGATGTGGTGACCCTGGCGCTCAACCTGTTCTCCCAGGGCGTCGACCCCCAGCTCGACATCACCGACATCAACGAGCTGCGCCGGGTGGCCGAGCACTGCAACCAGCTGCCGGTCCACCCCCGTCACCCCTACGTCGGCGACCTCGTCTACACCGCCTTCTCCGGCTCCCACCAGGACGCCATCAAGAAGGGCTTCGAGGCGATGGACGCCACCGGTCAGACCCTGTGGGAGGTGCCCTACCTGCCGATCGACCCCAAGGACGTCGGCCGCACCTACGAAGACGTGATCCGGGTCAACTCCCAGTCGGGCAAGGGCGGCGTCGCCTACCTGCTCAAGAGCGAGCACGAGTTCGACCTGCCGCGACGCCTGCAGATCGAGTTCACCCGTGTCGTGCAGCAGATCACCGACACCACCGGCAAAGAGGTGACCGGCGACGATCTGTGGACCGAGTTCCACAAGCACTACCTGGCCCCCACCAAGCCGCTCGAGCTGGTGTCGTTCTCGACCGGCCAGAACCTCGCCGGCGCCGACCGAACCTCCCTGTCGGCGACCCTGCGGGCCGACGGCGAGGACGTGCAGGTCGAGGGCGAAGGCGGTGGCTCGATCGAGGCGTTCGCCAACGCGCTGCGGTCCCGTGACGACCTCGATTTCCGGGTCCTCGACTACCACGAGCACGCCATCGGCGCCGGCGCCGATGCCCGGGCCGCGTGCTACATCGAGCTCAAGGTCGGCGACCGCGAACTCTGGGGCGTCGGGGTCCACACCGACATCGTCACCGCCTCGCTCCGGGCGATCGTCTCGGGCCTCAACCGAGCCTCCGAGGGGTGAATCCCCAGCTCATCGAGCTGCGTGCAACCGCGTTCGTGCAAAGTGCGACGAGTTGTCAACTAGCAGCTAGGCTCATCTGCTGATGGAGCCCGACGCGGTGATGGAGGGGGAGATCGCAAAGGTCGTCGTCGTCGACGACCATGCGATGCTGCTCGAGAGTCTGAGTGCGGCGCTGAGTCGTGATCCGTCGATCGAGCTCATCGCCGCACTGTCCTCGGGTGGCGAGCTCCGGGCCGCGATCGAGGACGGCATCGAGGCCGACGTCGTCGTGCTCGATCTCGAACTCGGCGACGTGCTCGCCACCGAGATCGTGCCGATCGTGCAGGCCGAGCTCGACGCCCCGATCCTGCTGATCAGCGGCGCCGGCGACCGACGCGGCGTCACCGCCGCGATCGAGAGCGGCTGTGCGGGGTTCCTGAGCAAGGGGCTCCCGCTCAGCTCGCTCGTCGGCGCCATCCGCACGATCGCCGAGGGCGGGTCGGTCTATCCGGCCTCGCTCCTCAGCGAGGTGATCGGCATGGGGACCACCCCACCGGTGCAGCTGACCGACAAGGAGATGGAGGTCCTCCGTCTCCTCGCCGCCGGCGAACCGGCCGCCCAGATCGCCCGCCAGCTCTACGTGTCGATCCACACCACCCGGAATCACATCCGGGCGATCCTGGCCAAGCTCAACGCGCGGAGTCAGCTCGAAGCCGTGGTGCTCGCCGTCCGCTCCGGGCTCATCCGCATCGAGACCGACTGAGCGACCAACACGCCGAGCGGAGCCGCACCACCACACGCCGAGCGGAGCCGCTCGGTGGGCGAGCGGCTCCGTCGGTGGAGGGTTCTGGATGCGGTGTCGCGGCTCGACGGAGCGGCGAGTATGACCCGACGGTCACCTGCGGCGGCGACCTTTGGTGACCGTCGGGTCGGTGACGGCGTGAGAGTTTGACACCCAGGAAGGGTGTCGGTCAGGCCGGAGGGCCTTCAGGGACGAGCACCATCACGCCGTCAGAACTGAGTGACCAGTGGCTTTGCCGCCGGTCGGGAGCGGGCCAGTCATCGGGGAACCCGGGCACCATGCCCAGGATCGCACTGGCGGGAACATCGAGGCCTTCGATCAACTCGGGGTTGACGTCTCGGGCCGAGCGAGCGAAGTCGATCCAATCCTGATCGATGATCAGGGTTCGGCCCATCCCGTCCGCATCGACGGTCACCAACGCAACAGCTCGGGGACATTCGACACCGTGGTAGCTCTCGAACGCCGGTACGAAGTGGTCCAGCAGCTCGTGGCTGCACGTGGGCCGGGTAGTCGCGAGCTTCGCTTGGATGATGTGGGCCACCAACACTCCGAATCGAGGGGCGAGAGAGACAACAGCGAGCGATCGACCGAGTTGCTCGATCGCACTAGCAGTGTCGGCTCTCGACGGCCATCGAACCATGCCCAATGGTGGGCGAACGACCCAACAGAAATTGACCAGCGCCGGCCGGCCCTCGGGTTCAGTCAGCGTTCAGCCAACGTTCAGCCAGCGTCGAGCGCGGTGCGGATCTGGCCGACGAAGTCGATCGCCTTGTCGATCGAGCCGTCCTCGCCGAGGAGGCGCCGGATCACCGCGGAGCCGACGACCACGCCGTCGGCGACCTGGCTCACCTCGACGGCCTGCTCGGGAGTCGACACGCCGACACCGATCGCCACCGGCCGGTCGGTGACCGCCTTGAGTCGCTTTGCCATTTCGACGGCGCTCTGGGCGAGGGCGTCGCGCTCACCGGTGATGCCGACGAGGCCGACCCCGTAGACGAAGCCGCGCGCCCGCTCGACGATCAGCGGCAACCGGTCGTCGGGCGCTGTCGGAGCGGCCAGCAGGACGGTCTCGACCTCGTGGTCGTCGGCGACGGCGGCCCATTCGCCGACCTCTTCGAGGGGCAGGTCGGGCAGGATCGCCGCGCAGATCCCCGCGTCCTTCAACGAACGAGCGAACCGCTCGTGGCCCATGTGGTAGGCGATGTTGTAGTAGGTCATCGCCACGAGGGGAATGCCGGGATCGGTCGAGGCCACACCGGCCAGCACCGACTCGGGGGTAGCGCCCGCCTGCAGGGCGAGCTCACTCGACTCCTGGATGGTGGGGCCGTCCATGACCGGATCGGAGAACGGGATGCCGACCTCGATGGCGTCGGCACCAGCGCCGGCGAATCCCTCGAGCAGCTGTGTCCACTCCCCCTTCGGGAACCCGCCCGACAGGTAGGGCAGGAGCACCTTGCGGCCCTCGTCTCGTCGGGCCCGGAGCTGGGCTTCGAGGGTGCCGGTGTAGGAATTCACTGCGCGGGTCTCTCTGTCGTAGTGGTTGGAGGTCGTCGGGGTGACGGTCGTTCGGTCGGCGTGGTGGGTCGGGCGACGGATCGTGGGGCCGCGCCGTCAGGGGCGCATCGTGGCCAGGGCCACAGGATCGCCGTCGAGGATGGCCTGGACCTGAGCCACGTCTTTGTCGCCGCGGCCCGACAGATTGAGCAACACGCTCTTGCCCTGCAGCTCGTCCTTGGCCTTCACCATCCACGCCAGACCGTGGGCCGACTCCAGGGCCGGGATGATCCCCTCGGTACGGCTGAGGAGCTGGAAGGCGTCGATCACCTCGGCGTCGGTGACGGGCTCATAGCGAGCCCGGCCGATGTCGGACAGGTGAGCGTGTTCGGGGCCGACGCCCGGGTAGTCGAGACCGGCCGACACCGAGTGGGCCTCCTGGACCTGGCCGAACTCGTTCTGCATCAGGTAGCTGACCGAGCCGTGGACCACGCCGACCATGTCACGACCGACCGCCGCGCCGCCGGCGGGCTCGACGCCGACCAGTTCGGCGTCGGTGTCGGCGAAGCCGCTGAAGATGCCGATGGCGTTGGACCCGCCGCCGACGCAGGCGACGACGACGTCGGGCACGCCGGCCGGATCCGCGAGGGTGCCGTCGCCGAGGAGGTCGGCGCACTGCTGGCGAGCCTCGTCGCCGATCACCCGATGGAACTCACGCACCATCCACGGATACGGGTGCGGTCCCATCACCGACCCGAGGCAGTAGTAGGTGTCCTCGACGGTGGCGACCCACGAACGCATCGCCTCGTTGACGGCGTCCTTCAGGGTGCGGCTGCCGCTGACGGCGGCCCGGACCTCGGTACCGAGCAGGCGCATGCGAAACACGTTGAGGGCCTGGCGGGCCATGTCGACCTCGCCCATGTAGACGACGCACTCGAGGCCGAGGAGGGCCGCTGCGGTGGCGGTGGCCACGCCGTGCTGGCCGGCACCGGTCTCGGCGACGATGCGGGTCTTGCCCATCCGCTTGGCCAGGAGGACCTGGCCGAGCACGTTGTTGATCTTGTGGCTGCCGGTGTGGTTGAGGTCCTCCCGCTTGAGGAGCACCCGATGGCCGAGCTCGGCCGACAGGTTGTGGCACTCGGTGACCGGAGATGGCCGACCGGCGTAGTCGGTCAGCAGCGCCTGGAACTCCTCGTGGAAGCTCGGATCGGCCCAGGCATCGCGAAAGGCGGCCTCGAGCTCGGCGCACGCCGGCACGAGGGTCTCGGGCACGAATCGGCCGCCGAACCGACCGAAGCGGCCGGTGTTGTCAGGATCGGTCATCACCATGCGGAAGAGTCTCCCTCGGAGGGCGCAACAGGAGTCGGGTCGGGAGCGCCAGCCGCTCGGAGCGGCGTGGAGCGGGCGGCTTGGATGAACGTCCGTACCGCGACGGGGTCCTTCACCCCGGGGCGGGCCTCGACGCCGCTGGCGACGTCGACGCCCCACGGCTGCAACAGCTCGATCGCCTCGGCCACGTTGTCGGGCCGGAGGCCGCCGGCGAGCACGAACGGGAAGTCCGGCCGATCGGCTGCCAGCCGGTGCCAGTCGAAGGGTTTGCCGCTACCGGGCTCGGGCGAGTCGATGAGCGCACGGGCCGGGCGGTAGTCGTCGAAGCGGCCGAGGGACGGGTCGCCGGCGGCGAACGCCTTGAACACGTTCGGCACCCGTTCGGCGACCCAGGCGGTGTCGTCGGGGCTCTCGTGACCATGGAGCTGCACGGCCCGCAGGCCGAGCTGGTCGGCGACTTCGACCACCCGCTCGCGCCGCTCGTTGCGGAACACCCCGACCGAGATCACTCCGGGCGGGAGCCGCCGCACGATGTCGCGAGCCTGCCCGGCGGTGACCCGTCGCGACGAGGCGGCGAAGATCAGCCCGATCGCGTCGGCGCCCAGTCCGGCGGCCAGCAACGCGTCGTCGACCGTGGTGATCCCACAGATCTTGACGAATCGTTGGTCGGGTTCGAACACGTCTCAGACGCTACTGGCTCCGAGGCCCGGTCCTCGTCGGATTTGCTCGACCGAGCGCAGGGCCCGCACGGCCGCCGCCGGGTCGCCGGAGCGAACCAGCGATTCGCCGACGAGCACGGCGTCGTAGCCAGCCTCGCGGAGCCGGCGGGCGTCGTTTGGCCCGCCGACCCCCGACTCGGCGACCTTCACCGCGTCGTCGGGCAGGACGTCGAGCACTCGCACGGCACGGTCGGTGTCGACCTGGAAGGTGACCAGGTCGCGCTGGTTCACCCCGATCAGGCTGGCGCCGGCGGCGAGGGCTCGCTCCACCTCTGCCTCGTCGTGGGTCTCGACCAGTGCGTCGATCCCGACCTCGGCGGCGAGGGCCGAGAAGTCAGCCAGCTCGGCGTCGTCGAGGGCGGCAACGATCAGCAGGACACAGTCGGCACCCATCAGGCGGGCATCGACGACGTCGTTGGCGGTGACGGTGAAGTCCTTGCGGAGCACGGGCAGCGTCACCGCGGCCCGTGCCGCCATCAGGTCGGCGGGAGAGCCGCCGAAGTGGTCGACGTCGGTGAGCACCGACAGACACGACGCGCCACCGCTCTGGTAGGCGACGGCCCACTCCCCCGGGTCGAGACCGGGGTTGAGGTCGCCCTTCGACGGCGACCGCCGCTTGATCTCGCTGATCACCCCGAGGCCGTCGGTGGCCCGCAGCGCGTCGGCGAAACCTCGACACGGGGCCAGGTCCCCGGCGTCGGTGCGCCGCCCGACCTCGGTCATGAGTTCGTCGACCGTGCGGGCATCATCGCTCGCCGCCGCCCGATGGGCGGCCAGGATCTTGTCGAGATAGGTGGTCAGAGGTCCAACCCCTTGGCGGCGACCGGGCGCGCCACGTGCACCTCGGGTCGGCCGCCGAGCAACCCACCGAGGGCACCCATCGCCGCCTTCATCTCGTCACCCTTGCCGTGGACCTCGAGGGCCGCGGCGTCGGTGTAGAGCTCGAAGAACCAGTAGGTGTCGGGGTCCTTGGTGTCGGCGCTCACGGCATACACCTCGAGCCCGGCCTCGGAGTTGGCGGCCTCGATGAGGGAGGCCAGGGCGGCCTCGAGCTCTTCGTGCTTGCCTTCGGCAGCGGTCAACTTGGCGACGATGGAAACCTTTGACATGGCCGCCGAACCTAGCGGCCGGCCGGCGCGCTCCACCAGCCCGACGCCGGTGCCGGCTCCATCGCCACGCTCTTCACCATCTCCTCACAATCGTTGCCTAGGGTCGGGGCGTGCGCTCCCTGGTCGTCGTCGAGGACGAGCCCGACATCGCCGATCTACTGGCCCTCTACTTTCGCAACGACGGCTGGACGGTCCACGTCTGCCCCGACGGCCGGGGCGTCGACGACGTGGTGCGAGCCCGCCGGCCCGACTTCGTCATCCTCGACGTCGGCCTCCCCGGCGACGCCGACGGCTTCGAGGTCTGCCGTCGGCTGCGAGCGTTCAGCGACGTGCCGATCCTGTTCCTCACCGCCCGCGACGACGAGATCGATCGCATCCTCGGGCTCGAGCTCGGGGCCGACGACTACGTCACCAAGCCGTTCTCGCCCCGCGAGGTGCTCGTGAGGGCCAAGGCGATCCTGCGTCGGGGTGTACCCCGTGACGAGGTCGACGGCGTCGTCGGGTTCGACGGTCTGGTGATCGACGCGGTTCGTCACGAGGTGACCGTCGACGGAACGCCGGTCGACCTCGCCGCCCAGGAACTGGCGCTGCTGCTCCATCTCGCCGAGCACGCGGGGCAAGCCCTCAGCCGCGATCAGCTCCTGGCCGGCGCCTGGGGCGACGACTGGGTGGGCGACACCCGAACCGTGGACGTGCACGTGGCCCAACTGCGCCGCAAGCTCGGCGATGCCCTCCCCCTCGCCACCGTGCGCGGCGTCGGGTATCGGCTCGGCTGATGCGAGGCTCGCTACAACGCCAGCTCACCCTCGTCCTCGTGGCGGTGGCGCTGGCATCGGTCGCGCTCGTCGGCGTGGGGGTCTGGTCGATCGCCGCCGTCGGTGCCCGCGACGACGCTCGGGCGCTGCTGGCCGACCAGATCGGCGCCTTCGAGGACCTGACCGACGGCTCGATCGTCGTACGGGGGCGCACCCCGGCGTCGGTGCAGCGCTTCGCCCGAGCCTTCGAGGTGGAAGAACTGGGCTTCGCCACCCTCTCCGACGACGGTGCCCTCTCACCCGTCTCCGGCCTGCCCGACTCCTACGCCCTCGACCTCGAGCCGGGACAGGTCGACCTCCTCGATCAGGGCGAGGCGGTGTTCGTCGACCAGCGCCGCCGCGTCGTCGCGGTGCAGGGCATCGAGATCCTCGGGGCCCGGTTCAGCGATCAGCGCACCGTCATCGTCCTCGGCGACTCGGTCGCACCGCTGTCGCCACAGGTCCGGCGGTGGTTCTTCCTGGCCGCCGTCGGGGTGTTGGCGTTGGCCGCCGTGGCGGCGGCGATCCTCGCTCGCCGGCTCGCTCGGCCGCTGCGGTCGATCGAGACCACGACCGAACGCCTGGCGGCCGGCCAGCTCGACGCCCGGGTGGACCTGGAAGATCACGGCGACGACGAGATCGCTCGGCTCGCCCGCTCGGTCAATCAGATGGCCGCCGACCTCGAGCGTTCACGGGCCCTCGAGCAACAGTTCCTCCTGTCGGTGTCCCACGACCTACGCACACCGATGACGGCGATCCGGGGCTACGCAGAGGCGTTGAGAGACGGCTCGGTGTCCGGCCCCGACGGCGTCTCGGCCGCCGCCGGTGTGATCGAGCGGCAGGCCGGCCGGCTCGACCGCCTGATCCGGGACCTGCTCGACCTGGCCCGCCTCGACAGTCGACAGTTCCCCATCGATCGAGCACCCATCGACCTGCGGGCGGTGGCCGAGGAGTCGGTGGCGGCCCACGCCGCAGTCGCCGAGGCCGACGGGATCGCCCTCGTCGCGCAGACCCCGACCGACGCCGTGGTGGTCGACGGCGACCACGACCGCCTGGCCCAGGTGGTCGGCAACCTGCTCGACAACGCCCTCAAGTATGCGGCGGGGCGGGTGACCGTTTCGGTGCAGCGGACGGGCGCCTCGGCGGTGCTGAGCGTCGCCGACGACGGGCCGGGGATCCCGGCCGACGATCTGCCTCACGTGTTCGAGCGGCTCTACGTCACCCAGCGGGCGCCTCGGCGGGCCGAGCAGTCGAGCGGTCTCGGCCTGGCGATCGTGCGGGAACTGGTGGCGGCGATGGGCGGCACCGTCGAGGTTGGCTCCCCCGAAGGCAGCGGCACGGCCTTCACCGTCACGTTCCCGGCCGGCGAGGCGAGCGTCAGTCGGCCGGGGTGAGGGCGACGCCGTCGGCGGTGAGACCGTCGGCGGGTTCGACGCCGCGCTTGATCGAGGCGAACAGGCGCACCCCGTCGGCCTCGGGGGCCACGCTGGTGACGTGGCCGGCCTCGTCACCGGCCGACGTCGTGATCGCGGCACCGGCCGCCACCGCCTCGGCGGCGGTGCACACCACGAGGCGTCGGGGCGTGTTGTTGCCCCGACTGTCGACCCGGGCGACGAGCTCCTGGCCGACGTAGCAGCCCTTGGTGAAATCGGCGCTCTGGTCGACGACGCCCAGCTCGGCGGGGATCGTGCGGTCGGTGGCGTCGAGGTCGATCCGCGGCCGGGCGGCCCGGATCCGCAACGTCTCGACCGCCGCCGGGTCGCCGACCGGCGCATCGGCCGCCCCATCGACCGGGACGGCCAACTCAGGTCCGAGGACCTCGGTGACGTCGGCGGCCCGGACGGCGAACCCGCCGTCGGGCGCCATCGGTTCGCCGGCTCCGACCAGGGTGGCCCGCTTCCAGGTCGACAGGGTCAGGGTGGCGTCGACCCGGAGCCAGAACCGGCGGAGGCGGGTTTCGATTCGCTCGCCGAGGCCCGCCTCGGTGTCGAGGGCGATCGTGTCGTCGGCCAGGCGGGTGAGACGGAACCAGCCGTCGACCTTGCCCTGGGGGTCGAGCACCAACGAGTCGGCCGAGGCGCCGACGGCGAGGGCCGCCACGTTCTGACTGATCTGGCCCTGGAGGTAGGTCACGGCGTCGGGGCCCGACACGACGATGACGTCGCGCTCGTCGACCAGGGCGAGCGGCCCGCCGGCGTCGAGGGCGGCGAGGGTGGCGGCCAGGTCGAGGGTCGGGGCGGTCACGACGCCGACCTCCGGGTGCGGCTCATCGCTCGGGCCGGTTCGATGGCGCTCAGCAGGGCCTTGGCCTTGTTGGCGCACTCGAGGTCCTCGAGCGCGGGGTCGGAATCGGCGACCACGCCGGCGCCGGCCTGGACCGAGAGCCGGTCGGGCAGCGAGATCAGGGTCCGGATCGTGATCGCGGTGTCGAGGTTGCCGTTGAAGCTGAGGTAGCCGACGACGCCGCCGTAGGGGCCGCGGCGCTTGGTCTCGAGCTCGTCGATGATCTCCATCGCCCGCACCTTCGGCGCCCCCGACAGGGTGCCGGCCGGCATCGTGGCCCGCAGCACGTCGATCACCGACTGGCCCTCGCGGAGGTCGCCCTCGACCTGGGAGGTGAGGTGCATCACGTGGCTGTAGTACTCGAGCGTCATCATCTCGGCGACCTCGAGCGAGCCGTACTCGACGACCCGGCCGAGGTCGTTGCGGGCGAGGTCGACGAGCATGACGTGCTCGGCCCGTTCCTTGGGGTCCTCGGCCAGCTCGGCCGCCAGGCGCCGGTCGTGTTCGGCGGTGCGGCCCCGGTAGCGAGTGCCGGCGATCGGCCGGGACGTCACCCGCCCCTCGCGGACCTGCACCAGCGGCTCGGGCGAGCAGCCGATCAGCGACACCTCGGGGTGGCGGAGCAGGAACATGTAGGGGCTGGGGTTGATCTGGCGCAGCACCCGGTAGAGGTCGACCGGGTCGGCCTCGGGTTCGTCGGCCGGGGCCTCGATGTCGAACCGTTGCGAGAGGACGACCTGGAAGATGTCGCCGGCCCGGATGTATTCCTTGGCCACCTCGACGGCGTCCTGGTAGCGACCGGCCATCGACGAGGTCACGTTCGGCAGCTCGGGGTCGCCGGTCGGCGGTTCGAGCAGGGGCTCCTCGATCGCTCGGGCGCCGTCGAGGGCGATCGAGTCGAGACGGGCGACCGCGTCGTCGTAGGCGGCGTCGATCTCGTCGTCGGTGGCGTCGGGGCCGAGGAGTGCGACGGCGATGATCGTGACCCGCTGGCGCCAGTGGTCGAACACCGCCATCTCGCCGATCACGTCGAGCATCGCGTCGGGCAGGTCGGCGTCGTCGGTGGGCGGCGACGGCAGGTGTTCGATCTCGCGCACGACGTCGTAGCCGAGGTAGCCGATCACCCCCGCGGTGAGGGGCGGGAGGTCGTCGAGGATCGGCGCCTGATAGGTGTCGAGCAGGGCCTCGACGGCGGCGAGGCCGCCCTGGTCCAGCGGGACGTCGTCGGTGGGCAGCGAGCCTCGCAGCGTCACCTCGTCGCCGCGGACGACGAGGGTGGCGTGGGGGTTGCGGCCGACGAAGCTGAACCGGCTCCAGCGTTCGTGTTCGACCGACTCGAGCAGGAAACCGGGATCGTCGCCGACGATGCGCAGGAAGATCGAGAGCGGTGTGGCCAGGTCGGCCAGCAGTTCACGGATCACCGGCACGGCCCGGTGTTCCTTGGCCAGTGTGCGGAACTCGTCGCGGGTGGTGGCTCGGCTCATGGCGCTCCTCGATGGGCTGCTCATCGGTCGGTCGCCTCCGAGGCGCCGAAGTGGCGATGGAAGCAGGTGTACTCCCCGGTGTGGCAGGCGCCCCGGCCCTCCTGCTCGACGCGGAACAGCAGCACGTCGCCGTCGCAGTCGTAGGAGGCGGACCGGATGAACTGTCGGTCGCCGGAGGTGTCGCCCTTGCGCCAGATCTCCTGGCGGCTGCGGCTCCAGAACACGGTGCGCCCCTGTTCGAGCGACATCGCAAGGGTTTCGGCGGTCATCCAGGCCATCATCAGCACGGTGCCGGTGTCGTCGTCCTGGACGATGGCGGGCACGAGGCCGTCGGCGGTGTAGCGCACCTCGTCGAGTTGGGCCGGCGTGGCGGCGATCGGCGTTGCCTGTGGCATGGCGAGCACCCTACCGGCGCCGTCACAAGGCGATCTCCGACTTGCCGGGCCGGCGAGCACAGCCGGAGGCGCCGGGCCCTCTAGAGGTAGAGGCCGGTGGGCGAGTCGTCGAGGCGTTCGGCGGCGACGGCGTGGATGTCGCGCTCGCGCAGGATGATGTAGTCGGCTCCCTGGACCTCGACCTCGTAGCGGTCCTCGGGGTTGAACAGCACCCGGTCACCGGCCTCCATCGTCCGCACGTTGGGCCCGGTGGCGATCACGGCGGCCCAGGTCAACCGCTTGCCGACCTTCGCGGTGGCGGGGATCAGGATGCCGCCGCTCGAGGTGCGCTCACCGTCGGCTCCCTCGAGCTTCACCAGGATGCGATCGTTGAGCATCTTGATGGGGAGGCGGGCGGAATCGGGAGCGGCCATCAGCAGAACGCTAGCGTCGCCGGGGTGCCGATCGAGACTCGTCCCTGTGAGCTGACCACCGGTGACGGCCTGCGCCTGCCGGGCGACGTGGCCAACGCCGAGCGCGCGGAGGTCGCCCTCGCCGTCGTCGTGTGCCATCCCCATCCGCTCTACGGCGGGTCGCGCTTCACCCCGGTGGTCGAGACCGTCTTCCGGCGCGCCGGCGAGCTCGGCCTGGGAGCGGTCCGGTTCGACTTCCGTGGCGTGGGCGACGCCGAGGGCGAACACGGCGGCGGCGTCGACGAGCGGCTCGACGTCATCGCAGCCATCGACCTCGCCGCCGCCACCTGGCCCGACGCTGCGGTCGTCCTGGCCGGCTGGTCGTTCGGGGCCGAGGTCGCGCTGACGATCGACGACGACCGCCACGTCGGCTGGTTCGGGGTCGCTCCGCAGTTCCGGCCACCGGCACCGTGTGTGGCTGCTGCGGACCCGCGACCCCTCCTCGCCCTCGTACCGGCCCACGACCAGTTCGCCCCTCCCCCGGTGGCGGCGGAGCGAACCGAAGGGTGGGCGACCACCGAGCTCGTCACGGTCGAGGGTGCCGATCACTCCTTGCTCGGCCACCAGGCCCGGGTGGCCGACGAGTTCGAGCGCTTCGTCGGATCGCTGGCCGGCGACGACGCCTGAGCGTCGTCGCCTCGACGCGCTGCGTCAGCCGAGTGAGTCGACGGGGCGGGTGGTGAGCCCGGCGTCGGTGAGGGCGGCCTTGGCCTGCGCGATCGTCGCCTCACCGAAGTGGAAGATCGACGCGGCGAGCACGGCGTCGGCGCCGCCCTCGACCACACCGGGGGCCAGGTGTTCGACACCGCCGACCCCACCCGAGGCGATCACCGGCACGTTGACGGCGTCGGCGATCGCTCGGGTCATCTCGACGTCGAACCCGACCCGGGTGCCGTCGCGGTCCATCGAGGTGAGCAGGATCTCGCCGGCGCCCAGGGCGACGACGCGCTCGGCCCACTCGACGGCGTCGAGCCCGGTCGGCTCGCGGCCACCCTTGACGTAGACCTCGAACCCGCTCGGCAGCGAGCCGAGTGAGGTCTCCGACTCGCCGGAACGTCGGCCGTCGATGGCGACGACACAACACTGGGCGCCGAACTCGGCCGAGATCTCGGCCACCAGTTCGGGACGCTGCACAGCGGCGGAGTTGATCGAGACCTTGTCGGCACCAGCCCGCAGGAGGCGACGAGCGTCCTCGACCGAACGGATGCCACCGCCGATCGTGAACGGGATGAAGACCTGCTCGGCCACGGCCTCGGCCATGTGCACCGTGGTCTCGCGGTCGTCCGACGACGCGGTGATGTCGAGGAAGACCAGTTCGTCGGCGCCCTGCACGTCATACGCAGCGGCGAGCTCGACCGGGTCGCCGGCGTCGCGGAGGTCGACGAAGTTGACGCCCTTGACGACGCGACCCTTGTCGACGTCGAGGCACGGGATCACCCGCACGACCTGCATCAGACGTCCCCCTTGTTCTCGATGGAAGCAGCGTTCTCGATGGCAGCGTTGGTGACCGCGTCGATCGCGGCGATCGCCTCGGCGACGGTGAACGCACCCTCGTAGATCGCCTTGCCGACGATCGAGCCCTCGAAGCGGCGACCGGCCACCTCGATGCCGGCCAGGGTGCGGAGATGGTCGAGGCTGCCGACGCCGCCCGAGGCGATGACGGGGATCTCGGTGGCGGCCAGGAGTTCGCTCAGCCCATCGACGTCGGGGCCTTCGAGGGTGCCGTCGCGGGAGATCTCGGTGACGACGAGGGCAGCGACTCCGGCGTCGGCGAACTCGGCCGCGAGCTCGCCGACGGTGCGGCCGGTGCGTTCGGTCCAGCCGTGGGTGGCGACCTCGCCACCGCGGGCGTCGAGGCCGACCGCCACGGCGTGCTTCGGTGCCAGCTCGTGGACGAGCTCGGGCTTCTCGAGGGCCGCGGTGCCGATGACGACCCGGGTGACGCCGGCGTCGAAGAGGGCCTGGGCAGCCTCGACCGACCGCACACCGCCGCCGACCTCGACGGGGATGTCGATGGCGGCACACACCTCGGCGATCACGGCTCGATTGGTGGGCTCACCGGTGAGGGCGGCGTCGAGGTCGACCATGTGGAGCCACTCGGCGCCCTGGTCGACGAAGCTGCGGGCCTGGGCGACGGGGTCGTCGCCGTAGACGGTCTCGGCGTCGTAGTCGCCCTGGTGGAGTCGCACGCAACGGCCGCCGCGCAGGTCGATGGCGGGATAGAGGATCATGAGGCGCTCGCAGTCTCACTCGTGCCAGGGGCAGGGGCTGTCACACCTGGCGCGGGTCCAGCTGGGGCGTCGGCCACGGTGCCGGTGCGCTTGAACTCGGCGACGGCGGCGACCCAGTTCTCGGCCAGGCGCTTGCCGGCGTCGGCCGATTTTTCGGGGTGGAACTGGGTGGCCCACACGTTCCGGTAGGCCGCCGCGGCACAGACCGGACCGCCATAGTCGGTGGTGGCGATCGTGTGGTCGTTGACCTCGGCGGCGTAGGAGTGCACGAAGTACATCCACGAGCCCTGGAGGCCGCCGAACAAGGGGTGGTCGTCGACGTCGAGGCGGTTCCACTGCATCTGGGGGCGCTTCACGCCCTCGGGCAGCAGGTGGACCGTGCCGGGCAGGATGCCGAGGCCGGGGGTGTCGGGTGACTCCTCGCTGCCTTCGTACAGCATCTGCATGCCGACGCAGATCCCGAGGAAGGGCCGCCCCGACGCCGCAGCGTCGATGGCGACCTGGGCGAGGTCGGCGGCGTGGAGCGCGTCGATGCACGCGCCGAAGTTGCCGACGCCGGGTAGCACGACACCATCGGCGGCGGCGATCTCGTCGTGGTCGGCGGTGAGGTGCGCGTCGACGCCGACCCGCTGAAGGCCCTTCTGAGCCGATCGCAGGTTGCCGATCCCGTAGTCGAGGACGGCGACCTTCAGCCTGCCGCCCGCGCCGGGGCCGCTCACAGCTGGCCCTTGGTGGAGGGGATGCCCCCGGGATCGTCGATGCGCACGGCGTCGCGCAGGCAGCGGGCGACGCCCTTGAACGCCGCCTCGATGATGTGGTGCACGTTGCGGCCGTCCTTGAGCGACACGTGCAGCGTGATACCGGCCGAGGTGGCGAAGCTCTGGAAGACGTGTTCGGCCAGAGCCGGATCGAAGGGCGGGGTGCCGAGCGGGATCGCCTCGGGCATCTCGACGTTCCACACGAAGAAGGGCCGGCCCGACAGGTCGAGGGCGACCTCGATCAGGGCCTCGTCGAGGGGGTAGAGCCCGCTGGCGAAGCGGCGGACGCCGGCCTTGTCGCCGAGGGCGGCGCCGAAGGCCTCGCCGAGCACGATGGCGGTGTCCTCGACGGTGTGGTGGGCGTCGACGTGGACGTCGCCGTCGGCCTTGACGCTCAGGTCGAAGCCGCCGTGACGGCCGATCTGGTCGAGCATGTGGTCATAGAAGGGCACACCGGTCGAGATGTCGGTGACGCCGCTGCCGTCGAGGTCGATCGAGACCTCGATCGTGGCCTCCTTGGTGGCGCGGCTGGCCGAGCCGGTGCGGGGGCTGGTGGTCATGTCAGGACCTCCTCGAGGGCGGAGAGGAATCGGGAGTTCTCGTCGGGGGTGCCGATCGTGACGCGCAGGCAACCCTCGAGATGGGGCCACGAGGCGGTGTTGCGGACGAGCACCGACCGGTCGACCAGGCCCTGCCAGACGCGGTCGCCGTCGCCGGCCGGCGGCCGGAACAGCACGAAGTTGGCGCCGGACGGCCACACGGTGCAGCCGAGGTCGAGCAGCGTGGCCTCGATCCGGCCCCGCTCCTCCACCGCCTCGGCCACCCGGCGTTCCATGTCGTCGACGAAGTCGAGGGCGGCCAGGCCGGCGGCCTGCTTGAGGGCGTCGAGGTGGTAGGGCAGCACGACCTTCTCGAGCTCGGCCACGACCCAAGTCGGGGCGAGCAGGTAGCCGATGCGGGCCGCCGCCATCGCCCAGGTCTTGGAGTAGGTGCGACTGACGACGACGTTGCGGTCCTCCGCGAGCAGCGCCTCGGCCGACCACGGGGCGAACTGTCCGTAGGCCTCGTCGACGACGAGGAGGAAGCCGAGCTCATCCGCGAGGTCGGCCAACCGTTCGAGGGTGGCCGGCGGTTCGACGATGCCGGTCGGGTTGTTGGGCGAGCAGGTGAACACCACCGCCGGTGGTTCGGCGCGGAGCCACGCTTCGGCGGCGTCGACGTCGATCAGGAAGTCGTCGCCGCGTCCTCCGTCGATCACCCGGGCGCCCGAGATCTTGGCGAGGTGGGCGTGGAGGGCGTAGGTCGGTTCGAAGGTGGCGACGGTGCGGCCGGCCCCGGCGAAGGTCAGCAGGATCGTCTGCAGCACCTCGTTGGAGCCGTTGGCGACGAACACGTGGTCGGCCGCCAACTCGAGGCCGGCGGCCGCGCCGGCGTCGGGGTGGAGGCCGGCCAGGCGGGAGCGCAGGGCGCCGGCCGCACGGTCCGGGTAACGGTGCCACTCGGTGGCCGCGGCGGCGCGGGCGACGGCCTCGCTGAACTCGGCGGGTGGCGGGGTGGGCGACTCGTTGGTGTTGAGCCGCACGTCGACGCTCACCTGGGGGGAGTGATAGCTGGCAAAGAGGGCCAGATCGTCGCGGATCGAGGGGCGAGCCATCGGTCAGCCCTGGGCGCCGTCGAGCCGGAGCCGGATCGACTCGGCGTGGGCGGCCAGACCCTCACGGTCGGCGAGGGCGATGACGTGGGGACCGAGGTCGGCGATGCCCTCGGGATCGATGACCACGATGTGATGGTCCTTCATGAAGTCGGCGACCGTCAGGGCGCTCGAGAACCGGGCCGAACCATAGGTGGGCAGCACGTGGCTGGGGCCGGCGAGGTAGTCGCCCGCCGACGCCGGGGCATGGTTCCCGCAGAAGATCGCACCGGCGTTGCGGACGCGGCGGGCGGCGGCGACGGCGCCGTCGATCTGGAGTTCGAGGTGTTCGGGCGCGATGGCGTCCGACACGGCGAGGGCGGCGTCGAGGTCGTCGACGATGGCAACGTATCCGCCCTCGGCGAGCGTGGAGCGGATGTCGTCGGCCCGGAGGGCGGCGTCGAGCAGCCGATCGCCGGCGGCGCAGATCGAGTCGGCGACGGCCTCGTCCCAGGTGATCAGCCACGCGAGCCCGTCGGGACCGTGCTCGGCCTGGACCATCACGTCGATGGCGGCGAACTCGGGCACGGCGGTGTCGTCGGCGATGACGACGACCTCGGACGGGCCGGCGAAGGCGGCGGCGACGCCGACGTCGCCCGACACCTCCTGCTTGGCGATCGCCACATAGACGTTGCCGGGGCCGGCGATCACGTCGACCGGGCGGATCGAGTCGGTGCCGTAGGCCATGGCGGCCACGGCCTGGGCGCCGCCGACGGCGTAGACCTCGTCGACGCCGGCCAGCCGGGCGGCGGCGAGCACGGAGGGGGCGACCCCGCCCCACTCGGCCGACGGCGGCACGCACAGCATGATCTCCTCGACCCCGGCGACCTTGGCCGGCACTGCGGTCATGATCACGGTCGAGGGGTATTCGGCCCGTCCGCCCGGCACGTACATGCCGGCGCGGTCGACCGGCCGCTGGTAGGCCTCGATCGTCATGCCGGTCGCGGTGATCGTCTCGGGCTCGTGGAGCTGGTGGCGGTGGAACGCCTCGACGTTGGCGATCGAGCGCTCCATCGCCGCCCGCAGCTCGGGGGTGAGCCCGTCGACCGCGGCGTCGAGCTCGGCGTCGCTCACGCGGAGCGACTCGAGGGCCACACCGTCGAAGCGTTCGGTGAGCTCGAGCAACACGGCGTCGCCCCTCTCACGCACGTCGGCGATGATGGAGCGGACGATCTCGACGGGTTCGTCGCCGGCGATCGTCGGCCGGGGCAGCCGCCCTGTCACGTCGGTCCCGTGTCCTCGCAGATCCAGCCGGTTCAACACCTCTCCGACGCTACCGTACGGACCCGCCGGTCGGGCCGGGAATTCGGCCCCGGGCGCCCCTTGGGAGCTCGTCGACGAGCCGGTACCGGAGGAGCCCGATGACGATCGACCGCAGCGCGTTGGGCGCCTCGATGCGCACCCTCGACGACCTGATCGACCGGCTGGTCGAGCTGGCGGCCGAAGCGCCCGTCGACGACGAGGTCGGCGGCGAGGTCCGAGAGGTCGAACGACAGCTCCGCACGGCCGCACGTCGACTCGAACGGGCCCACCGAGCGCTTCGCTGAACAAGAGGCGTCGAGAGGACATCGCACCGGTCCATCCAAAAATCACACCGGCGCCCCCAGAGCGGGGGCGCCGGCGGCGCGAGTGGGGCGGCGGATCCCCGGTCTCGCTGCTACCAGGTGGCGGGAACCTGGTAGCGATCACGCTAAACCACCCGCGCGAACGAGTGGGTGATCTTCCCCAAACTTTCAGGACGCGGCGACACGCAGCGCGCGCCGGCCGTCAGCGGGTCACGGCCCGCCCCGGAAGCGATCCGCGCCAGGCGGATTAGGCTGATGCCCGCATGATGGAGACGACCGTGGTGACGAAACCCGACGACGACTTCGTCGGCTGCGCCAGGCACCTTCTCGATCACGCGCTGCCGGCACATCTTCGAGACGACCGGTTCGACGAGAGCTGGGCCACCCAGGTCCAGGACGACGACTCGGTCTTCGTCGGCGCCATGGTGCGGCTCGACGGACATCCACTCGGCGTGGTCACCGGCACGGCGTCGCGTGGCCGCCTCTGGCTCGACTCCCTCGTCTCGCCGCACCACGACCTCGATCAGCCGCAGATCCTCGACGACCTCCTGACGGCGGTCGGCGCCGAGGTCGAGCACCTCGACACCGAGGAGATCGAGCTTTGGGGTCGTCCGGCGCTCGACTTCCACGAGAAGGTGGCCGTCGAGCGAGGCCTCACGCCGCATCGGACGCTGCACCAGATGCGCTGCGCGCTCCCGATCGACGGCGAGGTGCTCGCCACTCGCGACTTCCGGCCCGGCGAGGACGACGAGGCGCTCCGGATCGTCAACAACGCGGCCTTCGTCGGACACCCCGACCAGGGAGACCTGTCGCCCGCCGACCTGGCCGCCAAGATGGCCGAGCCGTGGTTCCGCGCCGATGGCGTGCGACTCCACACCGCCGTCGACGCAAACGGCACCGAAGAACTGGTCGGCTTCTGCTGGACCAAGATCCACCCCGACCAGGGTGAAGGCCACGCCCTCGGCGAGATCTACGCCATCGGTATCCACCCGGACCACCACGGCAAGGGTCTCGGGCGCCCGATGACCAACGCAGGCCTGGCATGGTTGGCCGACCAGGGACTCCACACCGGCTTGCTCTACGTCGAGGGCGACAACGCCCCGGCACTCGCCACCTACCGACGGATCGGCTTCGAGATCGTCCGGACCGACCGTTCCTGGCGACGCGGACCCGAGCCGACGACGGCCCCTCCCCCGGCATGACGGCGATCGACGAACGCCCCACCTCACGGATGCCGACCGTCCGGTCGCCCTGGGACGTCGATCGCGACGAGCTCGCCGAGCTGCTGGGCGGCCAGCCTCGCTACCGCGTCGATCAGGTCTGGCAGGGGCTCTACGAGAAGGGCACACCGCCGAGCGAGCAGACCAACCTTCCCAAGGCGCTTCGGGCCCAACTGGCCGAGACGCTGCCACCGGCACTCGCTCGGGTGGCCCGACAGGAGACCGCAGACGGCGACACGGTCAAGTCACTGTGGGAGCTGTCGGGCGGGGCCCAGGTCGAGACGGTGCTGATGCACTACCGCGACCGATCGACGGTCTGCATCTCGAGCCAGGCCGGGTGCGGGATGGCGTGCGGATTCTGTGCAACAGGACAGGGTGGCCTCGAGCGGAACCTGACCGTCGGCGAGATCGTCGAACAGGTGGTGCGGGCCCAGGCCGACGCGATCCCACGACGGCTCTCCAACATCGTCTTCATGGGCATGGGCGAGCCCTTCGCCAACTATCGACGGGTGGTCGAATCACTCCACCGGATCACGGGCGACCTCGGCATCGGTGCCCGCAAGATCACGGTGTCGACGGTCGGCGTCGTACCCCGCATCCACGACTTCGCCGATGAGGGCCTCCAGGTCGGGCTGGCGGTGTCGCTCCATGCGGCCAACGACGACCTGCGGTCCGAGCTCGTGCCGTTGAACGACCGGTGGCCGATCGCCGACATCGTCGAGGCGTGCCGCCACGTGCGTGCCGCCACCGGGCGCCGGGTGTCGTTCGAGTGGGCGATGATCGACGGCACGAACGATCGCGATGCCGATGCCGACGAGCTCGCTCGAGTCGCCCTCGCCGCCGACGCCCACATCAACCTGATCCCGCTCAACCCGACGCCGGGCTGGCCGACCGTGGGCACCCCG
>JAWSVN010000258.1:0-1985 GCA_033851875.1 Acidimicrobiales bacterium
GGTGCCGACGACCCTCGCCTCGTCGCTCATCCGGTCACCCTTCGCGGCTCGGATCGCGACGGCAACCGCCTCGATCTGACCGTCGCCACCGACGGCGACGGGGTCGCCCGCTTCCCCGGCCTGGTGTCGGGCGACTACGAGGTCGCGCCGGCGTTGCTCGACGGATCGATCGTGACCCTGCGCGGCGCCGCCGTCGAGGGCCTCGTCTCTCACGTCGATCCGCTCACCGGAGCCGTCGCGCTCGCCCTCGCTCCCAACACCGACGTCGCCCTCGGCGCCGGGTTCACCCGCCCGGCGTCCATCGGCGGCACGGTCGTCGATGGCCACGGCGTGGGCCTGGCCGGGGTGGAGATCCTCGTCGCCGGCACCGACGACACCGGCGCGGTCAGCCACACGCTCCGCACCGATGGCGCTGGCGAGTTCACCCTCGGCCGCCTCCGCCCTGGCACCTACGTGGTCACCGAGACCCAGCCGGCCGGCTACGGCGACGGCGGAGTCGAGCTCGGTCCCGCCGCCCGCCTCCTGGCCACCGACTCGGTCGAACTCCTCCTCGGCGCCGGCACCGCCGCCGAAGCGGGGACCTTCCACGACACCTTCGCCTCCCTCAGCGGCGAGGTGGCGTGGCAGGCCGGAGGCGCCGAGGAGACCGCGCCGGTCGGCATCGAAGGGGTCGCGGTGACCCTGGTCGGCGCCGACGACGCCGGCACGGCCGTCAACCGCACCGTGCGCACCGACGCCGACGGACGCTTCGAGTTCGGCGACCTGCTCGGCGGCGACTACGACCTGATCGAGGCGCAGCCGGCCCGGTTCCTCGACGGCCCCGAACGAGTGGGCACCGCTGGTGGCGTGTCCGACGCGGCGGCCGGGGCCGACCGAGTGCGCGGGATCGCGCTGGCTCCCGGCGCCCGGGCCGTCGGGTATGCGTTCATCGAGACCGGGGCCCTCATCGAGGGAACCGTCTGGCGCGACACCGACGCCGACGGCGTGCTCGACGCCGACGAGCGGGGCCGCTTCGGCGGCGTGACGATCGTGCTCCGGGCCGGCACCGTCGAGGTTGCGCGGGCCACCACCGCCGCCGACGGCACGTACCTCTTCCGCGGCGTTCTGCCCGGCGACTACACGGTCGACGAGGAGCAGCCCGCCGGGACGGGTTCGACGACACCGAATCGCGTGTCGCTCACGGTCGGACTCGACGTGGTGTCCGGGGTCGACTTCGGCGACAACCTCGGCTCGGTCGCCGGCGTCGCCTGGGACGACAGCGACGGCGACGGCCACCGAAGCCCCGACGAACCGCTCCATCCCGGAGTCGCCGTGCGGCTCGTCGACCTCGACGGCGCCGTCGTGGCCACCACCGCCACCGATACCGACGGCCGCTACGCCTTCGACGGCGTGCCGGCCGGCCACTATCGGGTGGTGCCCCAGGTGCCGGCGCTGATGACCGCCACCGTCCCGGTGATCGCCGATGCCTCCGTCGATGCCCCCGTCGATGGCCACGACGAGCGGGGCAGCGACCTCGACTGGACGTCGAGCGCCACCGCCGAACTCGACCTGACGTCGACGTCGTGCGGCGCGCCCGCTCGCGGCGTTTGTCCGCCGCCGTTGCCGGCCGTCGCCGATATCGACCTCGGCTTCGTTCGAGCCGAGAGCGATCTCGCGATCGTGGCGTCGGTGCCCCGAGGACTCGCCCGCGAGGGAAGCAGCCTCGCCTGGGTGTTCACCGTGTCGAACGTCGGCGAGACCCCGCAGCGCAACCCCGAGGTGCGGATCGACGCGCCGGGAGGGCTCGAGGTGACGTCGGTCAGCGGTGACCACTGGACGTGCACGACCGGCGACCGGACGATGACCTGTCGCTACAACCTCCACCTGTTGCCCGGCGCTGCCGCGCCGTCGCTCACGCTGACGACGGTCGTCGAGGTCGGGTCGGGGGTGGTCGAGGTCTCGGCCGGCGTCTCGCCAGGGCCCGACGACATCGTCGAGATCGCGCC
>JAWSVN010000258.1:2078-2542 GCA_033851875.1 Acidimicrobiales bacterium
CGCGATCCGGCGGTGAGGTCGAGCAGCTCGCCCTTGTCGAGCGGAACCGGGCCGAGCGAGGCGATGCCGGGGCGCTGCATGAGGAGCGACTCGGCCAGGGCGTAGTGGTCGTGGAGCACGAACCCGGCCGGCACGAACACGACCCACCGGCGGGACAGCTGGTGGAGTCGCTGCACGCCGAGCCAGGCGAGACCCAGGCCGACCACGGTCACGATGCCGCCGACGATCGGGCGCCCGGACGCCACCAGCAGCGGCCCCAGGACCGGGCCGGCGACGGTGAGCACCCACAGGAGCTGCACCGGTCCGAGCATCAGCGGTGCCGGCGGACGGAGCGCCATCCGACGCTCGGGGCCGTAGGCCGAACCGTTGACCATGCGGTCGCCGACGAGGGGGAGGAACGTGACGGCGGCGACGATCATGCCGGCGCCGATCGCGCCGACCGATGCCCCGGTCCACGTGCCGGT
>JAWSVN010000258.1:2578-2901 GCA_033851875.1 Acidimicrobiales bacterium
ACCGCCCACGCCCCGACCTCGACGGTCAGGCCGACGTCGTCGCTCACCTCGGCCAGGCCGTCGCCGAGCCCGAAGCCGACGAGGGCGGGCAGCACGAACCACAGGGCACGAACGGGCCAGAGATCGAGTCGGGCGAGGAGGGCGGCCATCGCCCGTCAGTGTGGCCGACCGATCGTGGAATTCCCCGATCACGAGCCGCTCGGCCGCTGTCACCGCCTGCTCGGCCGCAGTTGGCGGCCGTGACGGGTGTCACCCTACGGTGTCGTTCATGACCGACATCCAGGGGACCTGCGACGACCGCTTCTCGATGCTGCCCGAGCTGC
>JAWSVN010000259.1:0-1232 GCA_033851875.1 Acidimicrobiales bacterium
TCTCGGTGAAGACGATCGGGTAGGCGATCAGTTCGTAGTCAGTCATGCCATGTCCGTTGGTCGTAGGGGCTGGCCGAGAGCGACCCGGCCGGCCAGTTCGGTCGTGCGATCCCAGTCGAAGATCACGTGGCCCTTGAGGGTCTCGACGTCCCGCTGGAGCCGTTGGTGTTGGTGGGAGGAGAAGTAGGGGGCGGCGCCGGTGCCCTCGCCGACGTCGGAGATGATCCGGCGGGCCGACCGCACGGCGGCCGCCGCGGCGAGCCGGGTCCGGACCCGAAGGCCGTCGTCGGCCGGTCGGTCGAGGGTGACCGCCGAGATCTCGTCGATCGCGGCGCGCCAGCCGGCGAGGGTCGAGGCGAGGTCGCTCATCACCGACGCCAGTCGGGCCTGGGCGACGGGCTGGTCGGCGGCCCGGTCGCCGAGGCTGTAGGCCAGCACCCGCTCGGCGAGGCGGGCGCGGTAGGCGTCGACGGCCGCTTCTGCAGCGCCGACCGCTGGGGCCGAGGCGACGAGGGCCAACACCGATGCCATCGGCAGGGGCGACAAGCGATCGTCGGCGGCGCCGCTGCCGGGTTCGCGCAGCTCGGTGCCCGGGATCGTGTGGTGGTCGGGGACGACGACGCCTTCGAGCGCGACCGTGTCCGAACCGGTGGCCCGCATCCCCGAGGTGTGCCACACGTCGTCGATCGTGACGGCGCTGGTGGGCACGAGGGCGAAGCGGGTGGCGATCGTGTCGGTCGGGGCGTCGGGGCCGACCTCGATGGCGTGGACCATCACCCACGGGGTGTGGTGCACGCCGGTCGCCCACTCCCAGCGGCCGGTGACGGTCCAGCCGTCGTCGGTCCGCTCCATCGTGCCGGTGGGCGCCAGCGGGGCCGCCGCCGTGGGAGGCGCCTCACCGTCGACGAAGAGCTCGGCCCGCAGTTCGGGCCGGAATCGGCTGAGCATCCACGAGTGGAGCATCAGGAACGACAGCGTCCAGGCCGATGCCGGGCAGCCGGTCGCCAGCGTCCGGGTGCCCTCGCAGATGTCGGCCAGGCCGAGCCCGTGGCCCCCGAGCGACGCCGGCACGATCGCACCTCGGAGGTAGGCGGCGTCGAACGCCTCGATCGAGGCCGGCGCGACCCGTCGGTCGCCCTCGGCCGTCGCTGCGTTGGCGGCCAACACCTCGGCCACCGCCCCACACCTCGTCACGAACGTGCTTGCGTCTCCCATGCCCGTGAACATAAGTT
>JAWSVN010000079.1:0-4984 GCA_033851875.1 Acidimicrobiales bacterium
GGCCGCCAGCCTCGAACGCATCGCCGGGACCCCCGGCAACGACGACTACTTCCCCGACGGATGGCCCGCCGTCGAGGGGCAGCGTGTCCGGCGGCCCCTCGTCGCCGACGCCCTCGAGGCGATCGCCGCCGACGGCCGCGACGCCTGGTACCAGGGCCCCTTCGGCGACGGGCTGCTCGCCCTCGCCCCCGGCTGGTTCACCCCCGGCGACCTCGACGTCTCGCAGGCCGAGTGGGTCGACCCCCTGGTCGCCGACGCGTGGGGCCACCGCCTGTGGACCCCGCCGCCCAACTCCCAGGGCTACCTGTCGCTGGCCGGCGCCCTCGTCGCCGACGGCCTCGACCTCGGCGACGACCCCGACGACGCCCGCTGGGGGCACCTGCTGATCGAGGCGGCGAAACAGGTCGGCCACGATCGGGGCGCCGTGTTGTCCGATCAGGCCGACGGCGCCGCCCTGTTGGCCGCCGACCGCCTCGATCCCCGTCGAGCGGCCATCGACCCCGAGCGGGCCTCCGGCGCCGGCGGGCTCGTGGGTGGCGGCGGCACGATCCACCTGTGCGTCGTCGACGGCGACGGCATGGGCGTGTCGCTCATCCAGAGCAACGCCGCAGGGTTCGGCACCAACCTCGCCGTGCCCGAGGTGCGGGTCTTCCTCCACAACCGCGGGATCGGGTTCTCGTTGGCCGAGGGCCACCCCGCCGAGCTGGCGCCGGGTCGGCGTCCACCGAGCACGCTGTCACCAGCGCTCGTCACCCGCCCGGACGGCCGACTGCGAGCCGTCGTCGGCACGATGGGCGGAGACGGCCAACCGCAGGTGATCCTGCAGTTGGTCGCCCGTCTGCTGCAGGCCGGTCAGGACGCTGGGACCGCGATGGCGGCCCCTCGCTTCACCCTGACCGCGCCGGGTGCCCACGGCTTCGACACCTGGGCCGACCCCGATCGGCTCGCCGTCGGCCTCGAGTTCGGGTCACCGTGGGCCGACGGGCTGGCGGCTCGGGGGCACCGCATAGACCCCCGCCCCTGGGGCGAGGGCCTGTTCGGCCACGCCCACATCATCGAGGTGCGCGACGACGGGCCTGGACTGGTCCAGGCCGGCGCCGCCGACCCACGAGCGGGCATCAGCGCCGCCCTCGGCCTCTGACCCTGTCCCAGGCGCGGCCCTGCCCTTCGCGCGCTCCCCGGCCCCCGTCCCCGGCTGCTCGTGTTGGGCCCCGGTTTGGTGGCAGGTTCGTGCCGTATGGGGTTCGTTGGCAGCAATGAACCACGGATCGTGGGACGTTGTCTCCAACGAACCACCCCGCGGCCACTGCTGCTCGGAATTGGGTCGGTCAGCGGGCGTGTGCGGGCGTAGGAGTGACCCAAACCCGAGGAGCCGTCTGCTGCGCTTGGGCCCCGGGTTTGGTGGCAGGTTCGTGCCGTATGGGGTTCGTTGGCAGCAATGAACCACGGATCGTGGGACGTTGTCTCCAACGAACCACCCCGCGGCCACTGCTGCTCGGGATTGGGTCAGCCAGCGGGCCTGTGCGGCCGTGAGGGCGACCCAATCCCTCGCAGCGTGTGCGGAATCGCCCGAGGTCAGCTGGGGTCGGCGAAGTTGGGGTCGCGCTTCTCGAAGAAGGCCATCACCGACTCGACCTGGTTCGGGCTGCCGATCAGCTTGCCGATCTCGGCCCGCTCGGCCGCGAAGCCTTCGGCCCGGCCGACCCGCGGCGCGTCGTTGAACAGGCGCTTGGCGGCCCGGATCGCGTGGGGCGACTTGCCGGCGATCTCGTGGGCCATGGCCAGGGCGTCGGCGCGGGGGTCGTCGCTGACGTGGGTGGCCAGACCGAGCTCGGCCGCCTCGGCGCCCGACACCATGCGACCGGTGAACGTCAGCTCCTTGGCGACGTCGAGACCGACGAGGTCCACCAGGCTCTGGGTGCCGGTCATGTCCGGGATCAGCCCCCAGCGAATCTCGAGTACCGACATCTTGGTGTCGGGCGCCACGATCCGAACATCCGCCGACAGCGCCAGCTGGATGCCGCCGCCGAGGGCATGGCCGTGGACCGCGGCGATCACGGGCACCGGCATGCTCGTCCAGCCGTAACAGGCCTGCTGGCCGTGGTGGGTGATGCGGCCTTCCTCGATGTCGGTGATGCGGGAGCCGCCATCGCTGTCGTCACTGTCGCTGTCGCCGCCGCCCATCGAGCCGTCGGCCATGGCGTTGAAGCTGCCGAAGTCGAGGCCGGCGCAGAACGACGCCCCTTCGCCCGAGAGGACCACGCAGCGCACGGCCGAATCCTCGGCCAGTGCGGCGGAGGTCTCCACCAGGGCATCGAACATGGCCCCGTCGAGGGCGTTGCGCTTGTCGGGGCGGTTGAGCCGAACATCGGCCACGCCCCCATCCATCGTCACGGTCAGGCGATCACTCATGGCCGGGAACTTAAACCACCCACGGGCAATGGCGACAACCCCGCTCGCAACAGGGGCGCGCTGCCAGGTGATCCGCGGTCAGCACGAAGAGACCCGTCGTCGGATCGAGGTAGCCGGCGTCGCCCCGCTCCAGGGCGGCGGCGTGGGCGACGAGGCACGCCTCGGCGTCGGGTCGGTCGGGGGCGAAGCGATCCGGGTGAGGCAGCAAGCGCCAGTCGGTGCGGCTGGGCGAGCCGTCGGCGCTCGGCGAGGTGCTGGACGGTTCGGCGACCACGTTTCAATCGTATGACGGACGGCACATTTCTCGTCCGGCGGTTGACAGTGCCGTTTGTCACCCCTATCTTGCTGTCTACCGGGGATGTGGCGAGCGTCACAGCTTGCTCAACCTCGGAACAACGGGGGTTACGTCAGCCGTTGGTCGGCCAGATCCGACCAACGGCTGACGGTTTTTTCGGGCGGGTCCCTGGGGACCGGGACCCGCCGAGAAATTCTTCGAACGCCCTCGTCGCCCTTGTGGACAGCGCATCCGCCCTGGTCGGGGCATTGCGGCCGGCAGCGTGCACATCCCGCCCACGCCGCGTCCACAGGTTCCGCCATCTGGTACCCCACAGGGCCCCTGTCGTAGCGTCCCGTGCATGGCCCGATTCCTGGTAGACCTCTCCGACACGTCCACCGAAGTCATCGACGACGCCGATGCGTACGCGCAGGAAGGTCCATTGACGACCTTCTTCGCGCTGGCCGACGGTCGCCAGGTGATCGACTCGTGGAGCGTGCGGCAGGCCAGTTTCCGGACCGCCGACATCGTGGCGGTCCGGCGGGCCCCGGCGGCGACCGCTGCCCTGGTCGAGCCGGAACAGCTCACCCTCGACACCCCGACCCTGCTGCGCACGGCCTGAGGAGGGCCCACCCAATGACCAGTGACGCCACCACCGTCTCCCACGAGGTCGACAAGACCCGTCCCGTGCTCCTCGTGCACGGGTTCGCCACCTCGGCCCGCCGCACGTGGCGCGAGCCCGGCTGGATCGACCTGCTGACCGACGCCGGTCGCACCGTGATCGCCCCCGATCTGCTCGGTCACGGCGAAGCCGACAAGCCCCACGACGTGGCCGCTTACACCCAGGTCGAGGACCTCGTGCGCGACGCGATGCCGGCCGATGGGCAGGTCGACGCCGTCGGCTACTCGGCCGGGGCCCGCATCCTCCTCGCGTTGGCGAGTCGTGAACCGGACCGCTTCGGCCGCCTCGTGATCGGCGGCATGGGTGAGCGGCTGTTCCAACACCGGGAGGGCCCGAGCCCGATCGTTGCGGCGCTCGAGGGAACCGGTGACCCCGACGATCGGGTCGGCGCCCACTTCCGCGACCTGGCGTCGACCGACGGCAACGACCCCGAGGCGCTCCTCGCTTTCATGAAGCGTGAGCAGTGGCGCGTCGACCGCGAGCACGTCGAGGCGATCACCGTGCCGACGATGGTGATCATCGGCGACAAGGACTTCGCCGGTCCCGGCGACGGCTTGGCGGAAGCGCTCCCGATGGGCGAACTCGTCACCTTGCGAGGTGTCGATCACTTCGGACTGCCGAAGGCGTTCGACTTCGTCGAGAAGGGGCTCGACTTCCTCGGCGCCGCGCCCTTCTGAACGGGTTCGGGGCTGGCCGACCTCAGGCCTGGCCGGCGGCCAGGGCGGCCAGGAGTCGGTCGAGGTGGGCGCGCTCGTCGACGCTCAGGGCGCCCATCACGTGCGCCTCGGTCTCGACGACCAGGCGCACCAGCCGTTCGGCCTCGGCAAAGCCGGTGGCGGTCAGCTGCACGGGCATCGTGCGGCGGTTGTCGGGGTCGGCGACCCGCTCCACCAGGCCGGCCCGCTCCAGGCGGTCGACCCGGCTGGTCGTCCCGCTGGCGCTCAGCATCAGCGACTCGGCGATCCGTGACGGCGTGAGTCGATAGGGGGCGCCCTGGCGGCGCAGGGCGGCCAGGACGTCGAAGTCGGCGAGCGACGAGCCAGCCTCGGTGAGGGCTGCCTCGACGGCTTGCATCGCCAGCGCTCGGCTCCGGTTCAGGCGGGCGATCGTCGCCATCGCCGAGGTGTCGAGGTCTGGTACCTCGGCCCGCCAGGAGTCGACGAGCTGATCGACGGGGTCGGCACTCATGAGTCGCACGATAGCGCGCAATCGAAGTTTGCGGCCAAGGAAAGTGCGGGCCCGAATGCTGCGAGCAAGAATAGTTCGACAACGAAGCTTCGACGTCGTAGGGTTTCGGCATGGACTTCTCCACCGCACAACGACGAAACTCCGTGACCGAACTGGGCCGAGCGATGGCCGAGAGCCGTTGGGACGTCGTGCTCGACGCCCTCGACCCGGCGATCGTCGCCCATGTGCCGGCGGTCGGCGACCTGCACGGGGTCGACGCCGTCGCCGGCTTCCTGCTCGAGACCAACGCCAAGACCGACGACGGTGAACACATCGAGCTGCTCGATGCGATGGTCGGCGAGACCCACGCCGCCCTCTACTTCCGGATCACGGCGAGCCGTGCTAGACTAGAGCCGCTCGACAACCTGACCGTGCACGTCGCCCGGCTC
>JAWSVN010000080.1:0-20069 GCA_033851875.1 Acidimicrobiales bacterium
CTCGGACTCGACCCCGACGACGCCGCCGAGGCCCTCCGCGCCGCGATGCGCTGATCAGAAGCCGGCGGTCGGGTTCCCGGCGTCGGTGTAGACCGGGGCCTCGGCGTCGCAGCGGTACTTGCGCTGGATCGACGGGCCGCTGCGATCGAAGCTGCGCAGCACGTCGCGCATCGCCAGGTAGTTGGGGTGCTCGAAGTGGGCGGCCAACGACGCTTCGTCGTCCCACAGCTCGTAGACCTGCACGGCGAGCGGGTCGGCGGGGTCGGCGGCGAAGCAGTAGGCGAGGCAGCCGGGTTCGTCGTCGCGGGTCGCCCGTTGGATCTCGGTCGACGCCGCGACGGCGGCGTCTCGTTGCGCCTCGTCGGCGAAGAAGATTCGCGCCGCCACGACCACCTTCGCCCCCGTCATGCGTCGACCCGCCCACAGGTCGCAGCGTGGCGACCGGCTCGTCGACCGAAGAACGACCCGGGCCCGAGCGAGAGGCCGCTCGCGTACTCCGCGCCGTTCATCGGGAGGTGGGCGGCGACGGCACCGACGGCGTAGAGGCCGGGCACCACCGCACCCTCCGCGTCGAGGGCTCGACCCCACGAGTCGGCCGTGAGCCCACCGAGGGAGATGTAGCTGTATTCGGCGACGTCGAAGGAGAGGTCGAAGGCGGCGAGTGGGAAGTCGAGCGGCGCCATCCACGACGGGTGCTTGCCGAGCGGGTCACACCCAGCCGCCACCCCGTCGTTGTAGGCGGCCACCGTTCGTTCGACCGAGCCGACCGGCAGGCCGAGTGCCGCTTCGAGGTCGGCGGCCGACTCGAAGGCGTCGACCAGCGGCTGTTGGCGTTCGGGGTAGGCGAAGTGGGCCTCGTCGACGAGCAGCCACGCTCGTTGGTCGGGCTGACGCTCGATCGCGTGAGCGGTACGACCGTGATAGGAATCCTCGGCCACGAAGCGCTCCCCGCCGGCGTTGACGACGATCCCGAAGATGAGGTCCTCCGGCGGATAGATCGACGACGTCGCGATCACGCCGTCCATGCCCCGGGTGCCGACCCCGACCGTCTCGCCCATCAACAAGCCGGCGCCGTCGTTGGCGTCGGTGCCGAGCGGACGCCCGTTGGCGGCGACGACCGCCAGGTGCTCCGCACACATCTCGGCGTTGAGGTTGAAGCTGCCGGTGGCGACGACCACGCCCCGCCGGGCTCGGAGCCACTGGGCCTCGCCCGCGGTGCGGACCTGCACCCCGACCACGGCCCCTCCATCGGCAACGCTGCCATCGCCAACGGTGCAATCGTCGACGACGAACCCGATCGCCGAGGTCTCGTAGCGGACCTCGATACCGGCGGCGTCGACGGCGGCGAGGAGGGCCTCCATGGCGAACACGCCGCCGCGGATCTCTCCGCCACCACGGGTCTGATGACCACGCGGGACCGGGTCGGCGGCGTCCGAGAACTCGAGCAGCTTCTCGTTGCCGGTCGTGAGCAGTCCTTCGCCGGTGCGGACGGCCACGGCCTTCTTGGTGAACGCCTTGCGTTCGAAGGGCACGCCGTGGCGCTCGAGCCAGTCGAAGTGCTCGGCCGCACCGTCGCAGAACGCTCGGAGTGCGTCGTCGTCGGGCGTCGAAGTGCTGGCCCGGAGGAAGGCGTAGAGGTTCTCGGGGGTGTCGTCGTAGCCGAGGTCGCGCTGCAGGGTCGTGCCCCCGCCGAGGTAGAAGATGCCCTCCGAGGCAGCGCTCGCTCCCCCGCCGGCGCCGGCCCGCTCGACGACCAGCACCTCCGCCCCGGCGCCGTGCGCCTCGAGCGCCGCCGCGACCCCGGCCGCCCCGAGGCCGAGGACGATCACGTCGGCTTCGGCGGTCCAGTCCACCTCAGCGGCCGCCAGCGGTGCAGCGATTTCCATCTCGTCCCCCTCGACGACTTTCTCTATGTTGCCTCAAGAAAGGTAGAGGGAGGGTCGGCGCCGAGCAAGACGCCGGTCATCCGCCGATCGAACCCGTCACGGTCGGCAACCGGCCCCGGCACAGGTCGCGTCCTGCGCCATCAGGGCCTGAGCAGCTCCGAGCGGCGGGTCGTTGGCCGGGTCGCCATCGGCGAGCAGGTTGGTGAGCTCGAAGGGGTCGGCGACGAGGTCGTAGTACTCCCGGAATTCGACCGTCTCGCCGTCTGCACCCAGGTACTCGTTGTAGACCCAGTCGTGGGTCCGGACCGAGCGCCAGTCGGGGATGCCGCCGTTGGAGGGGTCCTGGAAGTACTCGGTGAAGGCGTGATCGCGGTCGGCCCCGGACAGGATGTCGACGCCGTCCATCCAGCTCGGGATCGGCGCCCCGGCGGCCGCGAGGACGGTCGGCGCAATGTCGATGTTGGCCACCCAACGGTCGTCGGTCGTACCGGGGATCACCTCTCCCTGCCAGTAGACGAGGAAGGGCACCCGGATCGACGGTCCGTAGGGCACGAACTTCTCGTCGAGTCGGTGTTCGCCCCACAGGTAGCCGTTGTCGGAGGTGAGGATGATCAGGGTGTTCGACAGTTCGCCGCTGGACTGGAGGTAGTCCATCATGCGGTCGACCTGGTCGTCGTAGGTGTAGAGCGTGCGGGTCATGTCGAGACGCAGCGACTCGGTCGCTGCTGCGGTCCGGTTGCGGTTGCGCACGAACGGCGGCTTGTCGCTGCGGTCGACCTCGTCGATGTCGGCGGTCTGGATCCGGTCGAGCACCGGCGCGTTCGCGTACTGCGGCTCAGGGTCGGCTGGCTTGTGGGGCGTGACCGGGGTGAGGTGCAGGAACCACGGGCGAGCGTCCTCCGCGGTGCGGAACTCCTCGAGGTACTGGATGCCCTGGGAGAAGGTGCGGATCGTCGAGTTGCCAGGCTCGCGACGGTTGACGCCGTCGGAGTTGATCCACGTGTTGTAGTAGCCGCCCTTGAAGTAGGTCCACCGATCCCAGTGCGGGGCGGTGAGCTGCTGGGGCCAGAAATGCACGTACTTGCCGGCGAAGGCGGTGAAATAGCCGGCGTCGACCAGGTAGCGCTGCACGGTCTGGTTCTGGTCGAGGGCGGCCACCCGCTGTCCGGTCACCCCGTTGTTGTGTACGTACTGCCCGGAGAACAGCGACGCCCGCGACGGACAGCACGCCGGGGTCGTCACGTAGCCGTTGGTGAACGTCACGCCGCCATCGACGAACCACGACTCGATCTGGGGCAGGTGACGCAGCGAGTCAGCGCGCTGATCGTCGGTGTTGACCACGAGGATGTTCGGCGCCCCCGGCGAGGCGGAAGGTCGATCCCGGTCGGGTTCGACGTAGATCTCGAGCTGCCAGTCGGCGGCACCGCTGACGGCCGTGATCTCGATCGAGTAGTCGCCGGCCGCGAGGTCGGTCTCGATGCCCTTGGCCACCCAGTTGGTCAAGGTCGACTCGAGCACGATGCCGCCGGCGTCCCGCAACCGCAGGTGGAGTTCGCCGGCGCTCTGGAGGTACTGCAGGCTGGCCCAGATCCGACCGGCGTCGGCGACGGTGAACGGCACGCTGACGGTGGCGGGCCCGCTGGCGCCAGAGGCGTCGACCCGCCCGGTGTGGGCATCCCGGCTCGGGGCTCCCGGCTGCGGTCCGGGACCGCCGGTGCGATACGTAGCGGCGAGGCTGTGGTCACCGGCCCCGCTCGTGGCCCACACCGGCAGCCGGTAGGTGACGCCGGCGACGACGTCCCAGGTGATCGTCTGAGGCGACGGGGCGCCGAAGGGCATGTCGTCGAGCCAGGTCCCGGTGGCGTGATCTCGCAAGACGAACCGGAGCGAGCCCGAGCCGCTCCAGGCGAGGGTGAAGTCGACGACTCCCGATCGGGGCGCCGTCCACGTGGTCTGGGCCCAGCGGGGCCCCGTGTCGCCGGACGCGTCCCGCACCCCGGAGCTGATCATGAAGGTCTCGCCGTTCGACGGTGAATCGACCGAGACGGCGAGGTCCGTCGACCCGCCGGTGATCCAGAGGCCGATCCTCACGGCCTCCCCCACGTCGAGTTCGACCGTGAGGATCTGGTCCGGGCCGGCGCCCTCAGGAACCGACGCCAGCCACTGGTTGTCGGCGCTGCGGCGGATCGCGGCGCCCGTGATGGCCGACGGGTTCGAGCGGGCGACGGCGAAGGTGTGGGTACCGGCTGCGGTCGGCGTGTACTCGACCGCTTGCCAGACCGGGCCGCCGGCAGCGTCGAGCGACACCGTGGCGAGTTGGGTGACGGCGGCCTCGGCCGGCCGCTCCGTCGAGAACGTCGAGAGCCCCAGCATCGCAATGACGAGGGCAACCGCCCAGACCCGGCGCCCGCTCTGACCGCCCGCCGTTCGACCTCGCGCCGTCCGTTCGCCCATGTCTTCCGCCTTCCCACCGCCGCCGACCCGCCGCCGGCACCCTCCTGACACTACGCGGTGCCACGTCTCTGCGCCCAGGTCGGGCCAAGGACGTCGAGACGACCTCCGTCACCCGGCGACGAGTTGCCCACCGGGTCAGCGAGCGATGAGTTCGACCGTGGCGGCCCAGTCGAGGAGCCCGATCGCCAGCGCCGCCGCCATCGCGGAAGGGAAGGTTCGGAGTTGTCGCCGCATCGGTTCCCGTCGTCCGACAGGATGGGGAGATGAGCACCACCGCCGCACCGGAGGTCGAGGGGTTCCGGATCGAGGTCGACGGCCTCCGGGCCGACCTCGTGCTGGATCAGCCCGACCGTCTCAACCCCCTGTCGACCCAGACCCTGCTCGACCTCGAGACCGCCGCCCGATGGATCGACGACCAGCGTGACGTGCGCGTGGTCGTGGTCCGCGGTGAGGGCCGGGCGTTCAGCGCCGGCGCCGACCTCGCGTCGTTCCAGGCCGCCGCCGAGCCGGGCGATGTCCACGCCAACGCCGACGCCGGACGGCGCATGGCCGACGCTGTCGAGGCGATGCGGGCCGTGGCGATCGCCCAGGTCCACGGCCACTGCGTCGGGGGCGGCCTCGTGCTGGCGGCAGCCTGCGACCTGCGGATCGCGGCGACGGGCACCCAGTTCTCGATCCCCGAGGTCGACCTCGGCATCCCCCTCGCCTGGGGCGGGATCCCGCGCCTCGTCCGGGAGATCGGACCGGCGGCCACCAAGGAACTCGTGATGACGTGCCGCCGGTTCGACGCCGATGAGGCGAAGCAGCTCGGCTTCCTCAACCGGGTGGTCGACACCGACGCGCTGGTGGCCACGGTCGACGATCTGGCGGCCTCGCTGGCCGCCAAACCAGCGTTCGCCGTGGCGATGACCAAGTCGGCGACCAACGCTGTCACCGCCAACGCGACGGCGATGGCCTCCACGTGGGCCGACGCCGCCCAACTGACCCACGGCCTGCGCGACCCCGAAGGCCGGGCTGCGGCGCGTGCCTATGTGGAGCGGGTGCGCGAGCGCTGAGCTGCCCCGCCGGCGGTCAGGCCGGCCAGATCTCGGTGTCGGGATGGAGGCCGTGCCAGGCGAACCAGAATCCCTGGATCGTGTCGACCGGTTCGCCGGTGGCGTCGACCGCCACCGCTCCCCCGCCGGTGGCGGTGACCACGAACGTGGCTCCCCCGACCTCGACGGTCGCCGTCGAGCCGGGTTCGCCGAGCCGAGCGAGGTCGAGGGCGAGGTGTTCGCCGCCGTTGGACAGGCCGAGGACGAGGGTCTTGCCGGGGAGCTGGTCGCCGAAACCGGCGACGGGGAACCACAGCTGCTCCGAGCCGTAGTAGCTCTGGTAGGCGGCGCCCGGGGTGTAGTCGTAGGCGATCGGCGGGCGCTCGGGGTTGTCGAAGAAGACCGGCTCGGGCAGGTCGAGCACCTCGGTGTCAGGGTGCATCTCCAGCCACTCGCCCCAGCTCCGGTGCTCGGCCCGGACGGTGACGAGTTCGGTGCCGAGTGTCCGGGCCCCGACACGCCCAGGCCCTCGCAGGTGGTGCCACAGCGACCCGGTCTCGACGTCGACCATCAGCTTGTTGGAATCGAGGAGGAGCCCGCTGGTGAGGAACGTCCGGTCGACGTCACCGACCGTGGCGTCGAACACGAGGCCGGTGCGGCACAGGGTGCAGTAGACGATCGCCAGTCTCGCGCCCAGCGACCGTGTCGTTGACGAGCTCGTGGTGCAAGCAGGATCCGGAGCGGATAGGCGACGGCCTCACCGTCGATGGCCACCCCGAGGATCACCTCGTCGGCAACCATCCACGGCGCCTCGTCGGCCGGGAGACGAGCCGGGTCGTCGAGCTGAGGGATGCCGCCGAGGGGGACGCCGCCCCATTGGATCGCCGCCAGCTCCGCTTGGTCGTCCACCTCCGCTAGGAGCGGCCCGAAGCGCTCGTCGATCTCGGAGTAGACCGCGACCTTGAACTCGCGGTAGTCCGGTCCCCCGTCGAGCTCGAGGTCCCGCAACCATGACCCGTAGGCGACCAGATCGGGGATGCGGGCGGTGGCGGGGATTCCGGACCACCGCTCGAGGATCCCGCTGATCCGGGCGTTGGTCGCACTGTTGCGACCGAGCCGCAACAGGTCGAGGAGCCAAGGCGCCCAGCGGACGTCGTCGGTGGTGGCGACCGCGTCGACGAACGCCGAGGCCGACGGCGAGGTCTGGTCCTCGACCCACTGCTCGGCCGCCGCCAGGATCTCGTCGTCGCCGGCGGACGTACGCTCGGGGTCGACGTCAGGGGCGCACGCCACCGCCACCAGGGACACGACAGCGACGACGGCGGCGAGGAGTCGAAGGCGCGCGGCGCCGGGTGATCGATGTCGGTGTTCCCCCATACCGATCGGAAACCCGTCAGCGCTCGTCGCGATTCCCGCGGCTGGCACCGACGATGGTGACGACGATCAGGCCGAGGCCGAACACCACGTCCTGGTTGCCGAGGAACGGCACGCGCTCCGCGAGCTCCGGCACGCCGGTGAGGAAGCCGACCCCCATGATCGGCCCGAGGAGCGACCCAGCGCCGCCCAGCACGGCGGCGGCATAGAGCCGGAACGACAACAGGGCGTCGAACTCGGTGTGGAGCACGAACGACGACGAGAGGGCGTGGAGCGCCCCGGCCGTGCCCGCCATCGCGGCGGTGATGCCGAGCGTGCCGGTCTTGGCCCACAGCGGGTTCACGCCGAACGTTGCGGCGGCGAGCTCGTTGTCGTTGACCGCCATCACGGCTCGACCGGCTCGGCTGCGGATCAGGTTGCGGGCCAAGACGAACCAGCCGGCGATCACCAACAGGCTGATCACGTACCGCCACTCGGCGGTGGCACCGCTCCCACCGACCCAGCCGGGGGCACCGAACGCGGAGGTGTCGAACTGCAGACCGCTCGACCCGCCGGTGAACTGCGGGACCTGCTTCGCCAGCGGTCCGAAGGCCAGGGCGGTGCCGAGGGTGATGAGCGCGAGATGGGGGCCACGGACCCGGAGCGCCGGGATGCCGAGCACCACGCCGAACGCGCCGGCGATGACGGTGGCACCGAGGGCCGCGACCCCGAGCGGTGCGCCAGCGGCGGCCAGGCGGGCAGTGGCGAACGCTCCAATCCCCACGAAGACACCGTGGCCGAGGGAGACGAGGCCGCCCCGGCCGGTGAGGAGGCTCACCCCGAGGATCGCGAGCAGCAGTGCGAGCTGTCGAGTCAGCTGGTTGAGGCGCACGTCGCTGACGACGAACGGGGCGAGCAGCACGGCCACGACGATCAGCCCGGCGACCACTCGCCGGATCCAGAGGCCGGCGCCGTCCAGGTTGACGGACCGTCTCACACCCGCTCCACGGTCGGCCGGCCGAACAGACCCTCCGGCCGCACCATCAACACGAGGATCATCGCCACCAACGGCGGCGCGATCGACAGCTCGGTGGGCAGCGGGAGGTAGCCGGGCACGAGGCTCTGCGAGAGCCCGACGACGATGCCGCCGACGATGGCCCCGCCGGGGCTGTCGAGGCCACCGATCGTCGCCGCCGCGAAGGCGAAGATCAACAGCTTCATCATCAGGAACGGCTCGAGGACCAGCGCTCCGCCGACCAGGGCGGCCGACATGGCGCCGATGCCGGCGGCCACGCCCCAGCCGAGTGCGGTCACCCGGGTGACCTTCACCCCGACGAGGCGAGCCGAGGTCGGGTTGGAGGTGACGGCACGAAAGGCGAGACCCGTGCGGGTGCGGGTCAACAGCAGCCACAGGAGCCCGACCACGCCGAGCACCACGAGCCACACGCCGACGGTGGCGAAGCGCAGTCGGGCGCCCCCGACTTCGACGTAGTCGTCGATGCCGACCGGGAACGGGCTCGGCATCGCGCGGCTGGCCGTGCCCCAGATCGAGACCGTGATCCCGTTGCACAGGATCAGGAGCCCGATCGTGACGTTCATACGGGTCAGGGGCGACGCGTCGGCCACCGGACGGATCGCCACCCGTTCCACGACGACGCCGAGGAGGGCGCCGACGACCACGGCGCCGACGATGGCGAGGGCCGGGGGCCACGGATGGCCCGGCAGCGAGGACGCAAGACCGACCCCGGCGATCGACAGCCCGAAGGTCGAAGCCGTCGACGAGCTCATCAGCACGAGCCCGACATAGCCCGACATCATCGCCATCTCGCCCTGGGCGAAGTTGATGAGCCGGGTCGAACGATGGATGGCCACGAGGGCGATCGCCAACGAGGCGTAGATCGCGCCGACGTAGAGGCCGTCGAAGAGTCGTTGGAGAAGGAGTTCCACCACACCGCCGGGGGTTGTACGCGGCGACGGCCGGCGAAGCTGGTGCGCTTCGCCGGCCGTCGGACCGTCAGTCAGATGTTGACCGGGTGGTCGTCGACGTCACCGTCGTCGACCAGCAGGGGCTGCTGATCAGCAGCCGGCCTCCGTGTCCCAGACGCAGGTGCCCGACGACCCGTCGAGGTCGATGACACCACCTTCCTGGACGTTGGTCTGATTCTCGGCGTCCCAGCGCTGCACCTGGGTGCCCTCGACCAGGTAGCCGTCCTCGGCACCGTTCTGGGCAAAGGCGATGCCGGGGAGCAGCGCGGGGTGGGTCATGTCGAGCGCTCGCAGCGCCAGCATGTAGTTGGTCCGGGTGAGACCACCGTCGAGCTCGGCGGCGATCATCATCGACTGGACCTGCGGCCAACCGAACTGACCGAAACCGGAGCCGAGCAGGGCGACCTCGGGATCGAGACCGGCGGCCTCGAGCTCCTCGGCCAGGAAGGCCAGGTAGACGTCGTCCTCACGGAGGCTCTCGTCGGCGGTGTCCTTGAGGCCACCACCGAGGCTCAGCCAACCATCAGCCGCACCCTCGGCCGGGCCGAGGAAGTTGGCGTTGGCGCACACCGAGGGGGCCCACACAGCGGAGGCGCTCTCGACGATGCCGGCACGAGCGGCTTCCTGGAACGCCACGGTGCAGGGGGTGCCTGCGGTCATGGCGATGAAGACACCGGGGTCGGCGGCGGCGAGCGTCGTCACCTCGTTGGTGAGCGTGGCGGCGGCCACGTCGTGGCGCACGACCTCGACATCACCGATCACGTCGGAACCCTCGGCCGCAGCCAGGAAGCCCTTCTCGTAGGCGAGACCGAAGTCGTTGTCGGCCACGAGGGCGGCGACGGTGACGGGAGCCTCATCGGCGAGGTTCTGCTCGATCCAGCCGGCCCAGAGCACACCTTCGGTGAAGTAGTTGAGCTGGAGACCGGTGGTCCACGGGAAGTTGATGGGGTCGGCCCAGGCCGGGTGACCGGTCATGGCCATCGGATGCGGCACACAGGCAGCGTTCAGCGTGTCGCGGACCGCGAACGTGTTGGGCGTGCCGAGCGACTGCACGTAGAACGGCTCGTCGCCACCGAGGAACTCCTCGACGTACTCCGTCGTGAGGTTCGGGTCGTAGGCGTCGTCACGCGTCTCGAGGGCGATCTGCAGACCGTCGGGGCCCACACCGCCGTGCTCGTTGACGTAGTTGAAGTACGCCTCCATGCCGGTGCCGATGTTGCCGTAGGCGGCGAGGGTGCCGGACTGCGGGATGGTCAGACCGACCGTCACCGTGCCGTCGGCGACGCCGGCGGTGTTGCTCCAGTCGGCGGGGCAGGCCGTCATGTCGACCTCCCAGCCACCGGGGCCGGTGAGGGTGGTGCCGTCCTCGGAGAGGCCGTAGCCCCCCTCCTGGAGGCTGGCCACGATGGCAGCCCGCTCCTCAGCCCACTGGATCTCCAGCTCTTCGACGGAGCCGGAGGCCACCGTCTCCTCGTCGGCGTCCTCCTCGGATGCCTGCTCGAGCGCGTCGGCGGCGGCGTCTTCGTCGACGCCTCCGAGGTCTCCGCCCTCATCCGAGCCCTCGGACTCGGCGGAGCTGTCGCCCTCGGCGTCAGCACCTTCGCTGTCGCTGCCACCACAGGCGGCGGCGACGAGCGCAAAGGCGAACAGGAGCGCCATCAAGCGCTTCAGATTGGCTGTTGTCATGAAGTTTCCCCCTTGAGTGTTGAACTTCAGGTTGTGATCGAGTGGCGGTGTGGTCACTGCGCACTCAGCTCGAGATCGGGTGTAGCAGACGGCGTCTGCTTGGTGGTGCCACCGCCGGGAGGCGTCGGCACGATCTGCACGATCTTCGGAAGGGTCTTCTGCACGAGGCCGGCGATCCCCCGAGGAGCGAAGAACACCACTCCGATCAAGATCAGCCCGAAGATTGCCTGAGAAAGAGGTCCGTTTCCATCCAATGTGTAGAAACCAAGCGGAATCGACATGTTTTTGGCAATTTCGCGCACGAACACCACCACGATCGCCCCCCAGATCGGACCCTGGATCGTGGCCACGCCGCCGATCACGAGGGCGACGAGGAGGTCGACCATGAGCACGAAGGTGAAGCTGGTCTCGGCGACGAAGCCGGTGTTGACCGCCGACATCGCTCCGGCCAGTCCGCCGATGGCGGCACTGAGACCGAAGTTGATGACCTTGACCTCACGCAGGTTGACGCCGCTGACGGCCGCGCCGGTCTCGTTGTCACGAATCGCAACAATCGCTCGTCCCGGACGGCTCTTGAGCAGGTTGTGCACACCGACGAAGGCGAGCACCGCCAGGAACAGGATGAAGAAGTACCGGTAGCGGAACGGTTCCTCGGCGGCGAAACCGAGCGACTCGGCCCAGCCGGTGGGAACGATCTCCTCGTTGATCTTGAGACCATTGGCTCCGCCGGTACGGCGAGCGATGCCGCCCATCTCCAGTTTCGTGAGCGCCGGGAAGGCGGCGGCGAACGAGATCGTCGCCATCGCCAAGTAGAGGCCCTTGATCCGGAGGGCGGGGACGCCCAGGAGCACACCGAAGAGGAACGAACCGAACATCGCCGCCGGGATCGTCATCCAGTAGTCCCAGCCGTGCTCGTGCACGAGGGTGGCGCAGATGAAGGCCCCGATGGCGATGAAGGCGGACTGACACAGAGCGAGCAGTCCGGCGTAACCGACGACCAGGTTGAGACCGAGCACAGCCGTGGCGATCCAGATCGCACGGTTGAGGCGGCCGACCTGGAAGTCGGGGAGGATGAAGGGCAGCACGATGGCGATGAGGGCAAGACCCCCGAAGAACGCCAGCTTGAGGGTCCGATGCTGCGCGGAACCCTGTTGAACAACCAAAGCCATGTCAGTTTCCCCCTAGACCCGTTCGATCTGCTTGGTGCCGAACATGCCCGAGGGCTTGAACCACAACACGGTCAGCAACAAGAGCATCGGGGGCAACAGCGGCGTCGCCCGGAACGACGAGAAGGCGTCGATGTCGGTCAGGTAGCCGAGCACGAGGCTGTTGAGGAGCCCGACGACCAGTCCGCCGATGGCGGCGCCGCCGATGGAGTCGAGGCCGCCGAAGGCTGCGCCGGCGAGTGCGTAGACCAGCACCGGAGCCATCATGTTGGGCGACAGCAGCAGGCGAGGGGCCACCAGCACAGCGCCGAGCGTGCCGAAGGCACAGGCGGCGGCCCAGCCGAAGCTGAGGATGCGGCCGACCCGGATGCCGACGAGTCGCGACGACTCGGTGTTGGACGACACGGCCCGGAAGGCCAGGCCCATCTTGGTCTTGTTCAGGATGAGGTAGACCACGAGGTACATCAGGCCCAGGCTCACGAGGATGCCGAGCGAGTCGTAGAACAGTCGAGCGCCACCGATCGAGATGAAGTCGTCGAAATTGTTCGGGAACAAGCTTGGAACGGCGCGAGGCTCGTAGTTCCAGATGTCACCGGCGACGGCGTTCACGATGTAGAAGATGCCCAACGTGATCAGCACCACCGGTAGGTGGTCCTGCGGGTCGAAGGGCCGAACGAGGACTCGCTCGACCGTCACCCCCAGCAGGGCCGACAGCACCATGGCGATGAAGGCGGCAACCAGGAGTGGAAGCTCGTACGCCTGCACGGCGAACACGTAGAAGAGGAAGCCACCGAACATCGCCAACTCGCCCTGGGCGAAGTTGACGAGCGTGGTGGCCTTGAAGATGAGGACGAGGGCGATGGCGACGACGGCGTAGATCGCGCCGTTCGACAGCCCGTCGATGATTCGTTGCAGCAGGAGATCCATGCTCAGCGTGCTCCTCGGGAATCGGCGGTCAGGTGGACGAAGAATGTGGCAACGATTCGAGGATCACGCACCGAGGTACGCCTCCTGGATCGCCGGATTGTCCTTGAGGTCGGCCGCTGGGCCGCTCATGGTGATCGCCCCGGTCTCGAGGACGTAGGCCGACTCGGCGATGTTGAGGGCGAGGTTCGCGTTCTGCTCCACCACGAGCATCGTGGTGCCGTTCTCCTGGTTGATCTCGGCGAACGTCTTGAACAGGTTCTCGATGATGATCGGCGCGAGGCCCAGCGATGGCTCGTCGAGGAGCAGCAGCTTCGGACGACTCATCAGCGCACGCGACACGGCGAGCATCTGCTGCTCACCGCCGGAGAGCGAACCCGCCGCCTGCTCCCGACGCTCACCGAGCACCGGGAAGTAGTCGAACCAGCGTTGTACGTCGTCCTCGATGCCCTTGCGGTCCTTGCGGATGTAGCCGCCGAGGTGGAGGTTGTCGAGAACCGACAGCTCGGGAAAGGTGCCACGACCCTGGGGGACGTGGGCGACGCCCTTGTTGACGATCTCCCCGGGGTCGGTCTTGGAGATGTCGACACCGTCGACGATGACGGTGCCCGACGAGTTGACGACCGGCATGTTCGAGATGGAGCGCAGGGTGGTGGTCTTGCCGGCGCCGTTGGCACCGAGGATCACGCACACCTCGCCCTTCTTCACCTCGAGGTCGAGGCCACGGATCACGTCGACCTGGCCGTAGCTGGCCTGGAGGTTCCTGACCTCCAACATCAGATCGCTCATGCCACCGACTCCCCGAGGTAGGCGGCGATCACTTCGGGGTCCTTGCGGACGACGTCGGGATCGCCGTCGGCGATCTTCTGGCCGAAGTTCATCACCACGATCTTCTCGGAGATCGCCATGACCATCTGCATGTGGTGCTCCACCAGGAGGACGGTGAGGTTGTAGCTGTCGCGGATCTGCTTGATCACGTCGGCCAACTCGTCGACCTCACTGTGGGTGAGGCCCGAGGCGGGCTCGTCGAGCATCAGCAGCTTCGGGTCGCCGATCAACGCCCGAGCGAGCTCGATGCGCTTCAGCGTGCCGAAGGGCAGGCCGGCCGCCGGGTGGAAGGCGAACTGGTGCAGATTCAGCTCCTCCAGGGCGGCGTACGCCTTCTCCTCGAGCTGACGCTCCTCGGCCTTGTTGCCGATGCCGAGGATCGACTTGACGAACCCCGACTTGGTGTTGGAGTGGCCGCCGACCATGACGTTCTCGAGCACCGACAGCCCCGGCCACAGGGCCAGGTTCTGGAAGGTGCGGTAGACGCCCTGGCCACTGATCTCGTGTGGTGCGAGAGCCAGGAGGTCTTGCCCGTCGAAGGTCACCGAACCCTCGGTGGGGTCGTAGATACGACTGACGACGTTGAACAGTGTGGTCTTGCCAGCACCGTTGGGCCCGATGAGCCCGCAGATCTGGCCCCGCTCGATACCGAACGACAACTCGGACAACGCCGTGATGCCTCCGAATCTGACGGTGATATCCGATACTTCCAAGATCGGCATGCAGTCATTCCCCCTTCAAAGCCAGGTGCGACAGTTGTCACACAGCAAGCCTGCCGGGGAGCAACCCTAGTGGTCCTGGTCGGACGCTCCAAAACGGGTTGTGCAAGATCACCCGGGGTCGCCGGCGACCAGCCGGTCCAACAACCGGGGGAACAGATACGCGTGGACCGGGAGCAACACGAACCAGTAGGCCCGGCCCCACAGGCCGCGAGGGACGTAGCGGGCCCGCTGCTCCACCCCGGTGTGGTCGATCTCCCACTCCAACCAGGCGTCACCCGGGAGTTTCATCTCGGCCCGGAGACGCAGGAATCGGCCGGGGTCGATCTCGTCGACCCGCCAGAAGTCGAGGACGTCACCCCGCCGTAGCTGCTCGGGGTCGCGGCGACCCCTGCGGAGCCCGACACCGCCGAACACCTTGTCGAGCAGCCCTCGCACCTCCCACAACCAACGACCGGCCGGCCAGCCCCGTCGGCCGCCGAGCATCGAGATCGCCCGCCAGACCCGATCCCCATCAGCCGCCGGATCGCCGGCCGGGTCGAAGTCGACCCGCCGAACGTCCTGGAGCACCGTGCCGCCGGCCCACGAGGGATCGTCGACCTCGGGCAGGGCCGCCAGCTCCTCGAGACCGTCGTCGGTCCAGTGGGTCGGGATCTCGAGGTCCTCGACGCGGGCGAGCGACCGATGGATCGCTTCCGCCAGCCCGACGGGCTGCAGGCCGAGCGCATCGGCCGCCGGTCGACGGCGCACGACCACGTCGTTGACCAGGCTGTGGACCAGATCCCGAGCCAGATCGCCGGGCAGCGGGGTGACCAGCGAGACCCAGTGCGACGACAGCCCCGGGCTGAGGACAGGGACCGGCAGGATCCGTCGGCGGGGCAGTTCGGCAACCTCGGCGTAGCACTGCATCATCTCGGCGTAGGTCAAGACGTCGGCGCCGCCGAGCTCGAGCACGTCGTGGCCGGGCTCCTGTCGGTGGGCCGCCGCCACGAGGGCGTCGAGGACGTCGTCGACCGCCGTCGACTGACAGCGGGTGTCGCGCACCCAGCGGGGCACCACCATCACCGGCAGCACCTCGGTCAGCCATCGCAACATCTCGAACGACGCCGACCCCGAGCCGATCACGAGCGCCGCTCGCAGTTCGGTCACCGGCACCGAGCCGGCGGCCAGCACCCGGCCGACCTCCTGACGGCTCCGGAGGTGGGGTGAGAGGTCGTCGGACTCGTCGCCGAGCCCACCGAGATAGACGATCCGGCCGACGCCGGCTCGCTCGCAGCCGATTCGGAACGACGCCGCCAGGCGGCGGTCGCGCTCCTCGAAGTCGTCGGCACCGAGCGAGTGGACGAAGAAGTAGGCGACGTCGACGCCCTCGGCGGCGGCGGCCACCGAATCGGGGTCACCAACATCGGCCTCCACAGCCTCGATGTGTTCGGTCAGGGAGTCGGGCAGGTCACCCGGCGACCGGCTGATGCCGACGACCTCGATCCCCGACTCGGCCAGCCGGGGCGCGAGTCGGCCGCCGATGTAGCCGCTGACCCCGGTGAGAAGCACTCGCCGAACCGGGTCGACACGCGCCGGCCGGTCGGGCTCGGCAGCGGAAGCGGGAACGGGAACGGGAACGGGCGAGGTTGCAGGGTCGATGCGGGCGGTCGGTGCAGCCATGGGGAGGCCGTACCCCTCCCCCGCCCGTCTCAACCGTGCGGCTCGGCTCGTTCGCGCCGGGGAGTCAGCGTCCGGAGGTCAGAACTCGGGCTGCCACTCGTCCTCGGCGCCACCCTGATACTCCGGCATGGGCTCCGACGGGTCGACCTCGGGTGGTGCGGTGGCTCGGGCGAGGACGTCGCGGGCGGCCGCCGGGCCTGGAGGCGGCGGGGCCTGCGGACGCCCGTCTCGGCCGCCCGACGATCGCCGGCTGCCGCCACCACTGCCAGCGACGTCATCGCCCTCCCCTGCGTCCTCGGGCGCGTAGCCGTAACACATCTCGACGCCGTCGACATCGAACGGCTTGCCCAACGAACCGATCACGAAGCTGGACGTGTCGCCGGAGCGCTTGGTCACCTCGACCGCGCCGTCGCCGTCGAGCGCGGCGGTCAAGGTCTCGACCGGGCCCATCACCGCCCACTTGTCACTCTTGGTCTTGCGGAATCGAGGCGGAGGAAGCTCGTTCATCCTCGAATGATGGCAGCCCCGGAGGGCACGGTGCGAGCCGCCCGAGCCGCACCCGACACCCTCCGGGGAGAAGGTCCGAACGACCGGCCGAAACCGCCGCAGGCCCGGTCGATCGTTCGGTCGCCTCGCGAACGAGGCGATGCGTCACATCGTGGCGGATGCGGAAAGGTTCCGCAACGCCATTCAACGAAAAGGAAGAACTGCGGCGCCACAAGCCGGGCGGTTCCGATCAACAGGTGCAAGAATGGGGCGATGGCGGGAAGGGGCTCCGGGCGCGAATCGCGGCGAATGACGTCGAGCGAACTCCGCCGGCTCCTGCTGGAGGCCGGCCTCCGAGTGCTCTACCGCCACGGCCTCCGGGCGACCGCCAACCACGTTCCGATCAGCGAGGCGATCGACGAGCTCGACCGGACGCGCGGACTCTCCCCGGCGATGGGGTCGATCTTCGGACAGGGGCGACCGTGGCGCTCGGTGAAGGACTTCCAGGTCGACCTTCTGCTGACCGCCCTGGCCGACGAGTCGCTGGAGGGACCCAACGACCAGTCGCTCCAGCTCGTGGCCGACATCGAGGATCAACGCGACCGACCTCCGGCCGAGCGGATCGCGTCACTGGTCGAGTTGTGTCGGTTCGCCGGGTTCCTCAACGGCTACGTCCCCGAGCAGGGCAAGGACCGCAACTGGACGATCTGGCTGGCGATCTGGACGATGTCGATGTCCGACACCGAGCGTGGCGAGGAGCTGCGGGCACCACTGCTCCGCGCCCAACGGACCTCGCAACAAGCCTTCCTCGACCTGTACTCGATCGTCCTCGATCGGCTCGGGCTGCGGATCCGGCCGCCGTACACCCTCGAACAGTTCTCGATGGTCGCGGCCTCGCTCACCGACGGTGTCGGGCTGCGCGCCGGGATCGACACCGACGTGATCACCCCCGTCGAGAGCCCGCGCGCTGCGGGCGAATGGAACCTGATGGGAGTCGGCCTGATGGCCCTCGCTCTCGAATTCGTCGAGCCGAACCCCACTCTCGGGACCGCCGACGACAGGGCTGCCGCCCGGTGAACCCGTTCCCTCAGTCGTCGAGCTGATACTCCTGACGGAGTTTGCGCAGACGCTCGAGTGGGGTGAGCTCCTCATCGGGTTTCGACGCCGCAAGCCGACGCGCAGAGGATTTGGCCTTCTCTCCCGTCGATCGTGGGGCGGTCGAACGGGTCGGCGCTGCTGGAGCCGGCCGGGACGACGCCGGCGTGGCCTTGGCTCCGGCCGCCGCCATTCGGCTTGCGTTGGCGGCCCGGAGATCGGCCAAGCGCTGGAGCGCGTTCACCGGGCCCGCAGGCTCGGGAGACGGAGCCTCGACCGCCTTCGCCTCGTCGGCGAGGTGGCCGTCGATCGCCGCCTTGGTCAGCTTCGCAATCGGCGCGTCGGGTGGCGACGACGCGGGTTCGCCCGAATCGGCCCGGCAATACGACACCAGGGTGGCGTTGCGTTCCGGGGCCAGACAGTCGGGCACGCCGAGGGCTCCTTCCGAGGCGCCGAGCACGAGTCGACCGATCGGCGACAGCAACGCGGCCGACCGGGTGAGCACTTCGCGCCGGGTCTTGGGCTCGAAGTAGATCAGCACGTTGCGGATCATGATGAGGTCGAAGGGTCCGCGCACGCCCATGTCGCTCGCCGTCAGGTTGGCTTCGCGGGCCGAGACCATCGTGCGCAGGTCTTCGTTGACCTGCCACTTGTTGGTGCCCGGCGTGCGACTGAAGTAGGCCCGCTTGCGAGCCTCTGAAAGCCCACGACTGAGTTCGTGGCCGCTGTAGATCCCGGCGTTGGTGCGCTCCACCATCTCCCGACTGATGTCGGTACCGAGGATCTTGACTCGCCACTGGCTGGCCTCGGGCCCGAGGAGTTCCGAGAGCAGGATCGCCAGGGAGTAGAGCTCCTGGCCGCTCGACGACGCAGCGCACCACACGTCGAGGCGACGCAGGGTCCTGCGCCGTTCGATCAAGGACGGCAGCAGTGTGCTACCGAGGGCCGTCCAGACGCCGGTGTCGCGGAACCACGAGGTCTCGTTCACGGTCATCGCGTCGATGACGTCGGCCCGGAGGGCGGTGTTGTTGCGACGGATCTGTTCGACGAGGGCGTCGAGGCCGTGCAGCTCGTATTTGGTGACGACCGGCACCAGCCGGGCGGTGACGAGGTACTCCTTGCCCACCTCGAGCACCATGCCGGCGTTGTCGAGGAGGAAGCGGGAGAGCACGTCGTAGTCGTGGGCGTTGAGGTCCTTCATCGCTGCGCTCCCACCGGGATCCGGGTGGCGAACTGGGCACAGATGGCAGCGCCGACCTCGCCGAGGGGTAGCACCTCCGAGGCGGCGTTCGCCCGGACGGTGGCGCCGGGCATACCCCACACCACCGAGGTCTTCTCGTCCTGGCAGATCATGTGTGCCCCGGACTGGATCAGCTTCTGTCCACCGCGGGCGCCGTCGTCACCCATGCCGGTGAGTACCACGCCCACCGTTCGGCGCCCATAGTGTTGGGCGGCGCTGCGAAACAGGACGTCGACGGCCGGCTTGCAGTTGTTCTCCTCCGGCCCGTCGTCGAGTTCGAGAGCACCCGCCGAGTTGGCGAAGACGAGGTGCTGATGCCCGGGGGCGACCCACACCTCCCCCTTCTTCGCCGTCACCGGCTCGGTGACCTCCCGCACGGTCAGGGGGCTGGCCTTGTCGAGGCGGTCGGCGAGCATCTTGGTGAAGTCGGGCGGCATGTGCTGCACGATCACGATCGGCACCGGGAAGCTGGCGGGGATCGTCTCGAAGACTTCCGCCAGAGCCTGTGGGCCGCCGGTCGAGCAGCCGATCACGACCATCTCGCGTCGCTTGAAGCCACCCCGATCGGGCGGCGGTGCGCTCGGCGGCTCGGCCACCGGGCTGGCGATCGCCACCTGCTTGAAGCCCATCGCTCTGCGCACATGAACGCCGCAGTCGGCGGCCCCGAGGTCAGCCTCGACGATCTGACTGCTGGCGACATCGTGGCCCCGGGCCTCGCCGATCTTGCGGGTGATGATCACCGCCCGGTCGACGAGGTCGCGTTCCCGCAACCAGTCGAGGGCGACCTCGAGGTCGCCGAGCGAGCCGTCGAGCACGACGTAGTTGGCATCCTCCACCCCCGGTCGGGAGATCAAGGAGCGTCCGGACGAGGCAAGCACCTCGACCGCAGCCACGTCTCGGGTCGCGAAGGCGTCACGGAACGACTGTCGGGAGGTGGCCTTTGCCAGCGCAGCTGCGATTCGAATCATACGAGCTCTCAGGTCTTGGAACGGGTGGAGGAACGGGAGTCGAACGAAGATCGACGGTCGATCACGGTGCTCGACGACCGGGCGAGCCCGGGATGCGAATCACTCGCCGTCTTCGTCCGGCACGAGCCGTGAAGCGTCGAGGATCTGGAGGAGTCCGCCATCCTGGCGGAAGACGCCGACCGTCATGTCACGCACGACCGGCGGCACGGTCGCCGGGGCGGCCACCAGGACGTCGAGGGGGAGGTCGACGACGTCGCCAACGGCGTCGACGATGAGGCTGACGATCTCGCCGGCGAGGGAAATGACCACGTTCATCGTCGGGGCCTCGCCGTCGAGTGCGGGCAGGTCGAGCCGCCGGCGGAGGTCGATGGCGGTCACGATCTCGCCGCGGAGGTTGATCAGGCCCCGGATGGTCGGACTGGCCGCAGGCACCAGGGTCGTCGACTGGCTCTTGAGCACCTCTCGAACGCTCTCGACATCGAGGCCGTAGTGCTGGTCACCGACCCAGAAGGTACAGAACCGCTGCACTCGGCGGCCAGTGTCGTTCACGGAGACGGCCATCAGACGCCTGCGGTCTGGCGG
>JAWSVN010000081.1:0-11086 GCA_033851875.1 Acidimicrobiales bacterium
TTGTCGAACGTGCCCGACACGTGCATGGCATCCACGACCTGCGGGATCTCGGTGATCGCCTCGTCGAGCTCGAAGAACGACGAGTCCGGGCCGAGCTGCACGTCGATCACCGCGTCGACCGTGAGGCCGATCACCTCGGGGTTGAGCACCGCCCGGTAGCCGGTGATCGCACCGGCGTCCTCGAGCCGACGGACCCGTTCGGTGGTGGCCGAGGCGCCCAGACCGACCTCGTCGCCGAGGGCGCGCATGGAAATTCGGCCGTCCAGTGTCAGTTTGCCGAGGATTGCCCGGTCGATCGCGTCGAGTTCCATCACATCCACGGTATCGGTAGAGAATCGCCGTCAAGAACCATCGAATCGACGGCGAGGAATCGTTCAGGATCGACCGATGGCCCTCCTCCTCGGACTTCTCACCGGCCTCGCGCTGGTGGCCCCCGTCGGTCCCATCTCCATCGCCCTCGTCGGGGTCGGTGTCACCGGCGGTCGCCGCCCTGCGGTGCGCGCTGCCGGCGGCGTCGCCCTCGCCGACGCCGTCATGGTCACGATCGCCTTCGCCCTCGGCTCGCTGATCCTCACCGCACCCGAGCGCGTCACCGACGTCGTCGAGGTCGTGCTCGGCGTCGTCCTCGTCGCCATCGCCCTGTCGATGATCGGTGAGGCCGATCGCATGGTCGAGACCGCCGGACGACTGCGCCGGCCCGCCACCGCCCTGTTCACCGCCACCGCCGCCAACCCCTTGACGCTCACCGTCTGGGTCGGTGTGGCAGCGGCCGCCCCCTACGCCGGGGACTCGTTCTCGCGCAGCCTCTTCGTGGGCGGGCTGATCACGGCCAGCGTGGTGTGGCACACCTTCCTGGCGCTCGGCGCAGCCGCAGTGGGTCCCAAGATCCGGCCGTCGTGGTTGGCATGGGGATCTCGCATCGCCGGGGTGCTCGTCCTCGGCATCGGCGTGTTCACGATGGCCGGCCCCTTCCGAGGCTGACCCGCGGCGCGGCCACCCCCGCCGGAGACGGCTCAGTTGCTGATGTCGATGACGACCTTGCCGGTGGTCTTGCGTTCGCCGATCTCGGCCAGGGCCACCGGGGCGTCCTCGAAGGGGCGGCTGCCCGCCATCATCGGGTCGAGCTTGCCGGTGCCGAACAGCTCGACGATCCGGTCCCAGTTCTGGCGCAGGTGCCCCGGGTCGCGGTTGAGCCACGCCCCCCAATGCACGCCGACGATCGAGTAGTTCTTCAGGAGGGCGTGATTGGTCGGGGCATCCGCGATCGTGCCGCTGGTGAACCCGATGATCAGGATGCGGCCGTCCCAGGCCACCGTCCGGCGGACCTGCTGGAAGATGTCGCCACCCACGCACTCGTAGACCACGTCGACGCCGCGGCCGCCGGTGGCTTCGCGCACCGTCTCGACGATGTCGACCTCGCGATAGTCGAAGGCGGCGTCGGCGCCGAGCTCGTAGAGCTTCTTCACTTTCTCGGGGCCACCGGCGAGGCCGATCACGTTGGCGCCGAGCGCCTTGCCGATCTGGATCGCGGCCGAGCCGGCGCCGCCGGCGGCGGCGGTGACCAGCATCGTCTCGCCGGCCTGCAGGTTGGCCCGGTTCTCGATGGCGAACACGCCGGTGCCGTAGTTGACGACGAAGGCCGCGGCCTGGGCGAAGCTCATGTCGTCGGGGATCGGCAGGAGGGAATCGGCGGGGGCGCTCACCTTGGCGGCCATGCCGCCACCACCCATCCACAGCACGCGGTCGCCGACGCTCACGCCGTCGACACCGGGCCCGACCTCCGACACCGTGCCGGCGATCTCCTGGCCGGGGACGAAGGGGAGCGGCGGCTTCACCTGGTAGCCGCCCCGGATCTGGAGCAGATCGGGGAAGCCGACGCCGACCGCGGCGACGTCGATGATGACGCGCCCATCGGACACGGCGGGTTCGTCGATATCGACGATCTCCATCGCATCGCTGGGTTCTCCGAGGGACGTGACCTGCCAGGCTCGCATGGCGGTCATCCTGCCATCAGCGACCGTTGTGGGAGAAATGCTGCCAGTCCTTGAGGCTCTCCCAGTCGCCGCCCCAGCTCCAGCCCATCGCGGCGAACGCCTCGACCGCCACCGAACCCGGCTCGATCATGCCGGGCAGGCCCCGCTCACGGTCGAGGTAGGCGGTCGACAGCTCGGGGAGTACGAGGTCGCCCCGGAGGTAGGGGTTGAGGAAGGGATTGACGTCGACCGCCAGGCCGTAGGCGTGTTGGGAGAACGACGTGCCACCGGTGACCGCCCGGCACACGAACGCGGAGGTGTTGTTGCCGTCGCCGGTCGGTGGGGCGTCGAGGTCGGCGGGTGTGACCACCCGCATCTCCTCGATCGGGAACCGCGCCTCGAACAGGGCCTCGAACACGTCGACGATCCCGCGGGCAGCATCGGCGTGCACGATCATCTCACCGGTGTGAACGGCGCCGTCGAATCCCCAGAAGCTCATCGTCAAGTAGCGCAGGTCGGCCGGTTCGACCGGGCAACCCTCCTCCCAGGTCGAGCGTTCGAGCGGCTCGCCGGCCAGGGCCTCGACCGTGGCGTGGAACCGCCCGTCGATCGGCGCCGGCAGGGTGTCGATCGTCGGGAGCTGGCGGTCGACGAGTTCGGGCGGGGTGTCCTGGGCCGGCGCGAAGCCGGTCTCGTCCGTGGTGAGGACGCGTTGGCCGAGCCAGTCGGGTCGGGTCAGCGACGGTGAGGTCGTCGCTTCGGTGGACGAGGTCGTGGCCTGGTCGCCCGAGGTGCCGGCGGCTGTCGTGGGGGAGGCGGCGCCGCCCAACGCCTCGCTGGTGGGTGGCGGCGCCACCGACTCCGGATGGGTCGACGTGCAGGCGGCCGCCGCGGTGATCAGGGCGATCGCTGCGACGACCAAACGGGACCTCGGCACGACGCGAGACCATACTTGTCCGATGCCCCCCACCGATGTCCCCTCGATCACCAAGGTGTCGTTCGAGGAGTTGATGACGCTCGAGCCCCACGGACCCGACACCTTCGTCGGCATCGCCCCTCGCTACCCGTGGGGCCGCATCTTCGGCGGACAGGTGGTGGCCCAGGCCCTCCGCGCCGCCCAGCACACCGTCGACAGCGACTACTCGGTTCACTCCCTCCACGCCTACTTCATCCGGGGCGGCACATCGGCCGAGCCGGTGCGCTTCGAGGTCGACCGCATCCGCAACGGACGCTCGTTCCTGACGCGCCGGGTCGTTGCCCGACAGTCCAACGGCGCCATCCTCAACCTGTCGGCAAGCTTCCAGGTCGCGGAGGAGGCACCCGACGTCGCCGCCGTCGAACCGCCGACCGACCTGGCGACCCCCGACGAGCTGCGCGACGAGGGCTGGGGGCGCATGCTGGGGCGCCGTCGGGCCCGTCGCGAGTTCGGTCGGGAGTCGATGTGGTTGCGGTTGCTCGAGGACCTGCCCAACGATCCCGAGCTGTTGGCCTGCGGGTTCGCCTTCGTCTCCGACGCCGCACCGACCGGTGCCGTGCGGGCCACCCATCCGCGGCAGTTCCCCACCCGCGAGGAGTCGGCGAAGCACTTCGTCGGCGCCTCGCTCGACCACTCGATCTACTTCCAGCGACCGGTCGATCCGACGAAGTGGATCCTGGTCGACACCACCTGCACCGGCATGGTCAACAACCGCGGCCTGTCGATCGGGAACGTGTTCGACGCGGAGGGCCACGCCGTCGCCAACATCGTGCAGGAGGTCCTGCTGCGCGAACGCCGGCCGAGCTGACCGACCCCGGCGAGGTGCGCTTTCTGCGACCAGTGCGCCCTCAAGCAGCTCCTGAACCTGCCGATAGGAGGGGGTTCACCGAGTCAGGAGCCGCATGGTCTTTCGTCGTTCCTCCGATGTGCCCACTGCGGGCGCGGGCAGCCCAGATTCAGCGGCCGAGGTCAACGTCGACGGGTTGACCGGGCTCGCTGATCGCTGGCAGCTCGAGATCTGGCTCGGCCAGCACATCGCCCGCGCTCGACGCACCAGCGATCGGTTCGCGGTGTTGCTGATCTCGGTGTCGAACCTCGGCGAGATCAACTCGGGCTACGGCAGCGCCGTGGGCGACGACGTCCTGCAGGCGGTCGCCGAGTCGGTCGTCAACGCCGTCGGGTCGCGAGGCCAGGTGGCCCGTTACCTCGGCGGTGAGTTCGCCGTGATCTGGCCGGGCGTGTTCGGCGCCGACGACGCCCGGCGGGCGGCCCTCGACATCGTCTCGATGCTGCCCCAGCAGGTGACGTTCGAGAGCTTCGTCGTCCCCCTGGAGGTGGTCGTCGCCGGCGTGCTCAGCGACCACGACTCCAGCGAGCGACTGCTCATGGTCGACGCCGAGGCAACCCTGCACGCCGCCCGAGAGGAACGGCCCCGACGCAAGCTCGTGATCCGCGACGAAGCCTTCGGGAACCGCACGCCCGAGGTGCTCGCCGTCCGACTACAGCGCGCCTTCGACAACAATGAGTTCCGGCTGTACTACCAGCCGATCGTGTCGCTGAACCCGCGTCAGGGGCCCGAGCCCGCCGTCGTGGGCTTCGAGGCGATGCTGCGCTGGCTGTCGCCCGACCACACCGTCGACGGCGCGGAGCTGATCACCCCCGGCGCCTTCCTCGACGCGCTGCGAGCGTCGCCGATCGTCGTGCCCCTCCACGCCTGGGTGTTGCGCGAGAGCGTTCGCCAGGTCGGGCTGTGGAGCCGTCAGACCTCGGCCACCATGTTCAGCGCCACCAACCTCGACCCGACGTTCGTGCGGGACCACCGGTTCGTCGACGTCGTCATGCAGGCGATCGCCGAGACCGGCGTCCGCCCCAATCAGGTCGTCCTCGACATCAACGGCCACACCGCCGGCCCCCACATCAACGCGATGTGGCCGTCGCTGCAGACCCTCAAGGCCGAGGGCGTCGGCATCGCCCTGGAGGACTTCGGGGTCGGTTACGCCTCGCCCGACCTGCTACGTCGGTGCCGCTTCGACGTGATCCGCCTGCCGCGGGTCCTCGTCGGCGGTCTCGGCCTGGCCGAGGAGGATCGGGTGATCGTGAAATCGCTGATCGACCTCGCCCACGCGCTCGGCTGCTCGGTGATCGCCGAAGGCGTCGAGACCGAGAACCAGGCCCGCATCCTCAAGGCCCTCGGCTGCGACCTGGCCCAGGGGTACCTGTTCGCTCGAGCCGAGGCCGGCGAGACGATCGACCGCGACTTCGAGGATCTCCTCGGTCGCACCAAGACCCTCGCCTCTGATCTCTGACAGCAGCGAAGGGTTCAGCTTCAGCGAGCCCGGGCCAGCGCCCGACGGGCAGCGTCGGCGACGCCCTCGGCGTCGAGGCCGAGTTCGCCGAGGATCACGTCGGGCTTGGCGTGGGGGAGGTAGCGCGTCGGCACGCCGAGCACCTCGACCTCGACCGGCGCCGCCGCCAGTTCCAGGCTGATGCGTGACCCGACGCCGCCGTCGGTCAGGCCGTCCTCGATCGTGACCACCGCTTGGTGGGCCCGGGCGTCGTCGAGCATTGTCTCGTCGAGCGGCTTCACGCAGCGGGGGTCCCACACGGTCGCCTCGATGCCCTCGGCCGCCAGCGTCTCCGCGGCCTCGGTGGCGGCGGCCAGCATCTTGCCGATCCCGATCAAACAGACTTGTTTGGCGGTGCTGTCCTGCTTGGNNCCTGCGTGGCCGATCGAACCAGGCGAGCGGCGAGGCCGGCGCCGACCTCGGCGTCGTCGACCGACGGAGCCGGGGTCTTCGGCCAACGCAACAGCACCGGGCCGTCGGTGATGTCATACGCGTCGCGCAGCATCTGCTGCAGCTCCTGGTACGACGACGGGCAGAAGATCGTCATGTTGGGGATCTTCGAGCACAGCACGAGGTCGAGGATCCCGTGGTGGGACGCCCCGTCGTTGCCGGTGATGCCGGCCCGGTCGAGGCAGAAGATCACCGGCTGGCCGTGGAGGCCGACGTCGAGGTTGGCCTGGTCGATCGCCCGGGTCAGGAACGTCGAGTAGAGCGCGACCACCGGCCGCAGTCCGCCCATCGCCATGCCGGCGGCGGCCGTGACGGCGTGCTGCTCGGCGATGCCGACGTCGAAGCAACGATCGGGGAAGCGGTCCTTGAACGGCAGCAGGCCGGTCGAGTCGGGCATCGCCGCGGTGATCGCCACGACGTCGCGGTGTTCCTCGGCGAGCTTCACGAGGGCGTCGGTGAACGCCTCGGTGTAGCTGCCGGGCTTGACCCCGCCCATGTCGTGCAGGTTCTTGATCGGATCGTTCTCCGCCGGGGCGTAGCCGCGTCCCTTGGTCGTCATCACGTGGAGGACGACGGGGCCGTCGAAGCCTTCGGCGTTGGCCAACGCCGTCTCGAGCTCGTCGATGTCATGACCGTCGAACGGGCCCATGTAGCGCACGCCGAGGGGCTCGAAGAACGCCTGCGGTTCGAACGCCTCGCGGATCGCCGCCTTCGACGAACGGATGCCGAGGGTCGACAGCTCACCGATCACCGGCAGCTTCGACACGACCTCCTCGAGGCGGCGCTGACGCTCCATGTAGACCGGGTTGGAGCGGATCTTCACCAGGCTCTCGCTGAGCAGCGAGACGGTGGGGGCGTACGAGCGGCCGTTGTCGTTGAGGATGATCGTGACGTTGGAGCGGGAGTGGCCCAGATTGTTGAGCCCCTCGAACGCCATGCCGCCGGTCATCGACCCGTCGCCGAGCACGGCCACGACCCGGCGGTCGCTGTCGCCCGACGCCGAGAACGCCGTCGCCAGCCCGTGGGCGTAGCCGAGCACGGTCGAGGCGTGGGAGTTCTCGATCCAGTCGTGGTCGGACTCTTCGCGGCTCGGGTAGCCGGAAAGCCCGTCCTTCTGGCGCAGCTGTGGGAAGCCGCCGAGGCGGCCAGTCAGCAGCTTGTGAGGGTAGGTCTGATGGCCGGTGTCCCACAGCAGCACGTCTCGGGGCGACGACAGCGACCGATGGAGGGCGACGGTCAGCTCGACCGCACCGAGGTTCGACCCCAGGTGACCATCACCGAGCTCGTTGACCGTGTCGATGATGACGGTGCGGATCTCGGCACACAGCTGGTCGAGCTGGCGGTCGTCGAGATCTCGCAGGTCGGACGGCGAGGTGATGGAGGACAGGATCATGGAACTCGAAACGGTGGCTTTCGATCGACGAGGGAACACGGTAGCCCAGCGGCCCGAGCCGTCCTCGGTCGGGCGGGATCGGTAGGCTGAGGCGATGCTCGATGACCGACTGATCACCCGCCTGCTCGAGGTGTCGCTGGAAGGCGGTGCCGATTTCGCCGAGGTGTTCGCCGAGGACGTGAGCCGGTCGGGGGTGAGCCTCGACGACGGGCGGGTCGAGAACCTGTCGTCGTCACGGGACCGAGGCGTCGGGATCCGCGTGATCACGGGCGACACGACCGGGTTTGCCCACACCGCCGATCTGTCGGAAGAGGCCCTGGTCGACGCGGCCCGCACCGCGGCGGCCGCCGCCGGTGCCGGCAGCGGCCTGACCGTCGCCACCGTCGGCGAGCGAGTCGAGCGGGGGACCCCGCCGGCCGTCGACCCCTCCACGGTCGCCAAGACCACCAAGGTCGCCCTCGTCCAGGAGGCCGATCGGGCAGCGCGAGCCCACGACGAGGCGATCACCCAGGTGTCGGCCCGCTACGCCGACAACCGGCGCCGCATCCTGATCGCCAACTCCGACGGCATCTTCGTCACCGACGACCAGACCCGCACCAACTTCGCCGTCACCGCCGTCGCATCCGGCGACGTCGGGCTCCAGACCGGCTACGAGTCGGTCGGGCTGTCGATGGGGTTCGAACTGTTCGACCGCTACGACGTCGCCGAACTCGCCACCACCGCCGCCGAGCGGGCGATGACCAAGCTGTCGGCGGCCCCGGCCCCGTCGGGCACCCACGTCGTGGTGATCGGCCCCGGCTCCGGCGGCGTGCTGTTCCACGAGGCGTGTGGTCACGGGCTCGAGGCCGACCTGGTCAACAAGGGCGCCTCGGTGTTCGCCGGCAAGGTCGGCGAGCAGGTGGCGTCGCCGCTCGTCACCCTGATCGACGACGGCACGATGCCGGGGGAGTGGGGCCACTACGAGGTCGACGACGAGGGCAACCCCGCCACCCGCAACGTGCTTATCGAGGACGGCGTGCTCAAGGACTACCTCTGGGACCACCGCCAGGCCCGACGCGACGCTCGCCGCAGCTCCGGCAACGGCCGTCGCCAGTCGTACCGCCACCTGCCGATGGTGCGGATGACCAACACCTACCTGGCCGGCGGCGACGCAACGCCGGAGGAGATCATCGGCGGGGTCGACAACGGCGTCTACGTCGCCAAGCTCGGCGGCGGGCAGGTCAACACCGCGTCGGGCGACTTCGTGTTCGGCATGACCGAGGCCTACCTGATCGAGAACGGCCAGATCACCACGCCGCTGCGCGAGGGCCAGCTGATCGGCAACGGGCCGAAGGTGCTGCGCCAGATCGAGGCCGTCGGCAACGACTTCGAGATGGGGCCGCCCGGCACCTGTGGCAAGGACGGTCAGGGCGTGCCCGTCGGCGACGGCGTGCCGACCCTTCGGGTGGCCGAGCTGACGATCGGCGGGACCGCAGCATGACGTCGGTCGATGCCCTGCTCGACATCGCCCGCGGGCTGGTCGCCCAGGCCGAACCCGGCGAACAGCTCGAGGTCGCCTGCTCCGAAGGCGAGTCGACCGCCGTGCGGGTCTATGGGGGCGAGGTCGAATCGTTCACCTCGGCCCGCAACCGAGGCATCGGCGTGCGGGTCATCCGCGACGGCCGCGAGGGGTTCGCGTCCGCCGGGTCGCTCGACCCCGACGTCGTGGCCCAGATGCTGGCCGATGCTCGTGACAACGCCGGTTTCGCCGAGGCCGACCCCGACGCCGGCGTCGCTGAACCCGACGGCGTCGCCGCGGTCGACATCGACCTGTGGCGCGACTCGGTCACCCAGCTCGACGCCCAGACCAAGATCCAGACCGCGATCGACCTCGAGGCTCGGGTCAAGGCCGCCGATCCTCGGATCAGCGGTGTCCGCACCGCCACGTTCGGCGACAACGCCAGCGCGTTTGCCCTGGCCAGCACGTCAGGCATCGAGTCGGGCGGTCGCTCGACGTCGGTGTCGTGCGGGGTGCAGGCCCTCGCCCCCGACGGCGAGCGGACCCAGATCGGCTACGGCGGCGACGCCGCCCGGGAGTACGACGACCTCGACTTCGACGCCCTGATCGAACGGGCGGTGTCGCAGACCGTCGACCTGATCGGCGCCACCAAGCCGCCGACGGCGACGGTGTCGCTCGTCCTCGACCCCCGTCAGGCCGCCACCGTGCTCGGGCTGGTGGCCGGCACCCTCACGGGCGACCGAGTGATCAAGGGTCGGTCCCCGTTCATCGGCCGCGAGGGTGAGGCGATCGCGTCGCCGCTGCTGACGATGGTCGACGACCCGACCGACTCGGCCTCGCTCGGGGCCGACGACTACGACGGCGAAGGGCTGGCCTGTCGCCGCAACCCGTTGGTGACGGCCGGCGTGCTCGACGGCTTCCTCCACGACGCCTACACCGGGCGTCGCACCGGGCTCGGCTCGACGGGCTCGGCCGTGCGTTCGACCCGTGGTCTGCCGTCGCCGGGGGTCCACGCCCTCGCCGTGGCGTCGGGCACGGGTGGCGATCTCGAGGCGATGATCGGTGGGGTCGATCTGGGCGTGCTCGTGTTCGGGTTGGCCGGGCTCCACTCCGGCGTCAACGCCGTGTCGGGCGACTTCTCGGTCGGTGTCGAGGGTCGCATGATCCGCAACGGGGCCCTGGCCGAACCGATCAGTGAGTGCACCGTGTCGTCCACGCTGCAGCGGCTGCTGCTCGGCATCACCGCCGTCGGCAGCGATCTGACGCACCTCCCGTCGGGCGTGTCGACCCCGAGCGTCGTCATCGGCGACGTCATGCTCTCCGGCCAGAGCTGACCCACGGACGCCGCGACCCCCGACTCCGGCGACGCTCAGTCCCANNGTCCCACATGTGGGACTGAGCGCAACGAGACTGCGTTCCACGGTCCCGCACCTCAAGTGACCGCCGGTCGTGACCGTTGGTGAGGGCATGGCGGTTGAGTCTCCAATCCACGCGCCCGACCGTCGACGGTCCCGCAAACGCGGCGCGCTGCGGGCTGCGATGGGTCACGTCGCCGTGGCGCTGGCGGCGATCGTGGTCTGGCTGTTGGTGATCCGGCGGTTCGAGCCGTGGCCCGGGGCGGCGTGGCTCACGGGCGGGATCATGTGGGGCGCCTGCATCCTCAGCGTGTGGCTCGGTGTCGCCCGCCGCCGGCCCCACGTGGCGACCGCCGGCGTCGCCGGCGCCTTCATCGTGGCGGGCGTTCCCGCCGTCGGGCTGCTCCTCCAGATTCCCGACGACCCTGCCGCGGGCCGTCGCCTCGTGATGGTCACGATGGCGGTGGTGTTGTTGGCGACCTTGGGGTGGTGGCGATGGAAACCGCGTCGTCTCGAGGCCTTCGCGCCGCTCCAGCCCGGCCTAGCCGCAGTGAGTGTGCTCGTTCTCGGGTTCTACGCGGCCATCGCTGGCGCGTTCGCCGTACCCGACCCCACGCCGAGCGGGTTCGATCGAGCGCTCGGTGATCTGGGGTTCGAGGTCGTCGATCGCCTGGACTACCTGGCGACCGGGCGGTGCGCCTCGTGCTCGTCGTCGTGGCGTACCCAGTTGCTCGTCGAGGTCGACGCGTGCGCCGACGGACGAGCCGCCTGTGTCGCCGAGACCCTGGCGACCGCCGAGTGGGTGGCGTCGGCCGACGTCGACGAGGTCGTCCGGTTGTCGGTGCGCGGCAACGGCCACCGGTGCGACGGCTACGCCGTGCCTGCGCTCTCCCGGAGCGACCTTGCGGCCGAGGGCGTCACCTGGGTCTTCTGGGAGAGCCCTCCGTTCCGCTTCGGCCAGTTCGAGGAACTGCCGGACGAGCTGCCAGCATCGGGTCGGTGGGTCCTCGACATCGGCTGCACCTGAGCGCCTCGGGCCGATCGTCGGCGCGCCCCGACACGACGATCCCAGTTTCCGGCGACGCTCAGTCCCACA
>JAWSVN010000082.1:0-3269 GCA_033851875.1 Acidimicrobiales bacterium
CGGGAGATCACGAGCTGCTGGATCTGCTCGGTGCCTTCGAAGATGTCGAAGATCTTCGCGTCACGATGCCAGCGCTCGACCGGGTACTCACGGGTGTAGCCGTAGCCACCGAGGATCTGGATCGCTCGCTCGGTCGAGTGGACGGCCACCCGGCCGGCCTTGAGCTTGGCCATCGAGCCCTCGGCGTTCTTGAACGCCTTCTGCTTGCCGAGCCACGCAGCTCGGCGCACGAGCATACGGGCGGCGTCGATCTCGGTCGCCATGTCGGCGAGCATGAACGCGATCGACTGGTTCATGATGATCGGCCGACCGAAGGCGTGGCGCTCCTTGGCGTACTCGAGGCTGTACTCGTACGCCGCCCGGGCGATACCGAGGGCCTGGGCGCCGACGGCGGGACGGGTCGCCTCGAAGGTCTGCATGGCCGCCTGCGAGTTGCCCTTCTTGCCCTCACGGACCCGGGCGAGCCGCTCGTCGAGCTTCTCCTTGCCACCGAGCAGGCAATGGCCGGGCACCCGGCAATCGTCGAGCACGACCTCGGCGGTGTGCGACGCCTTGATGCCGTGCTTCTTGTACTTCTGACCCATCGACAGGCCCTTGGCGCCGGGCGGGACGATGAAGCTGGCGTGGCCCTTCGAGCCGAGCTCGGGATCGACGACGGCGACCACCACGTGGATGTCGGCGATACCACCGTTGGTGATCCACGCCTTGGTGCCGTTCAGCACCCACTCGTCGTTGGCCTCGTCGTAGATGGCCCGCAGCCGATAAGCGTTGACGTCGGACCCGGCGTCGGGCTCGGACGCTGCGAACGCCGCGATCTTCACGTCATCGGCGGTGCCGTAGCACTGCGGGACCCACTCCATGGTCTGTTCACGGGTACCGCTGGCGGCGATGCCGGCGACGGCGAGGCCCGTGCCCATGATCGACATCCCGAGCCCGGCGTCGCCCCAGAACAGCTCCTCGAGGGCCACCATCATCGACTGGCCGGTCTTGTCGTTCATCATCATCTCGGCCATGAATTCCCAGCCGTAGAGCCCGATCTGGGCGGCTTCCTGGACGAAGGGATACGGGAACTCCTCGCGTTCGTCCCACTCCTCGGCCTGGGGGCGCATCGTGTTCTCGGCGAAGTCGTGCACCCACTTCTGCAGGGTGAGCTGGTCTTCGCTGAGGGCGAGGGAGAACTCGGTCATGGGGCTCCTCCGGGAGGGTGACGGACGACAAGTTACTGTTCGGTAACCTAGCGCCAAATCTTGAGGGACGACGAACCCGGCGTCAAGGGCCTGATGGCCCGACGCCACGGCTTCCCCCAGCTTCGACCGGAACCGCCCACGTCAGCAGGCGCCGGCGGGGCCGGCTGGACGACCTCAGTCGGACCCGTTCACGGCGCCGCGGATGCCGTCCATGATCAGCGCGGTGTTGGCCTCGTGGTCGTCGCCGGGCAGCTCGATCGGGTCACCCAGGCGCAGCCGAACCACCGGGCGGGGACGCTGCAGCTTCGGCGCCCGACCCTTGGGCCAGACCCGTTCGGTGCCGCGGAACCCCACCGGGATCACCACGGCGCCCGCCGCCACGGCGATGCGGGATGCGCCGACCTTGCCGGGGCCGACCCCATCGCTCCATTCCTCGGGCGCCATCAGCCGCCCCTCGGGCATGACCGACACGACCTTGCCGGCCTGGAGGTGGTCGACGGCCGTGATCTCGGCCCGCTCGCGCTCCTCCCGCGACACCGGAATGCAGCCGATCGATCGCAACAGGGCGCCGTGGGGACCGCTGTTGACGTAGGCGGCCCGCACCAGGATGTGGCTCGACACCCCGAAGCGGCTGAAGATCGCCATCGTCGCCACGAGGTCGAACAGGCTCCGGTGATTCCCGGTCAACAGCACGGGCCGGTCCGACGCCAGCCGGAGCTCGTCGGGGAAGTCGTAGTGGGCGCCAATCCTGCCGATGGCGCCGAGCAGTCGACCCACCCGGTGGAACTGCGTGTGCTGGTCGATCGGCGTCAACCAGTCGACGGTTCCCCCTGGCGTCACCGTGCGGATCACCCGGGGGACCCTAGCGGCAGCCCGATCACACCGTTGGTAGCATCGCTTCGAGGCGAGGGCGGCGCGGAACGGCAGAGCGGATGCGGGTGAGAACCCAGCACGGGACGGACGGAAGCGAGTGCGGGACGAGGCGAGCAGCGCACGGCATGCGGATCGTTGACGTCGTGCTGCCCGTGGTCGGCGGCGAACGCCCGACCACCATCCGATTCGCCCCGGACCTGACGATCGTCGACGCCGACCGGATCACGCTCGCCCAGCTCCGCACTGTGTTCGGCCACCTTCTTGCCGGCCGCCTCGACGCTCGCTGGACGGTCGCCGTCGACGACGAACAAGGGCCGGCCACCCGCGCCCTGGCCGAGCGGCTCGGCGCCGCGACCGGCGACGGTGTCGTCACCCTCGCCGCCGAACCGTCGGGCGATCCCCTCGATCACCTCGCGGTGCGGGCCGGGGCCGAGCTGCTCGACCTGGCGCTCCCCTTGCTGCGGACCGACGAGGTGACCGCAGGACTCCGCCAGGTCGACGACCGCGAACGGCTCCGCCTCGCCGAACACGAGCAGCGGTTGGTCGAGGCCGAACATCGGCGCGACCTGCGAGCCGCCGATGTGGAGATCGCGAGGACGACCGGTCTGGCCGCAGCGGTGGAGGGCGCGCTCGAGCGTCTCCGAAGCGCCCAGGCGGCCCTGGAGACGGCGCGAGCGAGCGAGGTCGGGAGCGACCCTCGGCTGGTGGCGACGGCGTTCATCCTGTCGCTGCATCACTCGACCGGCGGCCGCCGTGCTCGCCTCCGGCCGGCCGACCTCGACCGCCTCGACCGCACCCTGGCGGTGCTGGCCGCTGGCCGGAACCCGCTGGCCGCGCTGGCCGACGCCGAGCTCGGCCCGGTCGGCGACCGCCTCGCCGGCCACCTGATCGCCGCCGGAACGACCCGACCCGACATCGGCTCGGTCCCCCTCGTGATCGACTCACCGCTGCCCGGCGCCGACCCCCTGGTCGTGCGTCAGGCGTTGGCCCCGGCTCGGGCGCTGGCGGCGGGGACCCAGCTGATCGTGCTCGGCGCATCACCGGCCCTCACCGACTGGCTCGACGACTGATCGTCGACCGGTCCCGAGCGCCAGTGCCGCCGGCTCAGGAGTCGAGGGTGACGGTGGCGGCCCGGTCGATCCGCAGGCCGACCTCGTCGCCGACCGCCAGCGATCCGGCGGCGAAGAAGGTGAACCGCCTCCCGTCCGC
>JAWSVN010000082.1:3284-7499 GCA_033851875.1 Acidimicrobiales bacterium
ACCCGCAGATCTGCCGGGCCGTCACCCGGGTAGCCCGAGTCGTCGACCACCTCGAGGGCGGTCACGGGCACGACGAGGGTGGTCCCGTCGGGTTGGGGCCACACGTTGGGGTGGCCGAGGAACTCGGCGACGAAACGGTTGACGGGCCGATGCCACACCTCGGCCGGCGGGCCCACCTGGACGACCCGTCCATCGTCGAGCACCGCGAGGCGCTGGGCCAGCCCCGAGGCCTCGGTCTGGTCGTGGGTGACCAGCAGGGTCGTCACCCCTTCGGCGGCCGTGATCCGAGCGATCTCGTCGGCCAGTTGACGGCGCAGCACGAGATCGAGCGACGCCATCGGCTCGTCGAGCAACAGCACCGACGGGCGGGGCGCCAACGCCCGAGCGAGGGCGACCCGCTGGGCCTGGCCGCCGGACAGTGACGACACCGGCCGGCGACCGAACCCGTCGAGGTCGACCAGTGCCAACAGTTCCACCACCCGCGCCCGCTGGTCGGCGGCCGACCAGCCCCGGCGGGCCAAGCCGTAGGCGACGTTGGCGGCGACGTCGAGGTGGCCGAACAGGGCGTGGTCCTGGAACATGAGCGACAGGTTTCGGCGGTGCACGGGGACGCTGGTGACCTCGGCGTCGCCGAGCACGACCCGTCCCCGCCCGACCGGCACCAGGCCGGCGATCGCTCGCAACAGGGTGCTCTTGCCGCTCCCCGACGGGCCGATCAGGCCGACCAGCTCCCCGGCGCCGACGTCGAGCGTCAACCCCCGCAGCACGTCGGGACCACCGTCGTAGGCGGCCCACAGATCCTGCACGGCGAGGCTGGCGGTGCCGCGGCTCGTCACAGCGCCGATCCTGCCACGCCGTTCGCCGACCGGCTGCGTTCGAGCACCAGCGCCAACACGCCGACGACGAGGCCGACGACGACGCTGAGGGCCATCGCCTGGCCGCGCAGCAGGTCGCCGGGCTGGGACAGGAGCCGGAAGATGGCAAGGGGCGCGGTGAAGCCCGACGCGCCGCGGGCGAGGAACGACGTGGCTCCGAACTCCCCGATACTGATGGCGGCGGCGAAGCCGGCGCCGGTGGCGAGTGGGCGTCGCAACAGGGGCCAGTCGACCGTGCGGGCGACGGTGATCGGCGACGCCCCGAGCGTGGCGGCGGCGGCCCGCAACCGAGGGTCGATCGCTCGGCGGGCCGGCACCAGCGAGGCCAAGACGAAGGGGAAGCCGACGACGGCGTGAGCACACGGCACGAGCCACAGCGACCGGCGAAGGTCGAAGGCGGCGAAGGCGACGAGGTAGCCGAAGCCGAGGGTCACCGCCGAGACGCCGAGCGGGACCAGGGCGAGCGCCTCGAGCCCTCGGCCGAGGCGTCCGCCGGTGGTGATGGCGAGGGCCGCAAGCCCGCCGAGCACGGCGGCGATGACGGCGGCGGCGACCGCGAACCGCAGCGAGGTAACCAGCGCCTCGGCGGCGGTCACCGGCAGCAGCTGCACGGGCTCGGTCAGGCGTCGGTAGTTGGCCAGGCCCCACCCGTCACCGGTGCGCAGCGACCGGGCGATCAGCGAGGCGACCGGCACGCCCTGCACGACGGCGACGACGGCGACCGCCCCGGCCACCTGGAGCCGGGCGCTCGCGCCACGCACGCGAGGTGGGGTGGCGGCACCGCGGTCGGGCACGGCGGCCCGCCGCTGCAACCACGAACTCAGCGCCGCCAACACCACGACGGCGACGACCTGCACGACGGCGAGGACGGCGGCGATGTCGAACTCGCCGCGGAACACGGCCCGACGGTAGATCTCGGTCTCGAGCGTCGCCCGGGTCGGCCCGCCGAGGATCAGGATGACCCCGAAGCTGGTGAAGCAGAACAGGAAGACGACGACGCCGGCCGAAGCGACGGCGGGCGCGAGCCGGGGCAGGGTGACGGTGCGGAACGCCTGCCACGGCGACGCGCCGAGCACGCGGGCCGCCTCGAGCGGGCGCCGGTCGAGGGTGGCCCAGAAGCCGCCGACGACGCGCACCACGACGGCGAGGTTGAAGAAGACGTGGGCGGCCAACACGGCCCCGAGACCGGTGGGCAGCACCGAGTCGAAGGCGGCCGCCACGACCACGGTCGGCAACACGAATGGCACGACCGAGAACGCCCGCAACACCGCCCGCCCCGGGAACCGCCACGACGCCAGGGTGTGGGCGACGAGTCCGCCGAGCACGAGGGTCAACGCCGTCGAGGCCAACGCCTGCCCGACGGTGAACGTGAGGATCGAACGGGTGGCGTCGCTGGTGACGACGTCGAACGCCTGCCGCCAGCCGACGTCCGCCAGGTTGCGGGCGAGGATGGCGACGAGCGGCCACACGACGAACACGCCGAGGAACGTCGCCGGCGCGAGCCCGAGCAGGCCGACGCCGACCGAGGCCCGCGCGGAGCGGCGACGGACAGCGCCGGCCAGATTCATCGGTCGCTCGTCAACGGTCGGTGGTCAACAGGCGGCGGCTAGCGCAGCACGATCTCGGTCCAGCGATCGGTCCAGGCGAGGCGGTTGGCCTCGATCTCGGCCGGGCTGAGCGTGAGGGGCTCGGCGATCTCGGTGCCGTGGGTGACGAAGTCGTCCGGGAGTGCGACATCCGCGTTGGCCGGGGCGACGAACATGTTGAGCGGGATGTCGGCCTGGAAGGTCTCCGACAGCAGGAAGTCGACGAGCAAGCCGGCCTCGGCCGGGTGGTCGGTGCCGGCGAGCACGCCGGCGAACTCGATCTGCCGGAAACACGAGTCGGTGAGCACCGCGGTCGGCGCGGTGTCGACGGGCGGGTCGGCGAAGATCACCTCGGCCACCGGGCTGGTGGCATACGACGTGACGATCGTCTTGGCGCCGCCACCGCTGACGAACTCGCCGTAGTAGGCCTCGCTCCAGCCGGCGGTGACGGTGACGCCGCCCTCGGCCAGCTCGGTCCAGTAGGTCTCCCAGTCGTCGCCGTAGGTGGCGATGGTGGCGAGCAGGAAGGCGAAGCCCGGCGACGACGACTCGGGGTTCTCGGTGACGAATGCCGCCGCGAACTCGGGGTCGGTCAGGTCGTCGATCGAGGCGGGCTGGGGGCCGTCGCCGATGACGTAGTTGACGCACACGTCGCCGACGTCGATCGGGGTGACCCGGTGCTCGGGGTCGAGCTCGAGTTCGTCGGGGACCGAGGCGAGCATCGGCGACTCGTGGGCCTCGAAGACGTCGCCGTCGAGGGCCCGCTGGAGGAAGGTGTTGTCGACGCCGAAGAGCACGTCGCCCTCGGGGGCGCCGGCGGCGAGCACGGCCCGCGAGACGAGCTCACCGGCGTCGCCGCCGCTGATCACCTCGACCTCGATGCCGGTCTCGGCGGTGAAGGAATCGAAGATGCCCTCGCTGGTGGCGAACGAGTCGTGGGTGACGAGGGTGATCGTCACACTGCCCTCGTCGGCGTCGCTGCCACCCTCGGCTTCCATCGCATCGTCGCCGTCGGCGCCCTCAGTCTCGGTCGTCGCCTCGGCGGCGCCAGCGTCCTCCGAGGCGGCAGTGTCATCGGACGTGGCGGTGACGTCGGCTTCTTCGTCAGCGGCGCACCCGGCGGCGAGGCCGAGCACGACAAGAGCGGTCGCGAGTCGTCGGAACATGTGCAGTCTCCCTTTCGCCGGCATTACCCGGATCAGGTGCTCGGGTCGACGGCGCTCCGTCCTCTCAGCCCCCGTTCGTGGAGCTCCCCGGTGATTTGTGGTTCAGCGGCATAGTAGCGGGGTGACCCCAGCCGTCCTCCAGCTCGACGCCGCCGGCATCGCCCACACCATCCACACCTACGACCACGACCCCGATGCCTCGGCGGCGGCGGGCGGCTACGGGCTCGAGGCGGCGACGGTGATGGGCGTCGACCCCGACCAGGTGTTCAAGACCCTGCTCGCCAGCCTCGGGGGCGGCGACCACGACGGCGAGCTCGTGGTCGCGGTGGTGCCGGTCAGCCAGATGCTCGACCTCAAGGCGCTCGCCCGGGTGGCGGGGGCCAAGAAGGCGACGATGGCGCAGGCCGACGCCGCCGAGCGGTCGACCGGCTATGTGGTCGGCGGGATCAGCCCGTTCGGTCAGCGCACCCCGCTGCGCACCTTCGTCGACGACTGGGCCAACGCCCTCGACACCATGCTGGTCAGCGGCGGCCGCCGCGGCCTCGAGATCGAGCTGGCGCCCACCGACCTCGTCGCCGTGCTCGAGGC
>JAWSVN010000083.1:0-13052 GCA_033851875.1 Acidimicrobiales bacterium
CGAGGTCGAGGTCGGCGATGCCGAGGGCTCGGAGCCATTCGAGGGTCCAGCCGCCGTCGCGGGGTAGGGGTTGGTCGTGGACCCAGCCGTCGTGGTGTGGCGCCAGCGCGCACGCTATGGCGTGGAGGTCGTGGTAGGCGGGCACGAGTGTTTGGGTTGGGTTGAGGAGGTCCCAGGCCCAGCCGTCGGCGAAGCCGCGTTCGTCCTCGATCTCGCCGCTCTCGAGGGCTTCGCCGACCTGGACGAGGAACCAGAGCCACGACTCGAGTGTCGGGAACATCGGCTGAGGGTCCTCCGGGGCCATGTCCCAGAGAACGATGGCGGCGTGTCGGCTCGGGCGAGGACGTGAGGCCGACAGCACGCAGAAACGGTCGTTGAAGGCGAAGTGGATCCAGCGCGTCGACAGGATGCCGCCTCTGATCGGCTGGGTGAAGTCGCCGGCGTGCCGTTCGATCCAGTCGGCGTCTTCATCGAGGATCGCAGGTTCGTGGTCGGTGGCGAGCTCGAGGGTCGAGGCGGGTCCCGCTCGGAAGTAGTCGACGAGTTCGTCGGCCGGGAGTCGTGGGTGGTAGATCTCGCGGACGGCCTGGACGCGCGCTGGCTCCCACGGCGACTCGGTGCAGTAGCGGGAAGCTCCGAGCCGTGGCAGCAGCTCACGCAGCTTCGAGAGCAGGCGCTCCACGTCCGCCGGTGCCGCCGCCATCGGAATGTGTCGAGTGTCAGCCGGCGTCGATCGACACCGGGACGCCCGCCATCGCTTCGACGGCCTGGGGCAGACCGGCCGACAGGTTCTTCTCCAGCGCCTCGTCGCCCTCGGGCGTGCCGACCGGGAAGTGGCAGGCGTACTGGTGGCCCTCGGCGCCGAGTCGGAGCTCGGGACGCTCGTGGAGACACCGCTCCTGCACCCGCGGGCAACGCGGCGCGAAGGCGCAGCCCTTCGGCGGGTCGACGAGGTCCGGCGGACGACCACCGATCGCCTGCAGCCGCTGATGGCTCTGGTGTTCGAGGCGGGGGATGGCCCGCATCAGCGCCTCGGTGTAGGGGTGGCGCATCTCGTCGAACAGCGTGGTGGTCGGGGCGGTCTCGACGAGACGGCCGCCGTACATCACCGCGATCCGGTCAGCCCGGCCGGCGACCACACCGAGGTCGTGGGTGACCAGGATCATCGCCATGTGCCGCTCGAGCTGCTGTTCCTGCAACAGGTTGAGGATCTGGCTCTGGACGGTCACGTCGAGGGCGGTGGTCGGCTCGTCAGCGAACAGCAGGCGAGGCCCGCAGGCCAGGGCGACGGCGATCATCACTCGCTGGCGCATACCGCCGGAGAGCTGGTGGGGGTACTCGTCGAACCGCTTCTCCGGCTCGGGGATCTTCACCGAACGAAGCAGGCTGATCGCGGTGTCGCGGGCCTCTTCCTTCGAGACGTCGAGGTGGAGGAGCAGCGATTCGGTGATCTGCTTGCCGACCTTCATCACCGGGTTGAGCGACGTCATCGGGTCCTGGAAGACCATCGCGAGGTCCTTGCCCCACACGTGGCGCATGTCCTTGTCGGACAGGTTGAGGATCTCCTTGCCGGCGAACTTCACGCTGCCGGTCCGCTTGACGTTGCGAGACGGCAGGAGGTTCATGATCGAGCGCGACAGCACGGTCTTGCCCGACCCGCTCTCGCCCACCACGCCCAGGGTGGTGCCCCGCTCCAGCGTGAAGCTCACGCCGTCGACGGCGGTCACCGTGCCGCGCGGGGTGAAGAACTGGGTCCGGAGGTTGTCGACCACCAGGAGGGGCTCGCCCTCGGTGGATGCGGTGAGCTTGCGCTCGGCGTTCATCGGTCCTCCTCGAGCACGATCTGCGGGCCGGTGCCACTGCCGTTGCCGGCCGAGCTGCCGTTGTGGCCGGCGCTACTGCCGGCGACGGAGACGAGGGTGCCCCCGTCGTCGCCGTCGAGCGGGTGGTGGCAGGCCACGTAGTGGCCGTCGTCGAGCAGCTGGAGCACCGGCTCGCGCTCGCTGCACTCCTCGGTCGCCCGGTCACAGCGGGTGCGGAACCGGCAGCCCGACGGGGGAGCGATCGGCGACGGCAGCTCACCCTCGAGGTTGAAGGCCTGTCGGGGGTCGATGCGGGGGTCGGCCACCGGGATCGCCGACATCAGGGCCCGGGTGTAGGGGTGACGGGGAGCCCGGTAGAGGGCGTCGGGGTTGGCGACCTCGCAGGTCTTGCCGAGGTACATCACCTGCACCCGGTCCGACACGTTCTTGACCACGGCCAGATCGTGGGCGATGAAGATCAGGCTCAGGTCGTGGCTGGCCTTGAGGTCCTCGAGCAGGTTGAGCACCTGGGCCTGGACCGACACGTCGAGCGCCGAGACGGGCTCGTCGCAGATGATCACGTCGGGGCTGAGGATCAGGGCTCGGGCGATCGAGATGCGCTGGGCCTGACCGCCGGAGAACTCGTGCGGACGCTTCGGCATCGACACCTCGGGCGGGATGCCCACCTCTTCGAGGGCGGCGGCGACCTTCTCGTCGACCTCGTTCTCGAACGCCGGGCGGGCCCGTCGGATCTTGAGGGCCCGAGGGATGCTGAAGACCGGCATCAGCACGGCGAGCACGATCCAGACCGCGGCGCCGACCACTGCGGCTGCGACGACGGGTGCCGCCAGGGCGAGGGCGACGAGCATCACCAGCCGACCGAGATCGGCGCCGGCGCCGCCGTCACGTTGGCCGAACTCGTCGACGTCGGCCGCTGCGGTCGAGACGACGAAGAGGAGGAAGCCGAAGAAGAGGACGCCGAGGGCGATCTTCATCAGCTGTATGACACGGCGGTCGCGGCCCCACTTCACCAGCACGTTGGCGACCTGCTCCCACCAGCGGCTGACCGCCGGGCGGGGGAACGAGTCGAGCCAGTTGATGACCAGGGGCTCGGCCACGATGTCGCGGATCGTGCGGCGGGGATTGAGCGACGAGATCGGATCCTGGAAGATCATCTGCAGGCGGCCGCGGCTCTCCCGCAGCTGCGAGGTGTCGAGCGAGGCGAGGTCGGTGCCCTCGAGCATCACCCGGCCGCTGGTGGGCGGGGGGACCCGCATGATCGCCTTGCCGGTGGTCGACTTGCCGCAACCCGACTCGCCGACCACGCCGAGCGTCTCGCCGGAGAGCAGGTCGAGGCTCACGTCGGACACGGCGTGGACCTTGGCCCCGCTGGTGCCGATCGGGAATTCGACGGTGAGGTTCTCGACGCGGAGCACCGAGTCGTTGTCGCGCCGCAGGTGGGCGCCTCCGGAACCAGCCATCAGACGCCGGCCTCCTTCACTGCGTTGAGCTCGATGAACTTGTCGGACAGGTAGTTGAGCGACAGCACCGTGAGGAACATGAACAGCGACGGGAAGAACACCATGTGCGGCTCGCTGTCGAGACGGTCACGGCCGAAGTTGATGTCGCCGCCCCAGCTGGTGGCGGTGACGTCGCCGATGCCGAAGAAGGCCAGGGCGGCCTGCACGACGATCAGGGCGGCCACGCCGATCAGGGCGAACGAGAGCATCGCCGGCAACACGTTGGGCAGTACGTCGCGGATGATGATGCGCAGGTTGCGGGCGCCGAGGGTGCGGGAGGCGAGCACGAAGTCACGGTCGCTCCACACCAGGGTCTGGGCTCGGGCCACTCGCGAGATCGACGGGGTCGAGAGAATGGCGAGGGCGATCGTGGCCCAGATCGTGGCGTTGGTGTTGGGCGAGACGGTGAAGAAGAGGAACCTCTGGTCGTCGAACCCGCCGGTCGGGGCGAAGAAGCCGACGAGGGCGAGTGCGAGAACCAGCCCGGGGATGGCCAGCATCACGTTGACCAACGACGACAAGGTGGTGTCGATCCCCCGGCGGTAATAGCCGGAGATCAGGCCGACGGTGCCGCCCATCACGATGCCGCCGAAGGTGGCGATGACGGCGACACCGATCGAGATGCGGGCACCGTGCAGGCAGCGGGCGAAGACGGAGTGTCCGCTGTTGTTGGTGCCGAACAGGTAATCGGCGCCTGGACCGATACGGGGTGAACCGACCCGCTCACGAGGTTCGGCCAGGCCGGGGAACCACTGGCTGAAGAGCATGCAGAGCACGATGAAGCCCAGCCAGGCCGCAGCGGCCCAGAACCAGAAGCCCCGCTTCCGGGCGACGTAGCCGTCGTCGCTGTCGGCCGGCGGGGCGGCCGGCGCTGCGACGGTGACGGTGACCTCGGTGGCGTTAACTACGGACATGGCGGATCCTCGGGTCCAGGGCGGCGTAGAGCAGGTCGGCCAGGAAGTTGAGCAACACGAAGCCGACGGCCAGCACGACGACGGCGCCTTGGAGGATGAGGAAGTCGAAACCGACGATGGCGGTGGCGATCAGGTTGCCCATCCCCGGGAGGATGAAGATGATCTCGACGATCAGGGTGCCGCCGATCAGGGCGCCGGCGTTGACGGCGAACACGGTCAGCAGGGTGAACATCGACGGGCGCAGGGCATGGCCCCACAGCACTCGGCGGGGCGAGACGCCCTTGGCCTTGGCGGTGGTGATGAAGCTCTCCTGGAGGGTGATCACCATGTCGCCGCGCAGCAGGCGGAGGTAGGTGGCAGCGAGGCCCATACCGAGGGCGAGCGAGGGGAGCAGCATGTGCTGGAAGTGCTCCCAGGGGCTCTCGCCGAAGTACTCGTAGCGGGTGGCCGGAAGGAGATCGAGCTTGGCGGCGAAGAGAAAGACCAGGACGAGGGCGAGCACGAAGTTGGGGACCGACAGGAACCCGAGGGCGCTGGTCGAGAGCACGGCGTCGCCGCGCTGGTTGGCCTTGTAGGCGGCGTAGACGCCGCCCGGCACCGCCAGCAAGAGGGCGATGATCTGGGCGTAGACCATCAGCTGCAGCGAGATCGGCAGGGCGGCCGCCACCTGATCGCTCACCGAGGTGTTGTTGACGAAGGAGGTGCCGAGGTCGCCGACGACGGCACCGGAGATCCAGTCGAGGTAGCGGCTGAAGAACGGCGCATCGAGGCCGTTGGCGGCGATGAACTCGGTGGTCGCCTGCTCCGTGGCGCCCGGACCGAGCACGCGGATGGCCACATCCTGGGGGCTCACCCGCTGGGTTTGGAGGAAGAAGGCGAAGAGCGTCACCAGGACCAGCGTCGGGATGAGGGCCGCCAGCCGCTTCAGGACGTAGGAGCCGTTGGTGATGGTGGCCGCCCCGATGATCAACACGAGGCAGATGCCCGCGGTCACGAGGCCGTTGAGGTGAGTGATCCAGCCGAACAGGAAGACGGCGAACGAGATCACCACGCTCCACAGGCTGAGATTTTCCTTCGAAATCGTCATGTTGTTCCTCCGCCGGAAGGCCCGGGGTGGGGGCGGTGCGCCCCCACCCCGGGTTCACGGGTATTCGATCAGCCCTGGCAGTTCCCGTCGACGCACCACACCTGCACGATGTCGTGGCGACCGGAGACGACCGGGCGAAGGGCGTCGCCGTCGGGGCTCGTGGCCCCGGCGATGTTGCTCACGTTCGGGTTCGACGCGATGCCCCAGAGGGTCCAGGTGTTCCAGAGGTTCCAGACGTTCTCACCGAACGAACGGTTGATCTCCTCGGCCGCAGCGCGGCGCACCTCGGGATCGGCGCTGGCTCGCTGGATGGCGAGGTTCTCGTCGATCACGGGATCCTGGAAGCGCCCGAAGTTGAGGGCGAGGCTGCCGATCGGCGAGGCCGTGGCGGCGGTCCACCACAGGTACTGCTGATCGGGGTCGATGCCACCGTGGTTGCGCCAACCGAAGGCCTGGAACGCACCCACGAGGGCGAGGCCGATGTACTGGCCCTGCTCGATCGGGGCGATCGAGACCTCGATCTCGTCGCCGAACGCCTCGCCCCACATGTCGGCGACCATCTGGTTGGTCTCGACGTTGAAGGGGTCGTTGGTGGTGTTGAACACGATCTGGATCGTGTCGGTGCCGGCGTCGGTCTTGCACTGCTCCCACTCGACGAGAGCGGCGTCGACGTCGTAGGCCGGGTAGCCCGTGTCCTCGAGGTAGCCGATCGTGCCGGGCGGGAACGGACCGTTGGCCGGCTCGACCAGGCCAGCGCCTCGCTCTTCAGCGATCCGACCGTTGTCGGTGGCGTGGGCCAGGGCCCGACGGCAGCTCTTGTGGAGCAGCGCGCTGCTGGCGTTGGCGCCCTCGGGGTCCATCGGGACACCGAGGATCGCGTTGTCGCCCTGAGCGGCGTTGAGCATGATGTGCGAGGTCTCGCCGAAGTCGTTGGCGGCGATCACGTTGACCTCGCCATCGTCCTGCAGGGCGGCGATCTCGTCGGCGTTGGCGGTGTGGATGATGTCGAACTCGCCCGACTGCAGCGCCAGCGTGCGGGAGGCGATGTCGACGGCCACCACGATCTCGACCTCGTCGAGGTAGGGCAGCTCTTCACCGGTGATGCCGTTGGGGCCACGCCAGTAGTCGGGGTTCTTCGTGGCGACGAAGCTGTTGCCGTTGCCCGGCGTGTAGCTCTCGAACACGAAGGCACCGACGCCCACCGGAGCGGCGGGATCGCCGCCACCGGGGGTCGCAGCCACCTCTTCGCTGTAGAAGGGGCCACCCTCGACACGGAAGGGAATGTCGTCGAGGCTGGCGAGCCAGGTCGGCGACATCATGTAGGAGCACTGGCCGGCGGCGAAGTTCTCGGGCAGCGGCACGTGCGGGGTGTTGGTCGTGAGCGTCAGCACCTGACCATCGGCCTCCACGTTGGCGATGTTCGACAGCGCCGGGCCGGTGAGGCCGGAACCGCGGCAGGCGTTGATGTTGAACGCCACGGCCTCGGCGTCGAGCGGGGTGCCGTCGTGGAACGAGATCCCGTCTCGGATCGTCCACGTGTGGACCGTGTAGTCCTCGTTGGCCTCGGCGGTCTCGACCAGCACGCCACCCACGCCACCGTCGGCCAGCGGGCCGAACAGGCGGTCGGAGATGGACTGCAGGATCGTGTAGCAGCTGATCGCGCAGCTGACCCGGTAGTGAGCCCACGGGTTGGCCGAGTCGGCCTCGACGCCGTAGACGAGCTTGCCGCCGGCGGTCGGGCCGCTGGCGCCCTCTTCGGGCTCGGTCGTGGTCACCACCGCCGTGGTGGGAGACGATGACTCGTCCTCCCCACTCTCGTCGGTGTCGGTGCTTCCACCGTCACTGTCACTGCCACTACAGGCCGATGCGATCATGGCGCACGCCATCAGCAGCGCCAAGAACTTCGCGAGTTGATCTCTCACGAGACTCCCCCTCGGTTGTCAGACGACGCTCAGTCCCCGAGCGTCGGGGTGTGGGGATCCACACCCAGGCGTCATTGTGACCGCAGTCACGGCGCGCGTCGAATTGGCGAGCTGCGATCGCGTTACGAAATGACACCGGGCCGTCATTGGACGGCCGGCCACGCGAGCCGCGTGTCAGCCCTCGTAGGCCTCCAACGGCGGGCACGAACAGCTCAGATTCCGGTCGCCCCAGGCGTTGTCGATCCGCCCGACGGGCGGGAAGTACTTCGATCGCTCCATGCCCGGCAGGGGGAACGCCGCCTGTTCGCGGCTGTAGGGCCGGTCCCAATCGGTGCTCAGCAGCACGGCAGCGGTGTGGGGCGCGTTGCGGAGCGGGCTGTCCTCGAGCGGCTGACCCTCCGCGACGGCGTCGATCTCGCCCTTGATCACGATCATGGCGTCGCAGAAGCGGTCGAGCTCGGCCAACGACTCGCTCTCGGTCGGCTCGATCATCAGCGTGCCGGCCACGGGGAACGACATCGTCGGGGCGTGGAAGCCGCAGTCGGCGAGGCGTTTCGCCACATCGTCCGCGCTGACCCCGGTCGCCTCGGTGATCGGGCGGAGGTCGATGATGCACTCGTGGGCGACGAGGCCCCCGGGTCCGGCGTAGAGCACGGGGTAGTGGGGACGGAGGCGCTGGGCCACGTAGTTGGCGGCCAACACCGCACCCTCGGTCGCTCGACGCAGGCCGTCGGGACCCATCATCTTCACGTACATCCACGAGATCGGCAGGATGCCGGCCGAGCCCCACGGGGCCGCCGACACCGGCCCGACACCCCTTGCCTCGGCGCCGCTCGCCTCGGTCGCGGGAGTCACAGGCCGCGGATCGACCACGGGGTGGCCGGGAAGGTAGGGGGCGAGATGTTCGGCCACGGCGACCGGGCCGACGCCGGGCCCGCCGCCGCCGTGGGGGATGCAGAACGTCTTGTGGAGATTCAGGTGGCTGACGTCGGAGCCGAACCGGCCGGGACGGGCCACGCCGACGAGGGCGTTGAGGTTGGCGCCGTCGGTGTAGACCTGGCCGCCCGCGTCGTGGACCTTGGCGCAGATCTCGGCCACGGTCTCCTCGTAGACCCCGTGGGTGGAGGGGTAGGTGATCATCAGGGCGGCGACGTCATCCGCGTGCTCGGTGAGCTTGGCGTCGAGGTCGTCGAGATCGATGTCGCCCCGGTCGTTGCAGGCGACCACGGCGACCCGCATCCCGGCCAGCACCGCCGAGGCCGCATTGGTGCCGTGGGCCGACGACGGGATCAGGCAGAGGTCGCGGTGGCCCTCGCCCTGATCGGCCAGGTAGGCCTGGATGGCGAGCAGCCCGGCGTACTCGCCCTGGGAACCGGCGTTGGGCTGGAGCGACACCGCGGCGTAGCCGGTGATCTCGACCAGCGCGGCTTCGAGTTCGGCGATCATCTGGCGGTAGCCCTCGGTCTGCTCGGCGGGGGCGAAGGGGTGGATGCCGGCGAACTCGGCCCACGTGATCGGCTCCATCTCGGCCGCCGCGTTGAGCTTCATCGTGCACGACCCGAGGGGGATCATCGTGCGGTCGAGGGCGAGGTCTCGATCTGCGAGGCGGCGCAGCCAGCGCAGCATCTCGTGCTCGGTGCGGTAGCGGGTGAACCGCTCGTCGGTACAGAACGCCGAGGTGCGCGGGGCGGGCAGTGGCGCCGGCGTGGTGTCCGCGGCCCCGGTCTCGTCCGCTGAGGTCCATCCGAGGGCGGTGAGGAGGCGGGCGACGTCGTCGTCGGTGGTCGTCTCGTCGACGGTCACGCCGAACCGGTCGCCGTCGATCGGACGCAGGTTGATGCCGGCCTCGCGAGCGGCGGTGACGAGGGCGTCGGCTTGGCCGGGCAGGGTGAAGGTGATCGTGTCGATGTAGGTGTCGTTGGCCGCGGCGCCCGCCGCCACGCCGGCGGCTCGGATGTCGGCGGCGTGGTGACGCAGCCGTTCGGCGATGGCGGTGAGCCCGTCGGGGCCGTGCCAGCAGGCGTAGGACGCGGCCACGTTGGCCAGCAGGGCCTGAGCGGTGCAGATGTTCGACGTCGCCTTGTCGCGGCGGATGTGCTGTTCCCGAGTTTGCAGGGCCAGGCGGTAGGCCGACTCGCCGTTGGCGTCGACCGACACGCCGACGAGGCGGCCGGGCAGGGAACGGACGTGGGCCTGGCTGGTGGCCATGAAGCCGGCGTGGGGGCCGCCGAAGCCCATCGGCACGCCGAAGCGCTGGGCCGAGCCGACCACCACGTCGGCGCCGAGCTCGCCGGGCGGGGTGACCAGGGTGCAGGCGAACAGGTCGGTGGTCACCGCCACCTTGGCGCCCGCCGCGTGGCAGGCCTCGACGATCGGGGCGACGTCGATCAGGCGGCCGGTCGAACCCGGCTGGGCGACGAGGGCGCCGTAGATCGACTCGGGATCGAGGTCGGTGGCCGGGTCGCCGACGGTCACCTCGATGCCGAGCGGCTCGGCCCGGGTGGTGACGACGGCGATCGTCTGGGGGTGGCACTCGGCGTCGACGAAGAAGCCGGGGCGCTTGGTGCGGTCGAGGCGACGCAGCAGGGTCATCGCCTCGGCGGCGGCGGTGGCCTCGTCGAGGAGGGACGCGTTGGCGACCTCGCACCCGGTGAGGTCGGCGACCATCGTCTGGAAGACGGTCAGCATCTCGAGCCGACCCTGGCTGATCTCGGGCTGGTAGGGCGTGTAGCTCGTGTACCAGGCCGGGTTCTCGATCATGTTGCGGCGGATCACGGCCGGGGTGATGCAGTCGTGCCAGCCCATACCGATCATCGAGGTCGCCACGGTGTTGGTGTCGGCGAGGGCTCGCAGCTCGGCGAGGGCGTCGGTCTCGCTCAGCGCCTCGGGCAGGGTGAGGGCCCGGTCCATCAGGATCGAGTCGGGCACCGCGGTCTCGACCAGCTCCGAGGCCGAGGGGTAGCCGAGGTCGGCGAGCATCTTGGCCTGCTCGGGCCCGGTGAGGGAGACATGGCGGTCGGCGAACGCGCCGGTGAAGTCGTTGGCAGTCATCGGAGGGCTCCAGTCAGCGGGGGCGGCGGACGTAGGTGTGGGGGGAGAAGGGAAGGTCGGCGACGGTGACGTCGTAGGACTTGCCGCGGCTCTTTGCCACGAGCGGGGTGTCGACCGCGGCGAGTTCGGGGGCGACGTAGCCCATGGCGACCGGGCGGTCGACGGTGGGGCCGAACCCGCCGGAGGTGATCACGCCGACCTGCTCGCCGGTGACGGGGTCGACCAGCTCGGTGCCGTCGCGCAGCGGGCGCTTGCCAACGGGGGCGAGTCCGACCCGCACCCGGCTCGGGCCGGCTTCCCACTCGGTGAGGATCCGGTCGGCGCCGGGGAAGTCGGCCGCGTCGCGGCGGCGCTTGGGGATCGTCCACCGCAGGTTGGCCTCGACGGGCGAGGTGGTGAGGTCGAGGTCGTTGCCGTAGAGGCACAGGCCCGCCTCGAGTCGCAGGGTGTCGCGGGCGCCGAGACCGGCCGGGCTGACCTCGGGCTGGTCGAGGAGGCGCCGGGCGAAGGCCTCGGCGTCGTCGGCCCCGACCGTGATCTCGACCCCGTCCTCGCCGGTGTAGCCCGAGCGGGACACGGCGATCTCGACCCCGTCGACGTCGAAGCGGGCGGCCTCCATGAAGAACAGGTCGGCGACGCCGGGCGCGATCCGGGCCAGGGCGTCGACGGCCTTCGGGCCCTGGAGGGCGAGCAGGGCCACGTCGGTGTGCTCGATCACCTCGATGCCGCCGCCGGTGCCGCCGAGTCGTTCGCGGAGGTGCGCGAGGTCGACGTCTCGGCGTGAGGCGTTGAGGACGAGACCGAGATGGTCGCCGTTGTTGGTGACCATCAGATCGTCGATCACGCCGCCGTCGTCGGTGGTCAGCACGCAGTAGCGCATGGCGCCGGGCGCGAGCGTCGTGATGCCGCCCGGCGTCACCGTCTCCATCGCCCCGGCCAGTTGCTCGACCGGCGCGCCCCGCAGCGACACGGTGGCCATGTGGCTCACGTCGAACAGCACGGCCGAGGTGCGGCACGCGGTGTGTTCGGCGATCACGCCCTCGTACTGGATCGGCAACCGCCAGCCGGCGAAGTCGACGATGCGACCGCCGAGCTCTTCGTGCAGGGCCAGGAGCGGGGTGGAGCGCAGGGCGGGGGAGGGCGATGGCGTCGACAAGGGGAGACCTCACGGGTGTGGTGAGCGTGGACCCCCTCTGTCACGGTGCCTGAGAGCTTCGGGCCTTGGCCCTTTCCCCTTCGGCGGCCGGATTGCAACCGGCTCTTTCCAGAGTGTCAACACCGGGCGGTACAGGTGCCTGAGAGATTCCGGGGCGGTTGCTCCTTCGGCGGGCCGCAGCTCCGGTTGCCCGCAGCTCGACCGCTCTCCCACCAGGTGACGGTGACGGGGCCTCAGGCTAGCCGATCACTCCGAGGTGTCGGGCATCGATCGCAGCAGCGACGCCGGGTCGAGGTCGATCGCCAGCCACGCCGGCTTGTCCTCGGCCGCCCGGCCGGGATCGGACGTGGCGATCAGCAGGTTGCCGGCCGCGATCACGTGTTGGAGGAACTCGGTGTGGCTCGGCAGCGAGAACGCCAACGCGAACGCGGCGTGGACCGGCGAGGTCATCCAGACGCCGAGGAGGAAGACGTGTCCGTCCTCGAACGGGACACACATCGCCTCGGTCCGCAGGTCGCCCATGCCCTCCTGGGCATGGACCCGGGCGAGGTCGGCGACGTCGGGATGGGCGCCGGCGTCGATGACCGCCGTCGGGTATTCCACCCCGCCCTCGGCCACGGTGAGGCCCACGTCGAGCACCGGCACCATCTCCGGCTGGGGCACCCGCCCGGCCTCGGAGGTGGGGTCGACGTGGTCGTTCACTTGGCGACCAGGTCGTCGAAGCGACGATCGAACTCGGGGGCGTCCCAGCGGAGGGGGGTGATCGTCGACAGCCAGGTGAGCGACACCTTGTCGTCGAGCATCGCGCCGGTGTCGGTGGCCGGGTCGGGGGCCACGCCGGTGTCGCCGTAGTCCATCTTCACGTCGAAGCTGCCCTCGTGCCCGGGCTTCGGTTCGAGCAGCACGTTGACCATCGAGCGGGTGGGGGTGGCGCCGATGTCGCTCCACTGCCAGCCGGCGAGTTCGTGGGTTTCGACGTTGGGGACGTTGAGGTTGAGCACGCCGACGCCGGGGAGGTCGGAGGCGAGGAAGGCCTCGACGGCCACGGCGGCCACCTCGGCGGCGGTGTCCCACTTCATCTTGGCCACCATCTCGCCCCAGCCCTGGCCCTCGACGCCCCAGTCGGTGACGGCCTGGCTGACCGCGATGCCGGGGATGCCGCCCGTGCGGCCGGTGAGGCAGGCGCCGATCGTGCCGGAGTGGTAGACGGAGCGGCCGACGTTGGCGCCGGGGTTGATGCCGCTCACGATCAGGTCGGGGGCCGGACCGAAGGCGCCGAGACGGGCGTAGAACACGCACAGGGCGGGAGGGCCACTGACCGACCAGGCGGTGTCGATGCCCTCGACCCGCTCGGTGTGGACGGCGGGTCGTTCCTCGAAGAGCGCACCGATGGCGGCCGAGGCGCCGGAGTACTCGCTGTCGGGCGCGATGATCGTCACCTCGCCGAAGGGTCGCATGGCCCGCGCCAGCACGTGGAGACCGACCGAGTCGATGCCGTCGTCGTTGGTCACCATGATGCGCAGCGGATCAGCCATGGTTCGTCACCCTAACGATTCGCGGTGGCGCTCCCGTGGCCGCCAGGTGAACTCGCAGGTCACGC
>JAWSVN010000260.1:0-1482 GCA_033851875.1 Acidimicrobiales bacterium
CGTGATCGACCCCTTCACGTCCTCGTCGAACGACGCGATCGCCGAGCCCATCGTGTAGGCGTACAGCGCCTCGTCGACCGTGAGGGCCTCGTGCGGGTTGAACGGCGCGCCCGACGCGGTCCGCTGGTTGACCAGGTCGTGCACGCCGAGCATCGGGGCGCCGGCCACCACCGGCCGATCCGAGCTGCCGGGCACGACCAGGCCGGCGTCGAGGAAGCTGCGCTGGCGATAGCAGGTCGGCACCCGCTCGGGCCCGAGGGCGGCGGCCATGCCGTCGCCGATCTCGGAGATGAAGCGAGCCTGCGGCACCGGGATGACGCCGAGCTCGGCCATGCGGTCGACATCGGTGTCGCGGATCACGCCGCAGTGTTCGATGCGGTGCCGGTGGTCGTCCCGAGGGTGGAGGCGGAGCGCCTCGGCGTAGGCGTCGAGCACCGAGGCGACGGCCCGGTCGCCGATGGCGTGGGTGGCGATCTGCCAGCCCGACCGGTGGGCTCGCAGGATCAGGGAGTGGAGGAGGTCCTCCTCCATCTGGAAGTAGCCGTTGTTGCCGGGCTCGCCGGCGTAGTCGTCGAACATGGCGGCCGTGCGGCCCATCAGGGAGCCGTCGGCGAAGATCTTCGTCGGGCCGACCCGGAGGAAGTCGTCGCCGAAACTCGTGTGGAGGCCGAGGTCGAGGGTGAACGGCTCGGGGTCGTCAGGGTGGTGGAGGGCGCCATGCAGGTTCTCGACCGCCACCATCATCGACACCCGGATGCGGAGCCGGCCCTCGGCTCGGGCCCGCTGGTAGGCGGCGACCTCGAGCGGCTCGGCCGACCCGAGCAGGCCGCCGACGGCTGCCTCTTGGGCGCTCGTGATGCCCTCGGACAGGTAGTGGTCGGACGCAGCACCGAGGTTCTGGACGAGGTCGGCTTCGCTGAACGGGTGGAGCAGGTCCTTGGCCAGCTTCTGGGCTTGTTCCTCGAGCAGGCCGGTGGGGGTGCCGTCGTCGCCGAGGGGGATCACGCCGCCCTCGGGGATGTCGACCTCGCCGATGCGGGCGAGTCGCATGGCGGCGGTGTTGACCACGCTGAAGTGGCCGGAGGTGTGCTGGAGCAGGACCGGGTTGTCGGGACTGACCCGGTCGAGTTCGTGGCGGGTCGGGTGGCGGCGCTCGGCGAGCTTGTTGTGGTCGTAGCGGGAGCCGACCACCCAGGTGCCCGGCGTGGAACGGTCGGCCTTGGCGGCGATCGCCTCGACGACCTCCTCGACCGAGCCGACGGCGGCGGGGGTGAGGTCGACCTCGTTGAGCGTGGCACCGAAGAAGCCCATGTGGTTGTGGGCGTCGTTGAACCCGGGGACCACGGTGGCGCCATCGAGGTCGAGACGGGTCGTGGCCCGCAGGTCGGCGAGTTCGTGGGCGGGACCGGCGGCGACGATCCGGTCGCCGAGGACGCCGATCGCCTCCACTCGCGGCTGGCTCGGATCCATGGTGAGGCCGTT
>JAWSVN010000002.1:0-9543 GCA_033851875.1 Acidimicrobiales bacterium
TCCGGGTCCGGGGCGGCAGCGAAGCTGCCGGATGGTGCGCGAGGAGGGACTTGAACCCTCACGTCCGTTAAGACACAGGAACCTGAATCCTGCGCGTCTGCCAATTCCGCCACTCGCGCGAGTGGTAGGCCGAGAGGGTAGCGCCGTCGATGGTCCGACCACCTCGGTTATGTTGATTTTGTGGTGCTGCGGAGCTTCGAAGATCGCCTCGAGCGAATGGTCGAGGGCATGTTCGCTCGCGCCTTCCGCACCGGCCTCCAGCCGGTCGAGATCGGCCGCCGGATCATCAAGGCCATCGACGCCGGCCAGACCGTCGACACCCGGGGCGAGATCAACGCCCCCAACCACTTCGTCGTCCGCCTCGCCCCCGACGACCACGCCCGGTTCGCCCCGATGGCGTCGTCGCTGCGGGCCGAGCTGGTCGCCCTCGTCCGCGACCACACCAACGAGCTCGAGCTCGGCCTGCTCGGCCGGGTCGGCGTCGACCTCGTCGACGACCCCGACCGCCGCACCGGCATGGTCAAGGTCGACGCCTCGTTCCGCGACGGCGCCCCGCCCGACGACTCGCCCGCCCACCTCGAGTTGGCCGACGGCACGATCGTCACCCTCGGCGACCAGCCGGTCCGCATCGGCCGCATGACCGACTGCGACGTCGTGCTCGCCGACCCCGACGTGTCCCGCTACCACGCCGAGCTCCACCCCTCCGGCGACAGCTACCTCCTGGTCGACCTCGGCTCCACCAACGGCGTGAAGGTCGGCGACCGCCCGATCGCCCGCCGCCTCCTCGTCGACGGCGACGAGATCCGGATCGGCCCCGCCCGACTCCGCTTCGCCATCGGCTGACCGGCGGGTGCCCACCACCCGAGGGCCGGGGGTCGGTACTGTGTTCGCACCGTGGCCGAACCCTTGCTCACGCTCCTGCGATGGTGCCTCCTCGCACTGCTCTACCTCTTCTTCTTCCGCGTCCTGCAGGCGACGTGGGCCACGACCGCGACGACCGACGGCCGCCGTCGGGGCCGCAAGACGACCGCCACGAAGCAGCCAGCCGCCACCCCGGTCCCGACCGCGGTCCCCGCTGGGGCGCCGGCGGCCGGCTCCCCGCCCCCGCCGATGGCGGCCAGTGTCCTCGTCGTCGTCGAACCCGACGAACTCGCGGGCCGCTCGTTCCCCCTCGGCGGGACCCTGTCGATCGGCCGGGCCGCCGGCTGCGAGATCACGCTCGACGACACCTACATCAGCCAGGTCCACGCCCGGGTGCTCCCCGGTGAGAGCGGCCTCCTCGTCGAGGACCTCGGCTCGACCAACGGCACCTACCTGAATCGCCAGCGCGTGACCGTGCCCGTCGTCGCCCACGCCGGCGACCGCCTCCAGGTCGGCTCCATCGTGATGGAGTTCCGATGACCGAGCAGCGTGAGCCGATCCGGCACCACATCGCCGCCGCGTCCCACGTCGGCCGGGTCCGCGACATCAACCAAGATCGTTTCCTCACCACCGGTGAACTCCTCGCCGTCGCCGACGGCATGGGCGGCCACGTCGGCGGCGAACGAGCCTCGGCCGCCGCCATCGGCGAACTGTCGGGCCACCGCGGCCTGCTCGACGTCGATCGCCTCGTCGCGGCCGCCGAAGCGGCCAACACCGCCGTGTTCACCGAGGCCGCCGACCCGTCGCTGCGAGGCATGGGCACCACCCTCGTGGCCGCCGTCGTCGACGACGAGGCCGCCGAGGTCCGCATCGTCAACGTCGGCGACTCCCGCGCCTACCGCTACCGCCGGGGCGAGCTGGTGCAGGTCACGATCGACCACTCCCTCGTCGAGGACCTGGTCCGTACCGGCCGCCTCACCGCCGAGGAGGCGAAGGAGCACCCCCAGCGCAACATCGTCACCCGCGTACTCGGCATGGGCGAACACGTCGACGTCGACGTGTTCGTGCTGTCAGCCGAACCCGGCGACCGGTTCCTGCTCGCCAGCGACGGCCTGACCAACGAGCTCAGCGAAGCCGAGATCGTCACGATCCTCGACACGGTCCACGGCGTCGACGAGGTCGTCGACCGGCTCGTGGCGAGTGCGGTCGAGGCCGGTGGCCGTGACAACGTCACCGTCTGCCTCGCCGACATCTTCGACGTCGACGGCAACCGGCCCGAGCCGGCCGCCGCCGTGGCCGGTGCCCGCAAGGAGACCACCGGCGAGGCCACGGCCGAGATCGCCCCCGTCGCCGCCCCCACCGCGACCGAAGCACCGGCTGCCGACGGCGGTGCCGCCGGACTGTTCCAGACCTCACGGGGCCCGTCGATGCCCGACGTCGTCGACCTCGACGCCGAGCCCAGCCTCGACCAACCGCCGGCGCCGCTGAAGGTCGACGAGTCGACCACCCTCGCCCCGACCCGTCGCACGGTGCCGATCGCGATCGCGGCGGTCGCGATCGTGACCCTGCTCGCCGTGGCATTGGGTTCGCGCTGGTATGCCCGCAGCGCGTGGTTCGCGACCGACGACGCCGGCACCGTCGTGATCGCCAACGGCCGACCCGGCGGTGTGCTGTGGTGGGACCCCGAAGTGGTCGTCACCACCGAACTCGTCACCGCCGACCTCGACGACGCATCGCAGGAGCAGCTCGCGTCGGAGCGGGAGTGGACCTCGCTCGAGGCCGCCGAACGCTTCGTCGAGAACCTGTCGACGGCGTCAGCCGCCGCGGCCGATGCCGGCGCCGGGGCCGCGGGCGCGGCCGGGGCGTCGAGCGACGACGACGGAGGCTGACGACGATGCGGCCCCGCACCGTCGAGCTGGGCCTGCTGGTCCTCGCCTCGATCATCACCGTCTCGGCCTTCGGTCTCACCAGCCTGGGCCGCGCCGCGTCGCTGCCGGCCAACATCGTGCCGTTCCTGGCGATCGTCGTCGCCCTGTTCCTGTCGGCCCACCTCGTGGTGCGCCGCCTCGCCCCGGGCGCCGACGGCCTGCTCCTGCCCCTCGCCACCCTGCTCAACGGCGTCGGCTACGTCATGATCGCCCGCCTCGACCCGGGCCTCGCCGACTCCCAGGCCGCGTGGACCCTGATCGGTCTCGCCGGTTTCACGATCACCCTCGCCGCGGTCCCCGACGTGCGTCGGCTCGAGCCGTATCGCTACTCGCTCGCCCTGCTCGGCGTGGTCCTCCTGCTCCTGCCGCTGATCCCAGGTCTCGGCGTCAACATCAACGGCGCGCGCATCTGGCTGCGGGTGGCCGGGTTCAGCATCCAGCCCGGCGAGTTCGCCAAGATCGTGCTCGCCGCCTTCCTGGCCGGCTACCTCGTCGACAAGCGCGACCTGCTGATCCTCAGCCCCCGCCGGCTCGGCCCCCTCCACCTGCCCGATCTCAAACACTTCGGTCCGCTCCTGCTGGCGTGGGGCGTGGCCCTGCTGGTGATGATCGCCCAGCGCGACCTGGGTTCGTCGCTGCTGTTCTTCACCCTGTTCCTCGTGATGGTCTACGTCGCCACCGAACGGGCCGCCTACGTCGTGACCGGGCTCGTCCTCTTCCTCGGTGGCGCGGTCGCCGCCCACTCCCGCTTCTCCCACGTGCAGCAGCGGGTCGACATCTGGATCGACCCCTTCGCAGACCCGAAGGGGTCGGGGTTCCAGATCGTCGAGGCGGCGTTCGCGCTGGCCGACGGCGGGGTGACCGGCACCGGCCTGGGGCTCGGCACCCCCGGCAAGATCCCGTTCGCCCCGACCGACATGATCTTCGCCGCCATCGGCGAGGAGCTCGGCGTGCTCGGCGCCACCGCCGTGCTCGCCGCCTACGTCCTGTTCGTCGGCGCCGGCTTCCGGGTGGCGGCCGCCGCCCGGTCGTCGTTCGAGGCCTACCTGGCCGCCGGCCTCACCGCCATGTTGGGCTTCCAGAGCTTCGTGATCATCGGCGGGATCCTGCGGGTGCTGCCCCTCACCGGCGTCACCCTGCCCTTCGTCTCCTACGGCGGGTCGTCGCTGATCTCGAACTACATCGCCCTCGCCCTCCTGATCGCCATCTCCCACCGGGCCAACAGCCGTCGTCCGGCGGCCGACCCGTCGACCACCCAGCGCTTCGCCGACGGCGCTCCGCTCGAGAGCGGCGCACCGTGATCCAGCGTCCCCTGCGTCGGGTGCTGTTCGTGTTGCTGGCCTGCTTCGGCCTGCTGTTCGTGCAGCTGAACCGGATCCAGATCTTCGACGCCGAGGCGTTGCGAGCCGACCCCAACAACACCCGGACCGTGCAGCGCGACTTCTCCGGTCCGCGCGGGATCATCTCGACGGTCGACGGCACCGTCGTCGCTCGCTCGGTGGAGAGCGACGGGGTGTTCGAGCGGCAGCGGGAGTATCCCGAGGGCGAGCTCTACGCCCACGTCGCCGGCTACCTGTCGTTCAACCTCGGGGCCGAGGGCGTGGAGCGGGCCTACAACGACGAACTGATCGGGCGCACCCCCGAACTCGAGCTGAGCAGCATCGCCGACCTGTTCACCGAGAGCGAGGCGACGGGACAGGTCGTGCTCAGCCTCCGCCACGACCTTCAACAGACCGCTCGCAACGCCCTCGGTGACCGTGAGGGCTCGGTCGTCGCCCTCGACCCCCGCACCGGCGAGCTCCTGGCGATGTGGAGCTGGCCGTCGTTCGACCCGAACGTGTTGGCCGACCACGACGGCACCGCCGTCAACGCCGCCTTCGCCGCCCTCAGCGCCGAGGACGACAACCCCCTGCGGGCCCGGGCGTTCCGCGACATCTTCTTCCCCGGTTCGACGTTCAAGCTCGTCACCGCCGCCTCGGCGCTCGAGGAAGAGGTCGTCACCCTCACCGACCCGCAGTTCCCGGTCGAGACCAGCTACACGCCGCGCCTCACCACCCGCCCGCTGTCGAACTTCGGTGGCAACCTCTGCGGTGGCGACCTGCTCGAACTCCTGCGCCAGTCGTGCAACGCCGGGTTCGCCCGGATCGGCGCCGAGCTGCTCGGTCCCTCCGCACTGATCGGCACCGCCCAGTCGTTCGGCTTCAACACGGTGCCGCCGATCGACCTGCCGGGCGCCGTCGCCAGCCAGTTCCCGACCGACTACGGCGAGGTGCTCGACGAACCGAGTGACGAGCTGCCCGCGGGCCTGTTCGAGGACACCCCGGGGCTGGCCCAGGCGGCGATCGGGCAGGGTGACGTGTCGGCCACGCCGCTGCAGATGGCCCTGGTGGCGGCCGGGATCGCCAACGACGGCGCGATCATGGTGCCCCGCGTGGTGACCGAGGTGCGCGACATCCAGGGCGAGGTGGTGGGCGACCCGGCCCCGGCGGTGTGGCAGCGACCGATCTCGGCGGCGACCGCCGCCGACCTGCGGCTCGCCATGATCGAGGTGGTCGCCAACGGCACCGGCCGATCGCTGGCGACCTCGGGCCTGACGGTGGGCGCCAAGACCGGCACCGCCCAGCTCGGCACCGACCCGGCCGCCTCCCACGCCTGGGTGGTGGCGTTCGCCGGCCCGGAGGACGAGCCGGCCGAGCTCGTGGTCGCGGTCCTGGTGGAAGGCCAGCCCGGGGCCAGCGAACAGACCGGCGGCCGGGTCGCCGGCCCCATCGCGGCGGCCGTGATCGAGGCCTGGCAGGCCGCGTCGTAGGGTTGCCGCAGGCGCCCGGGTGGCCGCGTCGTCGACGCCCCGGACCTGAGCACAACGACTCAGCGTCCCCCGTGACCGCGCCACGAGCCCGCTCGTTCACTAACCTTCTCGTGCTGTGTCTGATGCTCCGCCCGCACGCCCGGTCCTCTCGGGCCGCTACGAACTCCACCGCCGCCTGGCTCGTGGCGGGATGGCCGACGTCTTCTTGGCACGCGACCAGCTCCTCGATCGGCCCGTGGCCGTCAAGGTGCTGTTCCCGCAGTTCGCGTCCGAGCCGACCTTCGTGGAGCGGTTCCGCCGTGAGGCCCAGGCGGCCGCCAACCTGAACCACCCGAGCATCGTCGCCGTCTACGACTGGGGTGAGCACGACAACACCTACTTCATCGTCATGGAGTACGTGGAGGGTCGCAGCCTGGCCGATCTGATCGCCGCCGAGGGCACGCTCCATCACGACCGGGCGGCCGAGATCTGCACCGACGTGGCCGCCGCCCTCGGGTTCGCCCACCGCAACGGCACCGTGCACCGCGACGTGAAGCCGGGCAACATCCTGATCACGCCGTCGGGGCAGGTGAAGGTCACCGACTTCGGCATCGCCCGCGCCTTCGGTGGCGGTGACGAGCTGACCCAGACCGGCTCGGTGATGGGGACCGCCACCTACTTCTCGCCCGAGCAGGCCCAGGGCAAGAGCGTCGACCCCCGCAGCGACCTCTACTCCCTCGGCGTGGTGCTGTTCGAGATGATCACCGGCACCCCGCCGTTCCTCGGGGAGTCGCCGGTCGCGATCGCCTACAAGCACGTCCAGGAGGCCCCGCCGCGGCCCACCTCGATCAATCCGGCCGTGCCCAAGACGCTCGAGGCCGTGATCGCCCGTCTGCTGGCCAAGAGCCCCAACCAGCGTTACGCGTCGGCCGAGGATCTCCGGGCCGACCTGCGCCGTTTCCTCGAGGGGGCACCGCTGGCCGGCACCGCCGCGGCCCCGATCTCCAACAACGGTGAAGGTCCCGCTGGCGCGGGTGCTCCCGCTGCTGCAGCCGGCGCCGGCGCCGTCGCAGCCGGGGCAGGGGCTGCCGCCGCGCCCGCCACCCAGGCCAACCGGGCCGTCATCGACACCACCCGGGCCATGCCGGCGGCCGTCGCCGTCGACCACGAGGCCCCGCCGGAGGAGTACTACGAGCCGCCGAAGCGCAATGGCGTGTTCCTCGCCCTGCTCGCCGTGCTCCTGCTCACCCTCGCCGGCCTGATCTTCTACATCGCCGACGTGTTCGGCGACCCGTCGGGCGACACCGAGACCACCGTCCAGGTCGCCGTGCCCGACGTGATCGGCGAGACCGAGGAGACCGCAGCCCAGATCCTGACCAACGCCGGCTTCGAGGTCACCCCGGTGTTCGAACTCAACGAGAACGTCGAGCCGGGCGAGGTGTTCGAGCAGAGCCCGTCGGCCAACACCGAGGCCGACCAGGGCAGCCCGGTGCTGATCCGGATCTCCCAGGCCGAGGACGCCATCGACCTGCCCGACGTGCGAGGCCAGGCCGAGGCTGACGCGGTGGCCACGCTGCGGGCCCTCGGGTTGTCGGTCGAGATCGAACGGGAACCGAGCGACGAGTACGACGCCGGCATCGTCATCGGCATGTCGCCCGAGCCCCAGGCGGTCAACCCCGACGCCCTGGTGACCCTGACGATCTCGAGTGGCCCCGACCAGGTCGAGGTCCCCGACGTCACCGGCCTCACCACCGGCGAGGCCTCCAACGCACTGGGCCGTGAGGGTCTGCCGAATCCGGCGATCGAGCAGGAGTCGTCGTCGGAGGTCGAGAAGGGTCTCGTGATCCGGACCGATCCGCCGGCCGGCACCCCGGTGCCGATCGACCGACGGGTGATCCTCTACGTCTCCGACGGCCCGGCCACCGACTCGGTGCCGCCGCTCATCGGCCTCACCCAGGCCGCCGCCGAGCAGGCGATCCTCAACCGGGGCTTCGAGCCGGTCATCGAGTTCGTCGACGTCCTGCCCGACTCGGCCGACGTCGGCAAGGTCACCGCCCAGGACCCGGCGGCCAACACCGACCTCGAGGTCGGTTCACCGGTGACGATCACGATCGGCCGGGCCGTGGGCACCACGACGACCCAGGCCACCACGACGACGTCGACCTCGACGTCGAGCACGAGCTCGACGACGTCCACACCCCCGGACGAGGGCGACGGCGGCGGCTGATCAGCGCCCCGGCGTCACCCGCCGACGAGGGCTCAGGCGGTCGCCGGCGTCCCGCAGCGGCCGAGGAAGTTGGCCAGCAGGTCCTTGCCCGACATCGTGAGCACCGACTCGGGGTGGAACTGCACACCTTCGACGTCGAGCTCTCGGTGACGCAGGCCCATGATCAGGCCGTCCTTGGTCTCGGCGGTGATCTCGAGGACCTCGGGCAGGTCGCCACGCTCGACGATCAGCGAGTGGTAGCGGGTCGCCTCGAGCGGGTTGGGGAGGCCGCTGAACACGCCCACGTCCTCGTGGCGCATGAACGACGTCTTGCCGTGCATCAGTTCGGGTGCACGGCTGACGGTGCCGCCGTAGAGCTGGCCGATGCACTGGTGGCCGAGGCACACCCCGAACACGGGGACCGTGCCGGCGAAGGCCTCGATGGCGGCGAGCGACACGCCGGCGTCGTCGGGCGTGCCGGGCCCGGGGGAGATCAGCACCCCGTCGGGTTCGAGGGCGGCGAGCTCGTCGAGGGGGCGCTCGTCGTGACGGACCACGATCGGTTCGGCGCCGAGTTCCCCGAGGTACTGGACGAGGATGTAGACGAACGAGTCGTAGTTGTCGATCACGAGGATGCGCTGCGTCACGGGGCCAAGACTACTGGCGGCCCGATCGACGCCGTGAGCGGATTTCGGCGCCGAGCCGGGCTCGGTGGGTAGAGTGGTCGGCGATGGTGCGTCAGGACAAGCACAAGAGCCGGATCACGCCGAAGGGCACCCGCCCGACCAACGCGGAGGTGCCCGAGACCTCACCGCGCACGGCCACCCCCGTCGCAGTGCGCGGGCCGTCGCCGACCTGGGTGCCGGTGCTGATGTTCGCCCTCCTGGTGGTGGGCGTGTTGATGATCGTGTTCAACTACGTCGAGCTGCTGCCGGGAGCGGCATCGAACTGGTACCTTCTCGGCGGCCTGGGCCTGGTCCTCGGCGGCATCGTCACCGCCACCCAGTTGCGCTGACGGGTCATGGCTCGGTGCGTGGCCGACATCGTTCCGTCATCTTCGGCCGTCATCTCCCCGCGCTTGGTACCGGGCGGTGACAACGCGTCGTTGTCCCTGTTCAACGGTGGGTATTCGCGACGAGATTCTCGCGATTGGCCCTTGACAAACCGGTAAACGGCGTGTGACAGGCCACAGCTTTGTCCACAGGTTGTGGGAAACCCACAACACCTGTGGAGGCCCTCGGTTGCACCTCCATCTGAACCGTCAGAAACGGTTCAGATCACGTCCTCGAGGTCGGTGATCAGCTCCATGTCGTCGGCGCAGTGCCGAGGCGCTTCCGGCACGTGGTCGTTGGCCAGCGTCATCCGCAGTTCAGAACCGCAAGTGGTGCAGCGGTAGACGAGCTTGACCCGTCGCAGCTCCCCGGGAGGCGGCGCCTCGGGGATCGGCCGGGCCATCGCACCGATCGCGATGAAGCCGATGTGGATGATGGCGTAGCCGGCGAGCACGGCAACGATCGATCGCACCGGGGGGAAGCCTTGGGCGATCAACGCCAGCACCGCTCCGAGCGCCAACCACCGCAGCACGAGCTTGCGGCGACGCTGCACCTGCTCGTCGCGGCTCTTCGCCGTGGACGCAACGGCGCGGTCGTCACCGTCGATCACATCGGGGAAGTCGGTTGTGGGTTCGAAGTCGTCCACCGCCGACCAGCCTACGACGCACGGTCGCCGAGCGCTGATCGCGGCGCAACTCACGGGTGGCG
>JAWSVN010000261.1:0-3866 GCA_033851875.1 Acidimicrobiales bacterium
CGCGCTTCGATGGCGGCCAGCGTCGATCGCCAGCGCGGGTCGTCGCCGGCGACGAACTTCACCATCGGGGCCAACAGGAGCGACGCGTCGAGCCGGTCGCCGTCCAGGGTCTGGGTGAAGGCGCCGAGATCGTCGTTCCAACCTCGCTCGAGCAGTTCGGCGTGAGCGGCGTCGCGCTCGCTCCGCCACCGGGCGACGTCGGCCGGTCGACCTCGATGGTCGGCCATGCGGATCCCGCGCTCCAAAGCCACCCAGGCGAGGAGGAGCGACGACGTGAAGCGCTCCTGTCCCCCGCGCGTCTCCCACATTCCCTCGTCGGGTTCGCGCCAGTGCTCGGCCACCCAGTCGACGATTGCGGCGACGTGGGTCCAGGCGTCGAGGTGGAGCCCATCGCCGTGGGCGTCGGCCAGGTAGAGGGCGTCGACGAGTTCGCCGTAGATGTCGAGCTGGAACTGGTCGCTCGCCGCGTTGCCGACCCGCACCGGGGCGGAACCGCGGTAGCCGCTCCAGTGGTCGAGGGTGCGCTCGTCGAGCTCGGCCGACCCGTCGAGGTCGTAGAGCGGGGCGAGGGGCCCGAAGGCGGGCGCCGCTGCATCGCCGTCGAGCCGGGCGAGCAGCCACGCCGTGAAGGCGTCGGCTTCGTCCCGGAAGCCCAACTCGAGCAGGGCGTACAGGGTGAACGCGGCGTCGCGGATCCAGACGTAGCGGTAGTCGTAGTTGCGTTCGCCCCCGACCGCCTCGGGCAGGCTGGTCGTGCCGGCGGCCAGGAGCCCGCCCGACTCGTCGTGGGTCAAGAGCTTGAGGGCCAACGCCGACCGCTCCACCGCCTCACGCCAGCGGCCCCGGTAGGTCGAGCGGCCGATCCACTCCCGCCAGAAGTCGACCGTGCGGCGGTAGCCGCAGTCGTCGTCGAGATCCGGGCTCTCGCCGGCCACGAAGGCGACGGTCTCGCCCTCGCCGATCTCGAATTCGGCGACGAGGCGCGAACCGTCCGGTTCGAGTCCGAGCTCGACGTCGGCGCCGAACCACAGGCGCTCACCGTGGCCGACGTCGAGCCGCCACGCTCCGTCCTCCGCGGTCAGGTCGACCTCGGCTCTGCCGTAGTCCGGACGGGGTGCGATCACGACCCGCATCGTCGTCGTCCCCCGCTGGCAGGTGACCCGTCGGGCCAGGCGCCGCGGTCCGCCGATCACGAGGTAGTCCTCCACCTCGACCACCGACTCGTCGCTGTGGAACCGCGTGAGGAGCACGTTGGTGCCCGGCAGGTAGAGATGGCGGACGGCGGTCGGCTCGTCCACCGGCTCGATCTGCCAGTGGCCGCCGTCGGCATCGAGGAGGCGACCGAACACCGACGGGGCGTCGAAGCGGGGCCAACACCACCAGTCGATCGACCCGGTACGCGACGACAACGCCAAGGTCTGCATGTCGCCGATCGCCCCGTAGGCGTCGAGTGGCAGCCAGGTCGTCGTGGGTGGGGCGGTCATGCCGGCCGTCCGGCGATCTGGACCTGCGCCACCCGTTCCTGATCGGGCCGACCGTCGGTGGTCGCCTCGTAGTGGTCGATCTCGAGGTTCACCCCGGACGGGTCGTAGTGCAGGGTGCAGAGGTTGTTGGCGAAATGGGGACCGGTGGCCGGTTCGATGCCCGGCGGTGGGGGCCCCGACCGCACCGACGCCCGGAGTGCCGCGCCCGCAGCGCGTCCGGCCTTGGTCAGCGACGCCCGGAGCACGCCGCGCTCGAAGGGGATCAGGGCGTTGCGCATCGGCGACGAGACCACCTGCCACACCGGCGGTCCACCGGCCGCCTCGACGACCTCGACCCGGGCGGCGTAGCTGAAGTGGATGTCGCCGGCGGCCACCACGATCGACTCGAGCTGGCCGTGTCGGCCCAGTTCGGTGAGGAGCCGGCAGAACGCTCGGTACGACTCGCCGAAGGCCGCCCAGTGTTCGAGGTCGAGGTGGCGCCGTACCCGTTCGCCGACCGCGGCGGCCCGGCGGCCCCATCGTCCCGCACAGACCTGTTCGTTCCAGACCTGGAGATCGTGGAGGCCGGCGCCGACGAAGACCGGCAGGGTGGTGGCCAGCACCAGGTGACGTCGGGCCGAGTGGGCTTCGGCCTCGATCCACGCCCACTCGTCGTCGCCGACCATACGGCGGCGTCCTTCGTCGAGCACTCGCGCGTTGCGGGTGTCGATCACCACGACGGTCACGTCACCGACGTCGCGACGGAACGAGAACCGGTAGCCGCCCGGCAGCGGGGTGGCTGCCTCGGAATCGAGCGCCCACCGCTCCAGTTCCTCGGTCGCGTCGGCCAGAGCCGGCAAGCGCTCGAGCCAGCCCTGCTCGCGCAGCTGGACCGGCGACAGGTTCCCGAGGTGCTGGTAGATCAGGTACGAGGTCAGGCCCCCGATCACGTGGCGTTGCCACCACGGCTCGGTACGGATGTCGGTGACCCATGCCTCGGAGATGTTCCAGTCGTCGATCATGTCGTGGTCGTCGAAGATCATGGCGCTCGGCACGGTCGAGAGCAGCCATCGCTCGTAGGGCGACGACCAGGCCTCGTGGTAGAGCCATGCGTACTCCTCGAACGACGCCACGATCGCCGGGTCGAGGTCGACGCTGCCCGGGTCGTGGGCCCGAACGGTGTCGATGCGTTCCCGGGTTCGAGGTGAGGAGTCGTCGGCGTAGATCTGATCGCCGACGAAGAGGAGGAGGTCGGGAAGCTCCTCGGTCGATCCCTCGGCGAGTGCCATCGCCCTGGCCCACAGACTGTCGACGCCGCGGCCCTCGTGATCGAAGGCCCGCTCGAGGGTGAAGGGCACCACGTGGGGCGCGCTCGCCCGACACGAGCCGACCACGATCGCCACGTCCCGGTCGGGCGACGGCGTGCGGATCACGCTCGGTGGGAACGACACCTCGGCGCCCTCGGGGATCGGCTCGGGCCACACGAGCTGTTGGTCGAAGCGCACCTCGTAGGACGTGGTCGTGCCCGGGTCGAGGTTCTCGATCACGACCAGGGCGTAGCTTCGGCCGCGGACCGTGAAGGTCGAGGTCGACGATCCCAGGACCTCGACCGTGCCGGGCCGGTCGAACTCCATCCACAGCGTGGCACTGGTCTCGTCGACGTAGCGGAGGAGCGGGCCGAGGATCAGCGGACCCGGGGCGGCGAGGTCGGGGGCGATGCGTTCGGCGTTGATGTCGGCGACTTCGGGGGTGGCAGCCCCGGGCGAGGGGGCGCCGGCGGGAAGGGGGTCGGTCACCGGTGGCGCTTACCCCCGGCCGGGGGACGNNGCCGACGCCGTCGGTCACCGGGCGTGCGAGACTGGTGCATGGCCGACTACCGGGTGACGATCGCGAAGACCCGCAAGGGCTGGACCGTGCTCGCCGGCACGGAGCCCGATCTCCGGGAGATCAACTCCTACATCAGCGAGGAGCGGGCCATCCTGGCCGCCCGCCATATCCGGGCCGCCGCCATCCGCTACGACGGCGTGAGCCGCCTCGCGCCCTGACCGATCCAGCGACTGCGTCAGGTTGCCTGACCGGCGAACTGGGCCCGGTGGAGGGCGGCGTAGGCGCCGTCGGCCGCGAGCAGTTCGTCGTGGTTGCCCTGCTCGACGATGCGGCCGCCGTCCATCACCAGGATCGTGTCCGCACCCCGGATCGTCGACAGCCGGTGGGCGATCACGAAGCTCGTCCGGTTCGCCCGCAGGGCGTTCATCGCCTCCTGGATCTGCACTTCGGTGCGGGTGTCGACCGAGCTCGTCGCTTCGTCGAGCACCAGGATCGCCGGGTCGGCGAGGAAGGCTCGGGCGATGGTCAGCAGCTGCTTCTCCCCCGCTGAGATCCGCCCGCCTTCGTCGTCGACGA
>JAWSVN010000084.1:0-43968 GCA_033851875.1 Acidimicrobiales bacterium
GAGGCGGCCGAGGGAGAGGCGGTCACGGCGCTCACTCGTCGACGGGGGCCGGGGCCACCCCGGCGGTGCGAGCGGCCCGGTAGGCGTCGAGCCGTCCGGCAACGCCCTCGTCGAGCAGGGCGACGACGGCCGCCGCCAGGAGGGCCGCGTTGGTGGCGCCGGCCTTGCCGATGGCGAGGGTGCCGACCGGGATCCCGGCCGGCATCTGCACGATCGACAACAGACTGTCCTGACCGGACAACGCCCGGGACTGGACGGGCACGCCGAACACGGGCAGCCGGGTGAGCGACGCCGTCATCCCCGGCAGGTGGGCGGCCCCGCCGGCACCGGCAATGATCACCGAGAACCCCTCGGCCTCGGCCCCCTTGGCGAACTCGTACATCCGGTCCGGGGTGCGGTGGGCCGACACGATTCGGGCCTCGTGATCGATGCCGAGATCGGCCAGGGTGTCGGTGGCGTGGCGCATCGTCTCCCAGTCCGACTGGCTCCCCATGATCACCGCCACCTTCGGCGTACCGGTCGGCGGGGCGGGCGTCTGGCTGGCGTCGCTGCTCACCGGAGCGAGCCTAGCTACGACCGGCGAGGGGTTGCGTCACGGCTGGACTCGGACGAAAGCCACCGCTCGGGCACACCTGGGGCCTACGATCGGCGGCCGTGCACGAGTGTGGGAACCCCGGCGGCGGCTCCCGATCCCGCCGCTTCGGCGCGGTGATCGCGACCGCCGCTTTCACGATTCTGTCGATTTTGGCGAGCCCCGTCCCGATCGACGCCCAGGCTGATGGCCCATCGGCCAACGAGCGCTGGCTGTCCAACGCCTACGTCGAGATCTTCGGCCGTCCCGCCGACGACAGTGGGCTCGACTTCTGGCTGGGCCGTCTCGCAACCGGGGGTGACGAACGGCGGGCCGCCGTGGCCCGCACGATGCTGTTCAGCCCCGAGGGTGCTGGCAACGAGGTGGACCGGGCCTACGCCGACCTCCTCGGCCGGGCCGCCGAACCGGGGGGCCACGCGTTCTGGACGAGCTACCTGCAGACCCGTCCGGTCACCGAACTCCGCACCAACATCCTTGCCAGCCCCGAGCGGTTCGACGGCGCCGGCAGCGCCGAGGCGTGGATCGTCGAGGTCTACCAGGAGCTGCTCGGCCGCTCCCCCGACGCCGGCGGCCTCGCCTACTGGGTGGGCATGGAGGCCTCGGGGGCCCACCACTACTGGATCGTCGATGCGATCTACCAAAGCGACGAGTCGCTCGGCGGCCGGGTCCAGGCCTACTACGCCGAGATCTTCGACCGGGCGCCGACCGACGACGAGCGCGACGCCGGCGTCGCGGTCGTCCGAATCGACAACGAGCGCGTCCTGCGAGCCCAGCTCCTGGCGAGCGACGAGGCCTTCGAAGCCTTCCTCGGGAGTTCGTCGTGACCTTCGACGAGCTGGCCGGCCTCGGGACCGTGGCGGCGGTCGGCCTCGCCGCGATGTTCCTCTGGTCGGCGACCTCGAAGCTGCGCGATCTGCCCGGCACCGCCCAGGCGTTCGGGCGCATCGGGCTTCCGCGCCCGACGGCACTCGCCCCGGTCGTGGTGGCCGCCGAGTTCGCCGTCGCCTTCGCCCTCCTCGCTGCGCCGGTCGTCGGCGCCATCGCCGCGGTCGGCCTCCTCGTCGCGTTCACGGGGACCCTGATCGGCATGATCCGTTCGGGCCGTGCGTTGTCGTGCGGGTGCTTCGGCGCCGACCACGACGAGCCGGTCGGCCTGGCCGACGTGGCCCGCAACGTCGGCCTGCTCGTCGCCGCGTTGCTCCCAGCGACGACCGGCGGGATGACGATGCCGGCGCTCGCCGACCTCGTGGCGGCGAGTGCGGCGGTGGTGACCGCGGCGGTGGTGGTGCAGTTGCTGCGGGTCAGGCAACAGGTGGGCACCGTGTTCGGCACGCAGTTGGCCGGCGAGATCGGAAGGTGACGAGATGACCGGTGGCGTGTGGATCGTGTCGTACGTGCTGTTGTGGGTGGCCGTGATCGTGTTGGGCGTGGCCGTGGTGGCCCTGCTCCGCCAAATCGGGGTACTCCACACCCGCATCGCCCCGATGGGGGTGCACTTCGCCGGCGAGGGACCAGAACTCGACGAGAAAGCGCCGCCGCTGCCGAGCGTCGACTACACCGCCGCCGAGGTGACCGTGCTCGCCTTCACCTCCCCCAGCTGTGAGATCTGCGCCGCCCTCCATCCGGGCCTCGAGCGTCTCGCCAGGGCCGAGCCCGGCATGGCCCTCCACACGGTCGACGCCGAGCACGACCGCGACCTGTTCGCCCGCTTCAAGGTCCGCTCGACCCCGTACCTCGTGGCCGTCGACGACGACGGCGTGGTTCGCAGTCGCGGCGTCGCCAACACCCTCGACCAGGCAGAGGAGATGCTCGCCGAAGTCCGCGCCGGCGTGATCGACCTGACCGAACCCGCCGGTTCGGCCGCCCCGTCCACCACCCCGTCCAGCCAGGAGACCGCCCGATGACCACCGGCTTCGACAACACCGTCGAGCGCCTCGGCCGCTGGACCGCCGCTCGCACGACCCGCCGCTCGTTCCTCCATCGGCTCGGCCAGCTGGCGATGGTGGTCGCCGTCGGCCCGACCCTGGCCACGATCCTGATGAAGCGGGCCGAGGCCCGCGTGTGCGGCCAGACCGGCGTGACCCCGAAGTGCGACACCTTCGACTGCGTCGGCGAGGGCCACGTGTGGGGCTGGTGCTGGTATGCCAGCGACGGCTGCTGCCGCAACGACGGCCTCAAGAAGATCTGCGACTGCTGCGTGGTCAACTACCCCAACGTGCACGGCTACTGCCCGGCTGGCACCAACGTCGCCTGCATCGTCGAGAGCTGCGGTGAAGACCCCCGCCTGCTCGACGTCGAGATCTCGACCGTGACCGCCGCAGCGGTCGGCGGCTTCGAGGGGTCGGCGATCGACATCGGCCACCCGACCGTCGCCCGCCGCGCGGTCGTCGCCGGTGACGGGTCGCCGTGGTTCGGCCGAATCGCTGCTCCCCTCGCCGGGGTGCTCGACGCCCCCTTCCTCGTCGCCGGCGCCGGCGGCCTGGCCATGGTCGACCTCACCCGCCTCGACCGCCTCGGCGTTCGCACCGTCATGGTCGTCGGCCCGGTCTCGGTCGCCACCACCGACGCGATCACCGACCTCGGCATGGCCGTCGAGGTCGTCAGCGCGGTGAGCGACCCCGGCGACCTGTCGGTGGCCGTCGCCGAGCGCATCCGCTCCATCAACGCCATCGACCGAGCGATCACGGTCGTCGACAGTGGCTTCTCGGCCCAGGCCGGCGACCTCGCTGCAATCTTCGGTTCGACCACCGGCTTCCCGCTCCTGGTCGGCGACGCCGCTCGAGCCACCGTCGACATGCCGACCGTTCTGGTCGGGCCCGAGCCGACCGACCCGGGGGCCACCGGCACCGAACGGACCACGTCGACCAACCTGGTCGACCTGGCCCGCGAGCTGACCGAGCTGGCGGCTGCCACCCCCTTCGCCACCGCCACCCGCGTGATCCTCGTCCCCGACGGCACCGCCGGTCTCCTCCCCCTCGCCAACCTCGGTGCCGGGGTGATCTTCCATCCCCCCGGCGCGCTCGACGGCATCGGCGACCGCACCCCGGTGGCCACCTGGCTCACCGATCAGGGGGTGCGTTGGGGTAAGTGGACCGAGATCTTCCTCGTCGACGCCCCCGGCGCCCTGACCGCAGCGGAATTCTGGCGCCTGCAGGGCACCACCAACGGGTTCCGGGTCGATGATCTCATGGGGGTCCCCGGCGAAGGCCTGCCGGTGTTCCGGCAGCCCCTCGCCGAACGCGAGATCGGCATGGCCCGCACCGACGGCGCCCTTCCGTGGGGCCAGGGCGAGCAGCCCGACTACTGGACCAGCGTGGCCCAGACGTTCCGGGACTGACGCCGTGCCCGCTGCGTTGGTCCTGCTCTTGGGCGTGGCCTGTATGGCGGCGGTCCACACCCTCTGGTCGCCCTGAGGCCTTTCGGTCTCCGAGACCCTGCTTCCCTCGGTCCGGGGGATCCGACGACTCGTCGTGGCCACCCTGTTCGGGGCCGCCACGACCGCCACCGCCACCCTCACCGGCTTCGCCGCCGGGGTGGTGGGTGGTGCCCTGCCCGACGCCGGCCTGACCGTGGTGGCTGCCGGGCTCGCCGCCGCGCTCGCGATGGATCTGGTCGGCCAACGACTCGGCCGACCACTCCCGTGGACGATCGGTCGCCAGGTGCCGGTCGAGTGGAGCCGTTGGTTCGACCCTCGACTGGTTGCCGTCCTCTACGGGGCACGGCTCGGCGTGGCCCCGCTCACGATCCTCGGCACCTGGGTCTGGTGGGCCGTCCTGGCGCTCAGCGCTACCCGTGGGGCGGTCGACGCGGCGCTGGTCGGTGCGGCGTTCGGTGTGACCCGGACGGTCACCACGCTCGGGCTCGGCGTGGTCGGCGGCGACGCCGGCGAACGCCATGCCGGGTTGTACGGCGCGCTGCGGGCCCGACCTCGAGCCCGCGAGGCGGCCCTCGGTCTGCCCACCCTTGCCCTGGCCACCGCCCTGCTCGCCACCGCCTGCACGCCCTCGGCCGATGACGCGTCGGCCACCGACGAGGCGGACGAAGCCGTGAGCGCACCGACCGACGACGCAGCCGGCTCAACCTCGACGATGCCGGCATTCGGGTCGGCCGCCGACGCAGTGAGCGACCCCGACGCCATCGACGACTCGACCGACGAGGAATCCTCCGTGACGACCGACGACCCGAGCTCCACCANNCACCGACCCTGACAACACCGACGCAAGCGATACCGACGCGAGCGATACCGAGATCTCGCCCCTCACGTTGGCCGACTCGCTGGCGGCCGATCTGGTCGCCGATGTCGCCGGCTACACGGCGATCGACGACCCGGCGGCCGACACCTACCTCGATCTCGACGCCGCCATCGCCCGCCAGCCCGACCCGGACGACGAGCGAGCCCTGCTCCTCACGCGTGGCTACGAGGGCGGCTGGACCCGTGCCTTTCGGAGCGCCGACGACGACGTGCTGATCACCACCGTCTACGAGTTCGCCGACGACGTGCAGGCCGACTTCTACCTCCAGGACGGCCTGATCGTGGTGGCCGGCTACGGGGGCGAACTGTTCGACATCCCTGAGCTGGACGGCGTCCACGGATTCCGTCAGGACGCCGGCACCGCCGAGGATCCGACGGTCACCTGGGGGCTCACCTTCACCGACGGCAACCGCTGGCACCTGGTGTTCCTCAACGGCAATCCCGACTCCGCCTCGGTCGACGCCGCGATCGCCGTGGCCGCCGAGCAGGCCGCGATCTCCCAGCAGGGCTGAGGCCGGTCCCAGGCCGACGCACGAGCGTTGCTCGACCTTGTCCCCCGCAGCGGGTACGACCGGTCGACGGAACAACAGGGAACATTATGTCCCCTTCTGAGGACAAGGCCGAGCGATCGTTAGGTGACGGGGTGACGGGTGCCGATGGGATCCACATCGCACGATCCGATGTCCGGACCGGCAGATGACGGGCGCCGACGTGCGCCAGAGGATGACCCAACCATGTCTCAGAATCTCGACGTGACCCTGAAGAACGCGATGGAGATCGGCGGCGCCGTGGGCGTTGCGCTGGTCGACTTCAACTCGGGCATGACGCTCGGCACCGCCGGTGGCGGCGCGGGCATGGACCTCGAGGTGGCTGCCGCCGGCAACACCGAGGTGGTCCGGGCCAAGATGGCCACGATGAAGGCCCTGGGCCTCGACGACAAGATCGAGGACATCCTCATCACCCTCGGTGGCCAGTACCACCTGATCCGCCTCCTCGGCGGCAACGGCCACGACGGCCTGTTCATGTATCTGGCCCTCAACCGGGCCACCTCGAACCTGGCCATGGCTCGCCGCCAGCTGGCCAACATCGAGGCCGAGCTGAGCCTCTGATCGTCGGCTGGTCACCAGCCGCTCGATTCTCGAGGACACAGTCATCGTGAGTAACCGCTTCTCCTTCAAGATCGTGGTGGCCGGCCCCTTCGCGGCCGGCAAGACCACCCTGATCACCACCGTGTCCGACCGGCCTGTCGTGGGGACCGAGGCCCCCACCTCGGGCCACGAGGCGGCGGTGAAGGCCACCACCACGGTGGGGATGGAGTACGGCACCCTCAGCGCAGGCGACGACCACAACGCGGTGGAACTCGATCTCTACGGGGTGCCCGGCCAGGAGCGGTTCTCGTTCATGTGGGACATCGTGGGCATGGGCATGGACGGGCTCTTCCTGCTCGTCAACGGCTCATCGCCCGAGTCATGGACGGAGTCTGCGTCGGTCGGCCGCTACTTCAAGGATCGCTTCCCCACCCCCGTGGTGGTGGCGGTGAACCGGGCGACCGATCGGCCGGACCTCGTCGACGACGTTCGCCGGGCCATCCCGATCCCCGGCGCTCTCTATCTCGGCTTCGACGTGATCAACGCCGAAGCGACCCGGGACGCGATCGTCGAGCTCCTGCTACTCATGCTCGACGAGCTTCCCGAGGAACCCGACGAGCAACTCGACGCCTACGACGCCGCCATCGAAGCGGCTCGTGCCGGCGAACCGGTGACCGACCACTTCATGGCGGAGGTGCAATGACGGCCGACCTGCACGTGACGACCGATCCGGTCGCCGTCACACGCCGGAGGCTCGAGCAGCGCTTGCGCTCCCTGGCAGCCGACGTCGACGGCGTGACCGGCTCCCTGATCGCGTCCCTCGACGGTCGCCCGCTGGCGGCCGACTTCCCCGACGACGATCGACGGCAAGCGGCCGCCATCGTCGCCTCGTCGGTCGGTCTCGGCGAACGCCTGGCCGAACTCACCGGCCGTGGCGAGCTGCGGGAGATCGTGGTGCGCAGCACGACGGGCTACGTCGTGATCTACGCGATGGGATCGACCGGCGCCCTGATCGTCCTGGCGACCCCGACGAGCAACCTCGCGATGCTCCATCACAAGGTCCGCCTCGAACTCCCCGCGCTCCAGGAGGCCGTCGCCGACGGCGGCCTGGTCGAAGCGATCGGAGCGACAGCGCCGTGACCGGCCCGGGCGATGCGCCGCCGACGAGCGGCACCATCGAGGGCGGAGCCCTGGCCCGCTTCCTGAAGTCGGCCGGACAGGCCCATCTCTACGGCGAGGTGGCCGTCACCATCGACGGCGAGACCACCCACCTCGTGGTGATCGACGGCGGACTTGCCGTGCGGACCTCGACCGAGACCGGCGGCGACATCCTCGTGCGGGTGATCCATCGCCTCCTCCGTTCACCGGAGGGCACGTGGGTCTGCGAGCCGCTCCGCAACATCGGCGCGGCGCACCGGCTGCGGACCGAACCGCTCGACCAGCTCGTGGTCGATGCCCTGCTGCGACGGGCCTCGCGCCAGCTCGACGGTGAGGAAGCCACTCGCACGCTCCCGCGCTACGACGACCTCGGGCCACTGGTACCGATCGCCGCGAACCCGGCTCCGCCGGCTGCTGCCGTCACCCCTCCGACGCCGGCGCCCACTCCCACCCCGGCGGCTGCCGTCACCCCTCCGACGACGCCGCCCGCTCCCACCCCGGCTGCTGCCCCGCCCGCGACCGAGCCCGCCATCACGGCGGCGCAGCAACCGTCGACGCCTGCCCCTCGCCCCCTGGCCCAAGCGCGGCCGGTGAATCCGCGCCTCGAGATGGAACAGAAACGGCTCGCCGGCTTCGGGACCGAGATGAAGGCACCGCAACGGCGCCGCGAGGACCGCGACGACTTCACCCCCGCCGAACAGGCCGCGCGCCAGGCCCGTGTCGACGAGCTCCGGGCTCGCCGGGCCACCCAACTCCGGTTCAGCCTTCGGGGCCAGGCTGCCGCGCCCAGCCCGACTCGCCAGGCTCCGATGGCCGCCGCCCCCAACTCGCCGATCGGTGACACACCCGCTTCGCCGACGGCTCCTTCGAGCCCACCCCCGACCCGACGCCGAGCCCTGCGGAACCTCATCCGCACGCTCGCCACCGAGACCGACGAGGGCTGACCCATGCAGAACGCCGACCTCGAACCCACCACCCCGACCGACGACGAACACTCCGTCGTCATCCGGATCGTGGTCTACGGCCCTGCCTCGGCCGGCAAGACCACCACCGCACGCTCCCTTGGCGAGGGTCTCGGCCGCACGATCGCCACGCCCGAGGAGGACGAGGACGGCACCACCGTCTACTTCGACTGGATGGAGCATGTCGGCGGCCGCTACAACGGCCGCCCGATCCTGACCCAGGTGCTGACCGTGCCGGGCCACGACCGATCGCGCCGAATTGCGCTCCTCCTCCAGGCCGACGTCGTGATCTACGTCGCCGACACCTCGCCGACGGGCATGGTCGAGTCGCTGGCGCTCTGGGAGGAACTCCGAGATGAGGTGGGCAAGCTCGGCACCGAGCCCGGCATCATCGTGCAGGCCAACAAGCGCGACCACCCGGCGGCGGTGTCGATCCGCACCTTCCGCTCCTGGATGGGCCTCGACGAAGAACAGCGCGTGATCGAGACGGTCGCCTCCGATGGCGACGGCGTTCGGCAGACCTACGTGTTCGCCGTGCGCGCCGGGCTCGAGCGACTCGCCCGGCACGATGATCTCGACGCCGTGGCCCTCGACCCGGCGAAGGTGTTGGCCGACCTCTCGACCGTCGCCTCCGAGGCCACCGTCGACCGCCGCTCGGTCACCGAAGCCCCCGCGCCGGTGCGGACGGGCACCGAAGCACCAGCCAGCAGCGACCCGACATCGAGCCCCGAGCCGACCATCCCGGCCGAGGCGTCTCCGAGCCACGACCCTGCCGCTGTCGCCGAGCTGGCGACCGCGACCGAACCGACGCCGACCCCGGTGATCGCGCCGGCGCCGGCTCCGCCCGACGCGCTGCCGACGCGGCCGCTCTCGATCGACCGCCTCGCCGCCCGCGAGGAGCGTCGGGTGTCCAACGACACGGTGCCGTCGGCGCCCCAACCGACAGCTCCGCCGGCCCCCGCCCATGCCGCGGCTCCGGCCGCCCCGACCACTCCTGTCGATCCGCTCGCCGGCATCCCGCCCCGGCCGGCCCCTCGGGGCCGCAGCGGCCGGCCGCCCCTCGCCGCCAGGCTCGAGGAGGCGAATCGACTCGGCAACGAGTCGGCCCCTCCTCCGCCAGCCGCCGGCTCGACCCCCTTGCCGCCTCCCGTCGAGCACCACGGCCAGGTCGACGACACCGGCGACGCCGGCGACCCGAGGCTTCTCCGGCGACTGTTCCGGGGGCGTCGCCTCTGACGCACCCGCGACCGGGCTCCCTCTCCGCCAGCGACGCTCCCGCCGCGACCCGAGCCCAGCGGCTCAAGCCAAGCGAGCTTCTTGTCGAAGCATGGGCCGTGAGCTCCTCCAATCGATCCCTTCGCATGCTCGTCGATGCCCTCTGGCACGGCACCGCGGTCGCCGGCGCGCTGGCGGCCGGAGCGTTCGGTCCGGTGGAGCCGACGCCCGCAATCGCTGCCGGCCTGCTCGTGCTCGGAACCGAGGCTGGTGTCGCCACGATGCGGGCGAAGAAGCAGCCGGCGGCGTCGCCACCGGCCGAGGGTGGGGTCCGGGTGGCGCTGCTCGAGGTCGCGTCGACCCTGGTGCCGGTGGGCTTCCTCACCCTGGCGGTGGCCACGCGGATCTCCGGCACGCCACCCGACGGCGCCGAGGCCGACCGCACGACGGAGATCGTGGCCCTCGCCGCCGCCTTGATCGTCCTCGCGGTGCGAACGGTGGTCAACGCCGGGCATCACGCCGAGGTCAACCAGCGACTGGGGCGCGAGGCGACCCGTGACGAGCTGACCGGCCTCCTCAACCGTCGCGCCGTACTCGACGTGCTCACCCTCGCCGAGCAGGACCCGACCGCCGGCTCGGAGACCTCGGTCCTCCTGCTCGACCTCGACGGCTTCAAGGGCATCAACGATCTCCACGGCCACCATGCCGGCGACCACGTCCTGATCGGCGTCGCGCGCCGCCTCGAGAAGTGCGTGCGCCCCACCGACGCGGTGGCGCGACTCGGCGGCGACGAGTTCGTGGTCGTCGTCCGGGGAGGCGACCCCCACGCCGTGGCGCAACGCATCCGCGACAGCGTCATCCGGCCCCTCGACTGGGAGCGCTTCTCGCTCAAGGTCGGTTGCTCGGTCGGTGTCTGCCGTCGGGACAAGGGCGACGGCGTGACGCTGTCCCCCGACCGGATGCTCGACCGCGCCGATCAGGCGCTGTACCGAGCGAAAGACCTCGGCGGCAACGTGGTGATCGACGTCGATGAGTCGGAACCGATCGGTGGAAGCGCACGGCCCCGCACCCGCAAGGCGAAGAAGGCAGGCACCTCGCGCAAGGCCATCGGCGTGTCCTGAAGCCAGCCGGTTCCTCACGCCCGGCGAGGTTCCGCCGAGACCCCTGGAGCACCGTTGCGTCCGACTCGGGAGTGGACCATGAGAATCGACCAGCTCAACATCCGACGCCTCATCGTCGGGAGTTTCGCCATCGCGCTCGTCGTCGTGATCGCCACGAGCCTCCTGGTGCGCGGCGCCCTCGATCGCCTCGAGTCGGTGCGAGCAGATCAGCAGGCCCTCGATGCCCTCAAGGGTGACCTCCTGGTCATCCAGGAGGAGATGACCGGGCAGCGGGCGATCCAGGCCGAACTGGCCGTGATCGGCGACGTCGCCCTGGTCGAGGAGTTCGAGAACTCCGCAACCCGCGCCTTCGCCCAGTGGGACGTCGCCCTCCAACGCCCGATGGCAGGCCAGCTCGAACTCGCCGCCGCCGTCGAGCGGATCATGGAGATCGACGTGACCCACGATGCCACCTTCGGCGACGTCCTCGTGCCCGCGGTCGAGGCCGGGGACCGGGAGTCGATGACCGACGCGGCCCCCGTGCTCCAAGAGATCTCCGAGCTGTTCGAGTTCGAGATCGACGCCCTGTTGACCGAGGTCGACGGCTGGGTCGGCACCTTCGAGGAGGACGCCCAGTCCGCCCGTGACCAGGTGACGATCGCCCTGTGGGTCTCGTCGTTGTCGTCGATCGCCACGATCGTCGGCCTCGGCGCCACGACGATGACCGTGCTGCGTCGGCGGTTCACGGGCGAGATCGCCGCCCTCGATCAGGCCTCCATCGATCTGCGCCACGCCGGCGAGGACCTGGTGGCATCGTCGGAGGACGCTCGCAGCGAACTGTCGACGATCTCCGAATCGAGCCAGGCTGCCGCCGCCAACATCTCCCAGCTGTCTCGCTCGATCGACGACATGACCGGCGCGATCCGCGAGATCGCCGCCAACTCCGCCGAGGTGTCGTCGGTCGCCGGCGACGCCGTCGACTGGACCCGAGTGACCAACCGGACCGTCGGCAAGCTCGGGGAATCATCGGCCGAGATCGGCGACGTGCTCGAGGTCATCGCCTCGATCGCCGAGCAGACCAACCTCCTCGCCCTCAACGCCACGATCGAAGCCGCTCGGGCCGGCGATGCCGGCAAGGGTTTCGCCGTCGTCGCCAACGAGGTGAAGGAGCTGGCCAAGCAGACGAGCGCCGCCACCGAACGCATCTCGGCCCGTGTCGGCGCCATCCAGACCGTCACCGCCGAGTCAGTCGAGGCCATCGACCGGATCTCCGCCGTGATCGACCGCATCTCCGAACTCCAGAAGTCGGTGTCGGCCGCCGTCGAGGAGCAACACATCACCACCGAACAGATCGGCGAGATCATCAGCCTCGTCGTGTCCGAGGTCGAGGGGCTCAGCACTCGGGTCACCGAGGCCGCCACGGTCGCCGAGCGAGCCGCAGCGACCGCCGGCGGCGCCCGCGACCGCACCGCGGCGCTCAGCACCGTGGCCGACAACATGCGGTCGTTCGCCGGGCTCGCTTCGGCCGGCTCAACAGGCGTCGTCGACTGAGCCCCAGCCGCCACCGCCCGGGGTCCGGATCTCGAGGGCGTCTCCCGGTCCGAGGCGTGCCGCGGTCACCCCGGCCAGCTCCTCGACCGACCCGTCGGCCCGCACCACCCGGTTCTCACCGCGTGCGCCGTCGCCTCCGCCGGCCATGCCGGCCGGGGCCACCACCCGGCGCGACGTGATGAGGTTGGCGTCGACCGCCTCGTCGAACCGCACCCGCCGCACCACCCCGTCGCCGCCCTCGTGGTGTCCGTGCCCGCCCGAGCCGCGACGGATCGAGAACTCCTCGACCATCACGGGGAAGCGCCACTCGAGCACCTCGACATCGGTGAGCCGGCTGTTGGTCATGTGGGTGTGCACGGCCGAGCACCCTCCGGCATTCGCGGTGGCACCGGCCCCGCCACAGAGCGTCTCGTAGTACTGGACCCGGTCGTTGCCCCAGATCACGTTGTTCATCGTGCCCTGCGACGCGGCGGCGACCCCGAGCGCCGTGAACAGTGCCTCGACGACGAGCTGCGAGGTCTCGACATTGCCGGCGATCACGGCCGCCGGCGGGCGCGGGTCGAGCAGGCTCGGGCTCGGCACGATCACCTCGACCGGATCGAGACAGCCACCGTTGAGCGGGATCGGCTCGCCGACGAGACAACGCAACACGTAGAGCACGGCGGCCTGGGTGACCGCCCTCGGGGCGTTGAAGTTGCCCGGGTGCACCCCGGAGGTGCCGGTGAAGTCGATCACGGCGCGACGCGCCTCGGCGTCGACCCGCACGTCGACGGCGATCACCGACCCGTCGTCGGCCTTCACCGTCGCCGAGCCGCTGGGAAGCCGGCCGAGCAGACGGCGGACCGCGTCGGCGGCGTTGCCACGGACGGCGTCCATGAAGCGGTGGACCGTGGCGGCGCCGTAGTGGTCGACCACCCGTCGGAGTTCGTCGGCCCCCTTGGTGCACGCCGCCAGTTGGGCCGCGAGATCGGCCAGGTTCTGGTCGGGGTTGCGCGCCGGGTGGGGCCCGTCGGTGAGACGACGTCGGAGATCGTCGACGAGGAGCTCACCGTCTCGCATGGCCAGCACATCATCGAAGAGGATCCCCTCCTCCTCGACCGTGGTCGAGTCGGCCGGGGCCGACCCGGGCACCGTGCCGCCGACGTCGGCGTGGTGGCCCCGGGCCGCCACGTAGAACAGCGGGACCGCGGCGTCGCCGGCGGGGCTCTCGAGCGAGGCGAACACCGGCATCACCACGGTGATGTCCGGCAGGTGGGTGCCGCCGTTGTAGGGAGCGTTGAGCACGTAGGCGTCGCCGGGCGCCACCGACGCGCCCCGGCTGCGAACGACCGTCCTGATCGACTCGCTCATCGAGCCGAGATGAACCGGCATGTGGGGGGCGTTGGCCACCAGCTCGCCGGTCGGGTCGAACACCGCGCAAGAGAAATCGAGCCGCTCTTTGATGTTCACCGACACCGCCGTGTTCTGCAGGACCGCTCCCATCTGCTCGGCGATGTTCATGAACAGGTTGTTGAAGATCTCGAGTCGGATCGGATCGACGGTCGGCTCGGACTCGTGTGACACGGCGGCGACGAGACGCCGTACGACGAGGTCGTCGGTCGGGGCGACCGTCGCCTGCCAGCCGGGCGGGACCACGGTCGTGCCGGTCGTCTCGACGACCACGGCCGGGCCGTCGATGACCGCGCCCGGGGTTGTCAGGTCCCGATCGACGAAGGGGGTGGCGAGCGGCGCGCCGTCGAACCACACCGGTTCCGAGCCGAGCGTCACCACCCGTGCCGGCCCACCCTGTGGGGGGTCGTTGGCACCGAGGAGGTCCTCGAGGTCGCTGGTCCGGCCGATCACCTCGGCCTGGGCGCTGGTGACCTCGAGGTCGAGATCGCTGGCGAACCCGAACCGCCGGCGATGCTGGTCGGTGAAGCGGGCCCGGAGCTGCTCGGCGTCGACGTCGGCCGGGCCGTCGCCGGCGTCATCACCGGTAGCCTCGACCGTCACCCAGAGCGAGGTGTCGGAGCCCCGGTATCGCACGGCCACCCGCCGCTCGACCTCGACCGACCGCCACTCGCCTCGCTCGACCGCCTGGTCGTCGAGCGCAGCGCGCGCCGCCGTCTCCGCGCGCCCGAGCGCCGACCCGACCGCTGACGCGCCAAGAACGGCCTCGACCGGTTCGTCGCGCACCACCCGCACATCGGCCACGCCGATCCCGAGCGCCGACAGCACCCCGGCATGGGGATGGAGCACGACCGTGTCGATCCCGAGTTGGTCGGCGACGGCGCAGGCATGCTGGCCGCCGGCACCTCCGAACGAGACGAGGGCGTGATCGGCGACGTCGTGGCCGCGCTCGACCGAGATCCGCTTGATGGCGTTGGCCATCGCGTCGACCGCAACGGCGAGGGCGCCCTCGGCGACCTCCTCGGCGGTGACCGATCGCCCGAGGGTCTCGGCCATCGACCCGGCGACGTCGGCCGCGGCCCGGCGGGCGGCGTCGCCGTCGAGGGGGCCGTCGCCGGCGGGACCGAACACGGCCGGGAACCGATCGGGGCGCACCCGGCCGAGCACGACGTTGGCGTCGGTCACGGTCATCGGACCGCCGCGACCGTAGGCCGCGGGACCGGGGTGGGCGCCGGCGGACACCGGGCCGACCTGGAGCCGGCCGTCGGCGAACCGGACCACGCTGCCGCCCCCGGCGGCGATCGTGTGGATCTCCATCATCGGCGCCCGCACTCGGACCCCGGCGACCTCGGTCTCCTCGGTGCGTTCGAAGCCACCCGCGTAGTGCGACACGTCGGTCGACGTGCCGCCCATGTCGAAGCCGACCACCCGGTCGAAACCGGCACGAGCGGCGGTGGTGACCATGCCGACCACGCCGCCGGCGGGCCCCGACAGCAGCGCGTCCTTGCCCTGGAAGCGGTCGGCGGCCACCAGGCCCCCGTTCGACTGCATGAAGCTGAGCGGCACGCCGAGACCGTCGGCGCCGCCGTCGCCGCGACCGGCGGTGAGGTGGGCCTGGACCTGGTCGACGTAGCGGCGCAGCACCGGCGACAGGTAGGCGTCGACCACGGTCGTGTCGCCCCGGGGAACAAACTTCATCAGCGGGCTGACCCGATGCGACACCGACACCTGGGCGAAGCCGAGACGGCCGGCGAGTTGGGCCACCTCTGCCTCGTGGTCATGATGGCGCCATCCGTGCACGAACACGATCGCAACCGATCGGATGCCGGCGGTCAACGCCGCCTCGAGTCCGGCGGCGGCTGCGTCCAGATCGACCGCTCGTTCCACCGACCCGTCGGCCCGCACCCGCTCGGGCACCTCGACGACCCGCTCGACCAGGACCTCGGGCAGGACGATGTCGAGGGCAAACAGGTCCGGCCGGGCCTGGTGGCCGATGCGAAGCGCATCACCGAACCCGGCGGTGGTCACCAGCACCGTCGGCTCACCCTGCCGCTCCAGCAGCGCGTTGGTGGCCACGGTGGTCCCCATCCGGATTGCCTCGATCTCGTCCAGCGGCAACGTCTCGCCCGGGCCGATGCCGAGAGCCTGCCGGATCCCGGCGACCGCCGCGTCCTCCGTCCGATCCGGGTCGTGGGAGAGGACCTTGTGGGTCGCGGTCGAGCCGTCCGGTCGGCGAGCGACGACGTCGGTGAAGGTGCCGCCGCGATCGATCCAGAACTGCCAACGAGCCATCTCCCGAATCTATGCCGCCAGACGGCGCAACCTGGCGGTCGCCCGCGCTCATACCCGCTCGGCGGCACCCGATGCTTGCAAGTGTCCGCACGATCCGAGGATGCACAGCTGTGACCGTTCAAGTCGATGATCTGACGCTGCCGAGCCGGGAGGAGCTCCTGGTCGATCCGTCGAAGCTGCCCACCCCGCCGGCGATCGTCCTGCAGGTCATCCGCCATATCGGCGACGAGGACAACGTCTCGGTCGCCAAGCTGAGCGAGATCATCAGCCAGGACGCGTCCCTGGCCGCAAGCCTCCTCCGGCTCGCCAACTCCGCGCTCTACAGCCCCGCCGACCGCGTCACCACCCTGCCTCGTGCCCTGATGACGATCGGGCTGCGCCAGCTCCGCGTCCACATCATGACCACCTCGATGCGACAGATCCTGCCCGAGGAGAACAAGGGTGCCCTGTCCGCCGACGAGATCCGGACCCGCACGGTCATCAACGGCACGATGTCTCGCATTTTCGCCGAGAAGCTCTCGCCCGGGATCGCCGAAGAGGCGTTCCTCGGTGGATTGCTGGGCTCGCTGGGCCACCTGGTCCTGGCCCAGCGAGCACCGGCGATCTACGACTATCTCGTCCAGGCGTCGGGAGGCTGGCCGGATCAGATCCACGAGATGGACCTGCTCGGCTACTCGCTCGACGACGTCACCGGCGACCTGCTCGGTCTGTGGGAGCTCCCCGCCAACCTCGCCGAGGCCGTCGTGTTGCGCTCCCACCACCGGGTCGGCTGGGAAGCCGACGACGTCGACGCCGAACTCGTCGATGCCCTGCGACTGGGCCTGCTGGCCGAACGAGTGCTCACCGGCGGCGACGCCGCCGAGCCGCTGAAGGAACTCCTCGACGTGGCCCGCCCCCTCTTCGGCTACGACCTGCTGGCCCTGTCCAACATCCTCGTCGAGGCCGAGCCGGTGGTGGCCGACATCGCCGAGTCGATGCAGTTCCGCGATCCCACCCCCGAGGGCGGCTACGGCGAGCAGCTGACGACCGCTCGGGAGACCCTCGAAGCCGACGGCGTCGGCGCCTGAGGTCGCTCCGACCGTCAGCCTGCAAGCGAGCGCGCCACGTCGGGTTCGATGAGGTGCATGTCGAGCGCCTCCCTCGCCAACCAGTCCCGATGTGATGGCTCGGCCACCCGGATCAGGGCCTCGGCTCGTTCGGCCAGGGTGCGCCCCTGGAGTTCGGCCACGCCGTGCTCGGTGACGACGTTGTCGACCGTGTTCTTGTTGGTGGTGACGACGGCGCCGGTGTTGAGCGTGGGCATGATGCGTGAGATCGTGCCGCCCTTCGCCGTCGAGCGCAGCACCACGAACCCCTCGCCGCCGTCGCTGTACTGAGCGCCACGGGCGAAGTCGGCCTGCCCTCCGCTCCCCGACCAGTACGACGCTCCGATCGTCTCCGACGCGCACTGGCCGAACAGGTCGACCTGCAGGGTCCCGTTGATCGACACGAAGTTGGGCTCCTCACCGATCCGCCGCGGGTCGTTGACCTCGTCGACCGGGAGGAACTGCACCAGGTCGTTGCCGTCGATGAAGTCGTAGAGCCGCTTGGTGCCGAGGGCGAACGTGGTGACGACCCGGCCGCGCTGATTGCGCTTGTGGATCCCGGTGACCACGCCGTGCTCGACGAGGTCGACCACCGGATCGCTCAACAGCTCGGTGTGGACCCCGAGGTCGCGCCGGTCGGTGAGGAAGGTCGCCACCGCGGCGGGGATCGAGCCGATCCCGAGCTGGATGCACGCCCCGTCCGGTACCCGCTCGGCGACGTGGCCGGCGATCGCGCAGTCGACGTCGGCGATGACCGGCGGCGGCGTCTCGATCAGGTCGAACGCGCCCTCACACCAGCCGGCCACGTCCCGTCGGTGGAGGCGGTTGGCCCCGTAGGTTCGGGGCATCCGCGGGTTCACCTGGAGCACGAACGGCACCCGGCCGATCATCGACGCGGCGTAGTCGGCCGAGACGCCGAGCGAGAAGTAGCCGTGGCGGTCCGGCGGGCTGGCGGCCGCCAACACGGCGAAGGGCTTCTTCGCCATCAGGAACTGCGGGACCTCGCTGAAGTTGGCGGGAGCGAAGTGACACCCGCCGGCCTGGAACGCCGGACGGGTCACGTGCGACAGGAACCAGGCCACGTGGTCGAGGCGACCGCGATGGGCCCCGTGGAGGTAGGGCCGGTCACGCAGGGCGTGCATCTGGTGGATCTTCACGCCGTCGAGCCGGTCGGCCCGAGCCTCGATCTCGTCGATCAGATCGACCGGTTCGCCGTTGGCGATCGGCACCACCAGATCGGCGCCGGGCGGCATGGCGTCGACGAGAGCGTCGGCCAGCGCAGCGGCCGAACAGGGACCTTCGGGGAGCGACAACGTCATACCGGCGACGCTAGCCAGCCGTCCTCGCCGCCGATGGCAGGAACCGAAGTCTGTGACCTTCGGCCCTTCGAGCGAGACGTGACGTATCGCACGATGAGGACGAAGACCCCACGAGGAGGAACCGTGTTCGATCGACTCATCGTGCCGTTGGACGGCTCGAAGGAATCCGCCCGAGGCCTGGAAGTGGCTCGGGCCGTCGCCGCCGCTGCCGGCGGGCTGCCCCTGACCGTCGTCGGCTATGCCCTCCCGTCGTGGTTGCCCCGTCTCCGCTCCGAACTCGCCGAGCTCGTCGCTGCGGTGGCGCCAGACGACGACATCGAGGTCGTCACCGAGGTCCCGTCGCTCCCGATGGGCGAGGCCCTCGCCGCCCTCGTCGACGAAGCCCCGAGCAGCCTCGTCGTGATGAGCACCCACGGGCGGGGCCGCAGCGAGGCCCTCGTGGGCAGCGTGGCCAATTCCCTGCTCCGCCACACCGAACGACCCGTCCTCCTCGTCGGGCCGTCGTGCGAGATCGCCCGCTTCGAGCCGGACGGCCAGGTGACGGTCCCCCTCGACGGCAGCCGGACCTCCGAGGCGATCCTCCCGACCGTGTCGGCGTGGGCCGCCCTGTTCAACAGCGACGTCGAGCTCGTGTCGGTACTCGACCCGTCGGTGTCGGCCCAGGGCGACGGCTACGAATCGGCCGGCCTGGCCCGGGCCCGCCGCGAACTGAAGCGCCCCGGAGACACCGTCAACTTCGACGTCCTCCACGACACCAAGGCGTCGCGAGCGATCGTCGACCGGGCCGAGGAGTCGAAGTCGGCCCTGGTGGCGATGGCCACCCACGGCGCCGAGGGCCTCAACCGCATCACCGCCGGCAGTGTGACCAGTGCGGTCACCCGGCACGCCCCGTGCCCGGTGTTGGTGGTGCGACCGCTCGACCATGACCCCCATCACCCGAGGAGTGTGAGCACATGACCACGCAATCCACGTCCCCCCGGCACACGGTGATCGGCTTGGACGGCTCGGCCGGCGCCGCCAAGGCGCTCGCCTGGGCCGACGCCCACCCCGAACTCATCGGACGCCTCCGTCCGGTCGCCGCCTGGCGCACCCCGTGGTGGGCGGTCACCCCACCCTCGCCCGGGTCGGTGGCGCCCCCGCCCCTCGACGACGTGATCGACGAGGTCCGCCGCACGGCGGAGTCGATGATGGCCAACACCGTCGGCGACCACGACCCCGTGTTCGTCGTCCAGGGCGGCGCCGGCCACAACCTGGTCGACCTGGCGGACGACGCCGACCTGCTCGTCGTCGGCACCCGTGGCCGCAACGCCGTGGCCGACCACCTCCTCGGTTCGGTCAGCTCCCACGTCGTCGCCCATGCACCGTGCCCGGTCGTGGTGGTGCCCCGAGATGCCGAGGCCGCCCAGGCGATCACCCGGGTGGTGGTCGGCGTCGACGGCTCGACCCAATCGCTGGATGCCCTGCGCTGGGCGCTGGCCAACGCCCCGGAGGGGGCAGAGGTCGAGGCGATCCAGGCCTGGAGCTACGCCCCCTACGCCGGCTTCGAGGTGACCGCCCTCGATCCGGCCCTCATCGAGGGACAGGCCCGGGCCTCGCTCAACGAGCTGGTCGACAAGGCCACCGGCGAGATCGACCGCCGGGTGATCCGCACCGTCGTCTCGGGCGACCCCCGCTCGGTCCTGGCCGAGGCCGGGGAGACCGCCGACCTCCTGGTCGTCGGCGCCCGCGGCCACCGAGGCGTGGCCCACCTCCTCCTCGGCTCCGTCACGACGGCGCTCGCCCACCGACCCCCCACCCCCCTCGTGGTGGTCCCCGAACCTGATCAGAAGTGAGGTGATCGTGGCCGGGATCGGGCGAGCACCTGCCCGCCCCCGTGCGGGCGAGGGGCTCCCCCGATCGGGCACACTCTTGAGGTGAACGACGGCAACTCCCCCACGACCGACGACCCGATCCGGGTCTTCCTGCTCGATGACCACGAGATCGTCCGGCTCGGTGTGGCCGAACTGGTCAACGCCGAGCCCGACATGAAGGTCGTCGGCGAGGCCGGCGCCGCCGCCGACGCCCTCGGCGTGGTGGCCCGCTGCGAGCCCCACGTGGCCGTGCTCGACGTGCGACTCGGCGACGGCAACGGCATCGAGGTGTGCCGCGACATCCGCTCCGAGCACCCCGACGTGCGGTGCCTGATCCTCACCTCGTTCGCCGACGACCAGGCCCTCGTCGATGCGTCGATGGCCGGGGCCGCCGGCTACGTGCTCAAGCAGATCCGGTCCAACGAGCTCACCGAGTCGATCCGCAAGGTGGCGAGCGGGGTGACCCTGCTCGACGCTGCGACGGTCCGCCTCGGCATGCAGCGCCTCAAGGACAGCGACGAGGGCCTCGTCGCCACCCTCACCGATCAGGAGCACCGGATCTTCGACCTGATCGGCGAGGGCTACTCGAATCGTCAGATCGCCGAGGAGATGTTCCTGGCGGAGAAGACGGTGAAGAACTACGTGTCGAACATGCTGGCCAAGCTCGGCATGAGTCGCCGGACCGAGGCGGCGGCGTTCGCCGCTCGCCTCGAGGAGCGCAACCGGAGGAAGTACGAATGAACCAGTCGCCGGAGGTCGCCGCCCGCTATCTCGAACTGGCCCCGGACGCCATCGTGCTGGTCGACGACGCGGGCATCATCCTGTCGGTCAATCGGCAGGCCACCGAACTGTTCGGGTACCGCGCCGACGAACTCGTCGGGGAAGCGATCGAGATCCTCATCCCGACCGATGTGGCCACCCGCCATCGCGCCCACCGCACCCGCTACCGGGCGGCCCCGTCGGTGCGTCAGATGGGCGACCCGAGCGCTCGGCTCGAGGCCCGCCGGGCCGACGGCGCCCTCGTCCCCGTCGAGGTTGCGCTCTCGCCGGTCGAGCTCGACGGCCGGCTCACGGTGATGAGCGTCGTGCGCGACATCTCGGCTCGGGTCCAGGCCGAGGCCCACCACGACCTGGTCCGACGCTCCCTCGACGCCGTCGAGGACGGCGTGTTCATGTTCGACCCGAAGTCGCTGCGATTCACCTACGTCAACCAGGGCGCCGCCAACCAGGTCGGCTACCCGGTCGACGAACTGGTCGGGTCGATGTCGCCGCTCCACCTCGACGGCAGCTACAGCGAGGCCCAGTTCCGCGAACTCCTCGCCCCGCTCGTCGACGACGAGCTGCGGTCGATCTCGATCGAGTCGCACCTGACCCGCCGCGACGGCCACGACGTTCCCGTCGAGGTCGTCTTCCAGTACCCACTGCTCCAAGCCGGTGGCGACCGCGTCGTCGTGGCCCTGGTGCGCGACGTCACCCGCCGGGTCGAGGCCGCCCGACGCCGCAACCGCGACGATCGGCTGCGGCGGGCGCTCGCCGAACTGCGGATGGCCGCCCTCGAGGAGCTCCCGATCGACGCCCTCGCAGAACGGACGATCGCCGCTGCGGTCGACCTGCTCGACGCCCGCCACGCGTCGCTGTGCCACGCGGTCGGCAGCAACCGTCTCGTCGTCGACGCGGTCCTGGGCCTGCCCGGACCGGGGCAGCCGATCGTCGAGGTCGGATCGGGCACGAAGTTCGCCTCGGTGCTCGAGCAGGGCGAGGCGATCTTCGCCGACCTGGCCGGCAACGGCTCGTCGCCGATCCCGTGGCTCGAGGGCGCCGACCGTACCGAGGCCGGCGCCGGCCCCCTCGTGCTGGTGCCGGTCACCGGCCCCGCCGGCCCGGAGGGGATCCTCGCCGTCGGGCGCAGCGAGATGTCCGAGGCGTTCGACGACGACGACCTCGTCATCGCCGCCGCCCTCGCCTCCGAGGTCGCCACCATCCGCCGGCTCGGTCAGGCTCGGGCCGACCGCCGGTCCCGGTCGCTGGCCGAGGACCGTGAACGCATCGCCCGCGACCTGCACGATCACGTGATCCAGCGCCTCTTCGCCGGCGGCATGCGCCTCCAGGCCGCCCTGGGCGCCCCCGATCTGCTCAAGGATCGGGCCCGAACCACGATCGCCGAGCTCGACGAGACGATCGACGTGATCCGCGAGTCGATCTTCCAGCTCACCAACCCCGACCTGTCGACCGGTGGTGAGCTCGAGCGCCTGGTCGAACGCCATCGGGCGACCGCCGCGGTCACCATCGACTTCCACCTCACCGGTTCGCTCGACGACGTGCCCGACACGGTCGCCGAGCAGCTCCTCGCCGTGGTCAACGAGCTGTTGTCCAACGTGATCCGCCACGCCGAGGCGACCTCGGCATCGCTGTCGATCACCGTCGACGACGCGCTCACGGTGGTGGTGACCGACGACGGCGTCGGCCTGGCCGACGGTGGCCCGACCACCGGTGGGCTCGGGCTCCGGAACCTCAGCCGGCGGGCCGAGAACCTCGGCGGCGGCCTCGAACTCGTCGCCCTCGATGGCGGCGGCACCGAAGCGACCTGGCGGATCCCCCTGGGCTGACGATCAGCCCTCGACGACCACCAAGTCGTAGAGGCGGTCGATCTGGGCCGGGTCGGCGAGGGCCGATCCGGCGGTGAGCACGGCGGCGGTGCCGGTGGCCACGCCGCGCCGCATCGCCTCGACCACGTCGTCGCCGGCCGCCAGCGCCACCGCGATCGCCGCCACCATCGAGTCGCCGGCGCCGACCGTGCTCGCCACCTTCACCGCCGGCGCTCGGAACCGAACCGGCGGCTGGTCGTGGCGGACCAGGAACGCACCGCCGGCACCGATCGACACCGCCAACGCCTCGGTCGGCGACGCCGCCATCACCTCGAGGGCGGCGTCGAGCACGTCGGCCTCGGTGTCGAGTTCACGCCCGGCCAGACGGCCCAGTTCGCGAGCGCTCGGCTTGATCAACGACACCCCGGCGTCGAGAGCATCGCGCAGGGCCTCGCCGGACGTGTCGACGATGACCGGAGCGTCGCCCGCTGCGGCGATCATCGCCGGCAGCGAGTTCTCGGGCGACCCGGTCGGGAGGCTGCCCGACACCACCACCGCCGACGCCCCCTCGACGGCGGGCCGACTCGCCACCTCGCCGTGGGGCGCCACGGCGGCGGCGACGGCGGCTGCACATCGCTCGATCACCGGCGGGGTGAGCGGCGCGCCCGGCAGGACGACCCGGTAGAGCTGCTCGGTCGAACGGTCGAAGACAGCGATCGACTGGCGCGTCTCGCCCTCGGCCGGCACCACTCGGAGGTGAAGTCCTTCGGCCTCGGCGAGCTGCTCGAGGCGAGTGCCGGTACTGCCGCCGAGCACCACGACCGTGTCGGCCTCGGCGCCCAGGCGGGCCGCCATCCGGGAGACGTTGATCCCGCCGCCGCCGGGCTCGATCGCCGGGTCGTCGGCGCGGAGCTTGTGACTCGGCACCATCGCCTCGACCGAGGTCGAGACATCGAGGGCGGGGTTCAGGGTGACGGTGACCAGACGCGCGCTCATGCGCGGAGACTACTCAGTCCTTCGACGAACAGTCCCCGGTGTGAACAGTCCCTCGTGCGATCAGTCGCTGCCGAAGAACGCTCGTGCCGCCACCCGTCGGCGCCGATCCGCGTCGGCCAGTTCCTCGCGCTGGGCCCGCACGACGCGCTGCTCTCGGCGGGCCTCGATGACGAGGAACCACACGAACGCCAGGCAACCGAGCACGGTCAGGTACTGCACCGAGCCAGTGTCGCAGTGACGCTGGGTCGGACGAATGGGCCGATCGAACCGACCGAGGTGGGTGGAGATTCGAGCCGACCCCGGAATCAGGTCGACTGGGCGAACCTGCTCAGCCGGCAAGGCACTCGTCGACGGCGGCCACGAGATCGGCCTCGGTGCCCATCAGCTCCTGCCAGTTGCCGTAGACCACGTCATCGGTCGTGGCCTCGGTGCGTCCCTGCCCCGACAGGGCGGCGCACGCCCGTGCGACCTCGCCGTCCCACGCTGCCTCGGACCGGCCACGCACGTCGCTGGTGAACCAGGTCAGCAGGATTTCGTTGTGGGAGCGACTGTTGTCGAGCTCGGCGCGGAGCTCGGTCAGCGCCTCCTCGAGTTCGGCCTCTGCCGCGGTCGACTGCTCGGCCAGGGCATTCACGCGCTCGAGCTCGGCCTCGAGAGCATCACGGTCGGCCTCGACGGCGGCCAACGCCTCGCGCTGCTCCTCGGCGACGGCGTCCCCGCTGGTGTCGTCGGTGCCTCCGGCATCATCGGCGCCGCCGGTGCTGTCGGTGCTCTCGGCACTCGTACCCGCGACGGCGACCTCGGGAGCGGCGACGGCCATGTCGCTGCCGTCGCCGGCAACATCGACCAAGCGGCCGACCGCCACGCCACCGACGAACAACCCGACGGCGGCCACGGCGATACCGAGCCACAGCGGCGCCCGCCGACCGTCCGGCGATGCGTGGGACCCGACCGGGTCGGCCATGACCGGGTCGGCCGTAACCCGGTTGGGTGCCGCGCCGTCGGGGCCGTCGGCCTCGGGAGCGGCACCGGACGGCGTGCCGTCGCCCGACGCGATCGGCAGGGTGGGTGGCACGACCGGGACATCGGCCGGCTCGGGGGTGAGCGAACCCAGTCGGATCGTCGGGGTCGCCGGCGCGGTCACAGGAGCCGGCCCGGGGACCTCGATCGTGGGCGGCCCGGTCGGAGCCTCGGTCGGGAGCGTCGAGGTCGACGCGGCCGCCACCCTCTCGGCCGGCCGCTCGAGCCGGTCGAGGTCGAGCACGGCCCCGGCATCGACCGCCTCGCTCACGACCTCGTCGGCGTCGATCACGGACTCAGCCGCTGTCTCGGCGTCGGTCGCGAGGTCAGCAGTGACTTCGGCGCGGCCCCCGGAACCGAGGTCGAGACGGGGTGGGGCCGCGGTGGCCGGTGTCGCCGCGACGGCCGTTCGATCGGCAGCGCTGCGGTCGGCGGCCCGGAACAACGATGGGGGGCGACGAGGCAGCGAGGGCGCCTCCGGCGGCGGGGCAGGCTCCGCCACGACCGGCGCCACGATCGGCGGCGGGGCGACCTCGTCGGCAGCGTCGGTTCCGACGGCGAAGACCGATGCCTGCCGCTCGTCCTCGGTCATCGCCGCCTCGGCAGCGGGCGTCGGGGCTCCCACTGCCTCCTCCGCGATCTCGACGGCGACCGGCGGCTCGGCCAAGGCCTCGGACAGGCGCCGCTCGAGGCGGCTCGCACCGGTCGGAACCGCCAGCTCGGGGTCGACGGGCGGCGTCGGCTCGTCCTTCACCTTGTCGGTCCAGAATCGACCGTTCCAGAACCGGTCGAGCGCCTCGCTGAACGGGTCCGGGTACCACCCCGGGAACTCGCTCGGGGGCGCCGGCTGGTCGGCATGAGGATCCTGGACGAACACGGCGACAACGGTAGCCCGTCGAGCGAGCCTCGGGGAACGAACCGAGTGGCAGAGCGCCCTCGGTATCGTGGGGCCGTGGAACGGACGTGGCGCCGCCGATGTGAGGCCTTGCTCGGAGTGCCAGCCACCGAACGCAACCGGATCGACGTGCTCCGCAACGGTGACGAGATCTTCCCCGCGATGCTCGACGCCATCCGAGCCGCCACCCGGTCGATCGACTTCCTCACCTTCGTGTGGTGGAAGGGCCCGATCACCGACGACTTCGTCGATGCCCTCGCCGAACGCGCCGCCGCCGGGGTGCGGGTCCGGGTGCTGCTCGACACGTTCGGGTCACGCCACATCTCCACCCGCCAGCTCGACCGGCTGCGCGACGCCGGCGCCGACGCACGGTTCTTCCGCCCCGTCGACGGCCAGCTGAGCCGGGTCCACCGCCGGACGCACCGCAAGGTGCTGGTGTGCGACGAGATCGTCGGCTTCACCGGCGGCGTCGGCGTGGCCGAGGAGTGGACTGGCGACGCCGAGGGGCCCGACGCGTGGCGAGACACCCACTTTCGGGTGCAGGGGCCCGCCGTCGACGGCATCCGGGGGGCCTTCATCGACAACTGGGTCGAGACCGGGCCACTCGTGATCGACGACCTCTTCGACCGGTTCCCGGACCACGAACCGGCCGGTGCGTCGACGATCCAGGTCGTGGCGGGCGCCGCCGAAGCGGGCGGCAACGACATCGCCAGCCTGCTCGAGATCCTGATCGGCACCGCCGAACGACACCTCCGATTCACCACCGCCTACTTCAACCCCGACGACGAGCTGGCGGCGCTGTTGATCGCCGCCGCCGATCGCGGGGTTGCGATCGACGTCCTGGTGCCGGGACAGCACGCCGACAAGCGATTCGTGCAGATCGTGGGCGAGGCTCGCTACGCCGAACTCCTCGACGCCGGCATCACGATCCGTTGCTATGACCGCACGATGCTCCACGCCAAGGTCCTCACCGTCGATGGCCAGGTGGCCTCGGTCGGCTCAGCCAACCTCAACCAGCGGTCGTTCCAGCACGACGAGGAGGTCAACCTCGTCATCTTCGATCCCGAGGTGGTGGCGGAACTCGACGCCCACTTCGAGGACGACTGCCGCCATGCGTCGGTGGTCGATCCCGCCGACTGGGCGAGGCGCAGCCTCGTCCAGCGAGCGGCCGAGCGCGCCGTGTCGGTCGTGTCCGACCTGATCTGAACTCGCTTCGGCGAGTTCGAGACCGCGTCAGCGCTTCGAGAGCGCGGCGACCTCGACGGCGGCCTCGACCGAGGCGAGGGCGCCGATGACGACATCGGTCATGTCGTCGGCGACACCGCCGGCGAAGGCGGCGACCATCCGCAGCTCGTCGGCCACGTCGTCGATCAGGCGGTGGACCGCCCCGTCGGCTGTTCGGCCGCGGGCGTCCCGCAGCCACTGTTGGCACCGCCGAACGTCGATGCGGTCGGTGAGGTCGGTGAGGTCGATCATGACGGTCTCGCTACGCACCCCACCCCATCGGCTGGGCCGTTCGACCTATGAGCGTTTCCGGGAGAATTGTTCTCCCGGACGGTTCGTGAAACCCGCCACCGGGTGCCCCAGCGACCTCAGCCCAGCTTGGACTTGACCAGGTCGGCGACCGCTCGCCCGTCGGCCCGACCCGCGACCACGGCGTTGACGGCCTTCATCGCCTTGCCCATGTCGGCCTTGGAGCTGAACCCCTCCGCGGCGAGGACCTTGTCGACGAGGGCATCGAGCTCGTCGGCCCCGAGGGCGGCCGGAAGGTAGCCCTCGAGCACCTCGAGTTCGGCTCGCTCGTCGGCGGCCTTCTCGGCGCGGCCGCCCTGTTCGAAGGCCTCGGCCGCTTCGATCCGCCGCTTGGCCTGGGCCTGGATCACCTTCTGGACCCCGGCGTCGTCGAGGGTGGTGGCGGACTCCCCCGCCACCTCGGCCTCCTGGACCGCGGCGATCACCGCTCGGAGCGTCCGGGTGCGGAGCGCGTCGCGTGCCTTCATCGCCGTGGTCAGGTCGGCGCGGATCTGCTCGATCAACATGGCCCCGAACCTAGCCCGAACGTGACCGTGCAGCCCGCCGAAATCGGCGCCGGTACGATCCGGCGATGGCTCCTTCCGCGCCTCCGCCGCCTCGCCTGCCGCCCGCCGACGTCACCGAGTCGCTCCCCAGCTGGCGCTACCAGCTCGGCTCGATCCGGACGACCTTCCGGGCCCGATCCTTCGCCGGGGCGGCGGTGTTGATCCAGGCGCTCGTCTCAGCGGCCGACGAGGCCGACCACCACCCCGATCTCGATCTGCGATTCCCCGGCGTCGTCCACGTCACCCTCACCACCCACGATGCCCCCGGGGTCACCCAGCTCGACGTCGGCCTCGCCCGCACCTTCGACCGTCTCGCCGAAGCGCTCCGCTGTGAACAGTCGGCGCCGGCGCCGGTGCTGGAGGTCGCGATCGACGCCCTCGACCGCGCCGCGATCGTGCCGTTCTGGCAGACGGTGCTCGGCTACCGCCCCGAACCCGGCGCCCTCGACGACGGCGGCGTGCCCCACACCCTCGTCGACCCGGCCCGACTGGGGCCAGCGGTCTGGTTTCAACGGATGGACGAGCCGCGTGCCCAGCGGAATCGCATCCATTTCGATCTGACCGTGCCCCATGACGAAGCCGAGGATCGCGTCGCAGCCGCGCTCGCCGTCGGCGGCACCCTCGTGAGCGCCGACCGGGCCCGGGCGTTCTGGGTCCTGGCCGACGCGGAGGGCAACGAGATCTGCATGTGCACCTGGCAGGACCGCGAATGACGGGGAGGGTTCCGAGAACCTGACGGATGGCCGTAAGGGAATCGACCCATGGCGCTCACGTGGGCGAAACGGTCGGGCAACATGCGTGGCGTACCGTCATCGCACCCGCCCCGGTTTCCTCCGGATTGCAACGACGCAGAGGCGCCCACGATGTCATCCTCCCCCCGCCCTTCTTCCGACCCCCTCCCCTCGGTGCTGTTCGTCCCGGGGATCGGGATGCCCCCTCAGGCGCTCGGCGCCGTGCGCTGGGCCCTGGCCGCGCCGAGTGCGGTCTGGCAACGCCCCGGTTACCGGGCCACCGAACCCGGGTCGAGCTTCGACGCCGTGGTCGATCAACTGTCCGATGCGATCGCCGAACTCCGGCCATCGATCGTGGTCGGGATCAGTGGGGGCGCCACCCTCGCGCTTGCCTGGGCGCTCCGCACGTCGGCGGTCTTCGGCCCCGGATCGGTCGAGCGGGTGATCGTGCACGAGCCGTTCCTCGGCGGCCTCGTCCCCGAGCTCGACCACAACGTCGCATCCCTCGCCGCCAGGATCGGTGACGACTCCTCGCTCGCCGACATCCTCGCATTCCTCGACACGGTCTATGGCGAGCACCACCGGCGGCGCTTTCCACCCGAGTGGGTCGACCGGAACTCGATCACGATCGCCGACGAGATTCGCATGATCCCCGAGTTCGAACCCACGCTGGCCGATCTCGGATCGATCGACCGCTCGATCCTGGCCACCGTCGGCGAGCTGTCGCCGGTGTTCCGTCGTCAGGCCAACGAGGTGCTGGCGAGCGCCGGGGTGGAGACGCTGCTCCTGCCGGGCGCCGGCCATCTCCCGCCGATCGACCAGCCGGAGCTGTTCGTCCGCTTGATCGAGCGCGAGCTCGACGCCGAGGTCCGGTCGACCGCGGCCTGAGGGTGCCGGGTCCGAGCTTCGGTCGGGCCGTCAGTCGATGGCAGCCAGCAGGGCGACGAGGGCGGCCCGCTGGTCGGGATCGGTCCAACGTGCCCGCTCCGCGGCCGTGGAGGGTCGGCCGAGCACGAGGCGGACGAGGTCATCGAGCCGGTCGGCGGTCGCCTCGGGTGAGTCGTAGAACTGGGCGACGATCAGGCGATGGTTGCGGGCTCCGGCGGTCAGCTCGCTGACCCAGAACGCTCGTCCCGAAGCGTCGGGCCGACGGTCGAGCACCCGATCGTAGATGGCGTCGACCCAACCGCCCTGCCCCGCGCCGTCGGCCGAGGTCCGTTCGATGAACTCGGGCGACACGAAGAAGCTGACGACCACGTCTCGCAGCGAACGTTCGCCGCTGCGGATCTGGTCGACCCAGAACGCATGGCCGGCGGTGTCGGGCGCCCGACCGAGCATCGAGAGATACAACCGTTCGACCTCGGCGCCGACGTGGGCCTCGCTGCCGACGAGGGCGACCAGCGTCCCGCTGGGGTCACGTCGGAGCGCTGCCCGTTCGGCGCCGTCGGGCTGGCGCCCCACCAGGTGGGCGAAGACCGTCTCGGCATGCAGCGCGTCGGCCAGGCCTACGGCATCGTCGCCGACGAGGGTCGTGGTCCAACGCATCTCGCTGCGGCCCGCGGCGGCCGCGAGTCCGGTCACCGTGATCTCGACGGTGGTGCCCGACGGGCTCGACCGATCGACGCCGGGCACCTCGAAGGCGATGAAGTGATCCGGGTTCGCGGCGCCGATCACCGGCGCCTCGACCGACACCACCTCGCCGTCGACCCGCACGGTCACGACGGTGTCCGGCCCGAAGGCGTCACGGGCGGACTGCAGGGTCCAGCGGGTGCTCGGCACCAGCTCGATCGGAACGAAGCCGACGGGTGGCCACGCGATGGCGAGCGACGGGTCCGACGCCCCGTGACCGCTCACCACGTCGATGGCGTGGCCCGACGACGAATAGTGGCTACCGACCACCTCGCCGATCGCCACCGACTCGAGGCCGGAGCTGAGGAGCCAGCGGCGATGTCCGAAGCTCGGAGTTCGCCGGTCGACGAGGTAGCCCTCGATCGCGGCGACGCCGCGCACCTCGAACAGGTTGGAGGTGGTCGAGCCTCGCTGGCCGAGAGCCGAGAAGCAGGCAGCGTCCGGCGACGGGTCGTGGACCGGGTCGGTGTCGTTGGCGGCGACGATCAGGGCGGCGGCCTGTTGGCGGGCGACGGCGTCGACCGAGGCGTCGAGGGCGACGTCGTCGACGCCGGCGAGCCGCCGCATGGTGTTGAGTCGCTCGACCTGACGGTGCAGGTAGGCGACATCGACCGATCCCGCCCGACAGGCGTCGACGTCGCCGTCGAAGCTGTGGGCCGGCTCGGGCGCCGACCACTCGGTCCGGTACAGGTCCCGAACCTCCACCGGACCTCGCCCGTCGTCGGCCAACCGTAGCGGCGCCGTCGCGTCGACCGCGTGCGGCAGGAGCCCGGTCACCAGGGCAAACAGGACCACGACCGCCACCGCGAGGCGCGTCACCAACCCTGTCCTTGCCTTGCGACTACTCACCAGCGGGACTCCCGGATCGAGAAGGTGCCGTCCGGTGTCCATCGGCCCGTCGCCGGGCCCCGGCAGCAGGAAGTCGCGACAAGCGGTCCCGCGACCCACGCGGCAGATACCGGCGGCCCATCCGACCGACCCGTCGGGCCCAGACCCGATGGGTCGGGTGGCCCGGACGGATCGTTGTCGGCCCGCACCGCTACGGTTTCGTCATCGGTGCCCCCGGGCGCCCTCCGTCACCCCTCGACGAAAGGGCTCCCATGTCTCGCCCCTCCGCACGCACCTGCCGTACCACCGAGCCGTCCTTCGGCGATCGCAACCCGGGGCACCGGGCCGCCCTCGCCGCCGTGCCCTGGCTCCGACCACTCGGATCCGACGCGGCCGACTTCGCGTTCGAGGTCTACCGGGCGCTCGCGATCCGGGTCGGCACCGACGTCGACTTCGACATCCGCGCCGGTACCGCCCGCCTGTCCGACGGTGAGACGCTCAGCTTCGGGCGCCTGGCCCGCCGCGCCGCCCGGTCCCGACCGGCCGAGTGGCCGGCCCTGATCCGTGGCCATCTCGAGACCACGTTGGTGAGCGCACGAGACCTGTTCGAGGAACTGTGCGGCGATGTCGACGCGGCCACGCTCCGCCTCCGCCGACGGCTGATCGTCCCGAGCGCGTGGACGATCGACGACGACCTCGTGTCGACCGCCATCACCTCCGGCCTCCACGCCGCGGTCGTCCTCGACCTCGACGACGGATGCGGCGCGGTCGCCGCCTGCCACCTCGACGGCTGGGGGATCACCGACGACGAGGCGTGGCAGCTCGCCCGGGTCAACGACGACCGCGACGGACCGTGGTCGGGTCGCGAGGGCGACACCGCCGATGACGGACTCTGGACCCTCGACGACGGCGTGTGGGTGCTCGACGGCGACGGATTCATCACCGGCACCGCGCTGCGGCTCGACGAGGTCCTCCCGATCGAGGCGCCGGGCGCGTTGGTCACCGCCCCCAACGCCAACCAGCTTCTCGTCGCCCAGCTCCCCGACCTCGACGCCGACGGCAGCGCGGCGGCCATCCCCCGCCTGCTCACCGAGGTGGCCACCTTCGCCGGGACCCTCCTGCCCGACCACGCCGCGCCGCTGAGTCGCGACATCCTGTGGTTCCGACCCGGCCTCGAAATCCCGCTCGTCGGCGTGTTCGACGCGTCGACCGAATCACTGATCGCCCCCGAGCCCCTCCGGGCAGTGTTGGTGCGGTGAGACCGGTGCTGGAGCGGTGAGGTCAGGCTCGGTCACGTGCGTCGGCGCCCGGCCACTCGCCGAACGTGCCGCTCGCTCCCCCGCCGGCGAACCCACGCTGACGCCACACCTCATACGAGCCGAGGGCAACGGCGTTGGCGAGATTGAGGCTCCGGTTGTCGGGACGCATCGGGATCGTCACCAGACGCCCCGGCGCGAACCGGCGCCGGACCTCGGGGGCCAGCCCGGCCTGTTCGGCGCCGAACACGAGGATCGCGTCGTCCGGGTAGTCGGGGGCGTCGAAGCGGCGGTCGGCGCCTGCGGCGAACCCGAACCAGCGCGCCCCCAGAGTGAGGTCGCCGACCTCACCCGGCTCGTCGCCTGCCAGCGACGCGACGAGATCATCGAACGAGGAATGCACGGTCACCGAGGTCAGCTCGTGATAGTCGAGCCCACCTCGACGGAGCGACCGTTCGTCGAGCCCGAAGCCGAGCGGCTCCACCAGGTGGAGTCGGGCCCCGACGTTGGCGCAGAGCCGGATGATGTTGCCGGTGTTCGGCGCGATCTCGGGCGCCACCACCACGACGTCCACGAGACCGACCGTGTTCAAAGGAGGTCCGTGAACGCCGCCAGCAGATCGTGGTAATCGGTCATCGCCTTGTACTGACCGAACTCGGTGATCACGTTGTCGGGTGCCCGGAACAGGAACCCGTGGTGGGCAGCGCCGAGCATCGTGGTGTCGTTGTAGGAGTCGCCGGCGGCGAACACGCGGTACTCGAGCGACCGCAGGGCCTCGACCGATCGGCGCTTCTGGTCGGGCTGGCGGAGGCGGTAGTCGACGATGCGATCGTCGTCGACGACGAGACGGTGACAGAAGATCGTGGGCCAGTCGAGCTGGCGCATGAACGGTTCGGCGAACTGTTCGAACGTGTCGCTCAGGATGATCACCTGGGTGCGGGCCCGGAGCTCGTCGAGGAACTCCTTGGCGCCCGGCAGGGGCTCGAGGCCGGCGATCACGTCCTGGATCAGGCTCAGGGTGAGGCCGTGCTCGGCGAGCAGATCGAGCCGGTAGCGCATCAGCACGTCGTAGTCGGGCTCATCGCGGGTGGTCCGGGTGAGGCCTTCGATCCCGGTGCGCTCGGCGACGGCGATCCACACCTCGGGAATCAGCACCCCCTCGAGGTCGAGGGTGACGATGGTCTGATTGGCCGGGAACTTCGCTGCCGTGCTCGCATTCACCCCGACAGCATGGAGGCTCGGCGGGCAGAATCCCACCGAGCCTCCGCTCGACTCAAGAGTCGGTGTCGTCGGCCGTGTCGTCGGCCGTGTCGTCGCCGTGGTCGACGACGGTGTGCAGGGCTTCGTCGTCGGTCTCGACCGGGCCGCCACTCGTGGCCGTCATACGCCAGTTGGTCGGGGTGACCGGGTTCTCCTCGGGATCGAAGGCCTCGTTCTCCTCGACGATGATGGCGGTGACCATGCCGAACATGCCGTCCTCCCGCTCGACGTGGTTGAGGATGTGGCAGTGCCAGACCCACACGCCCGGGTCGTCGGCCCGGAAGATCACCGTGTAGCGCTCACCCGGCGCGATGTTGAGGGTGTCGACCCAGTAGGGCTGCTCCAGCGGGATGCCGTCCTTGGCGTAGACCAGCTGGGGGAACTGGTGCAGGTGCATCGGGTGGATCTGGAGACCCTCGTTGTAGTAGGTGATGCTCGCCCAGTCGCCCTGCTGGAGGACGAGCGGCTCGGTGGCCGGGAAGCTCTTGCCGTTGAGGGTGAGCCCGATCGTGCCGGCGTCGTTGAGGATCATCGGCATGTCGACGGCGAGGTCGATCTCGTCGGGGATCTCGACCCCGTTGATCGTCTGGCCGTAGGGAATCGGGTTGTCGCCGATGCGGATCGCACCGAACATGCCGTTGACCACCTGCATCTGAGCGTGGTTGTGGGCGTGATACATGCCGATGGCGTCGTCGACGGCGGTGAACTCGTAGGTGAAGGTGCCGCCGTTGGGCTCGATCAGGTCCTGGGTGTAGGGGGCCACACCGTCCTGGTCGTTGGGGGTGTGGACGCCGTGCCAGTGGATGTCGGTGCCCATCGGCAGGTCGTTGACCACCCGCACCTGCACCTTGTCGCCACGGTCGAGCAGGATCTGGGGGGCCGGGACCACGCCGTTGTAGGTCCAGGCTTCGACGAACTTGCCGGGCTCGACCTCCCAGTCGACGATCTCGGCGGTGAGGTCGAACACCTTGGTGCCGTCGGCCAGCACCTCGGTCGGGGCCAACACCGGGTTGCCCTTGCCCTCGGTCTCGGCCGGGAAGGCGAGCATCGACTCCATCATCGCCGCGTCCATCGCTGCGTAGTCCATCTCGCCGCCGTGGGCTCCGTGGCCGTCGGAGGCGGCGGCCGCAACCCCGTCGCCGGTGACGGTGAGGGTGGCGACCATGCCGCTGGCCTCGTGGCCGGCGACGTTGCAGATCACCTCGTAGGTGCCGGGCGCCAGTTCGCCGAGCACCAGATCGAAGCTGCCGCCGGGACCGAGGTCGGGGCTGAGCGCCCCGAGGGCCGGGATCTCGACGTTGTGGGCCATCGACCCGCTGTTGGTCAGCCGCAGGGTCACCTCACCGGCGGGAGCGGTGAGGTTGCCATCGATCGAGAACTCCCGAAGCGTCACGTCGAGGGTCGTGGACGGCACCTCCTCGGCGGTGTCGCTGCCACCGAGGGCGACGGCGCCGAGCACGATGGCGACGAAGCCGACGACGCCGATGCCGAGGGCGCCGAGGATGACGCCCATGATCCAGCCCGGCGAGAGCGACTCACCGGCCGGGTTCGGCCGCTGATCAGGCGTCGGCGAAGCGCCGGACGCGGGGGACTCGATGATGGTCATGACATGGTTTCCTGTCGTGCCGGGGACGGTTCTCAGGGGACGTTCACCCGACACTCAGCGAGTGCTCAGGAGACGTTTCCGTCGACACTGCAGCAGCGCCGAGCAGACAACCAGGGACCTTTGTCCTCTCGCTCGACGGTGGCGTCGGTTCAGTGCTGCACCCGGGCCGTGACGGCGACGGCGAAGTGGTCGCTCGGGTGGAACCGGTGGCCGTCGACCTCGATCGGTGTGTCCCACACCGCCACCTCGTCGACCACCACGGCGTCGGTGGCCAACCAGCGGCTGAACGACGCCGTGAACCTCGGCCCGTCGGCTCGGAACCGGTTGCGGGTCCCGTGCCAACTCGGGCTCGGCAGCGGTGCCGACCGCAGTCCCAGCTCGTCGATCGCATCGAGCTCGTCGGTGCGGGTGTTGGTGTCGCCCAACACGAGGAGCGCCTCGGTCGGGCTGGCGGCGACGACGGCGGCGAGCTGCCCGTGTCGGAGTTGCGCTGCCGGGCGACCGGGACCCGGGGCCAGATGGACGTTGGCCACGGTCAGGTCGCCGATCGTCACGAGCACGACGAACGGAGACGCTGCGACCGCGTCGGTGGCGATGCCGCGCCGCACCAGGGTCGCGAGGTGTCCCTGATGGGACTCGGGGTTGGAGGTGACCATCCCGTGGGTCGGCAGGTAGGGCACGAGGCCCGGGAGTTCCTGGAAGTGGACCAGGTCGGGGTCGGCGGCGAGGAGCCGTTCGACGACGACGGCCTCGGTCTGCTCGACGCCCCAGCCCGGCGGTGCCTGGGCCGACCGCTCGAGCATCGCGAGGTTCCAGCTGACGAGGCGGAACGCGTCCACCGCTGGGAGGCTAGTCGAGGATGCAGGTGGCGCTGTCGGGCGCCTCGGCGGCGTCTTCGCGGTCACCGAGCACCACGGCGCAGCTCGCCGAGCGGGAATCGCCGGTGAGCACCGACACCTCGATCCGCTGGTCGAGCGCCACGTCGGGGATCTCGAGCAGGCCGGCCTCGGTGGCCACCGCGACCGCCTGCCCATCGATTCGGACGACCATGCGGGCGTCCTCGGGGGCGCCGAAGACGCGGAGTTCGGCAGTGCTCGGCAGTGTGCCGGACTGCTGGGCGGCGGGATTGACCTGCTGCACGCCGGCGACCGCCGGGGCATCGCCCGAACGGTCGACGCTACCGAGCCCGACGGTGAGGAGCAGCATGACGACCGCGGCCGTGCAACCCATCGCGAGCAGCGCAGCATTGGGCGCGGTCACACCGGCTGGGGTCAGGTCGTCGGCGGAGAGTCGACTGTCGATGAACGACTCCACCGACAAGAAGGCGAGGCCGAGGGCCACGATCACGGTCAGCGAGAGCACGGCGGTCTTGGCCATGTCGCCCTCGACGACCGCCAACATGCCGGCACCGAACGTGAGGACGGCGAGTCCTCCGATGACGAACCACGACCAACGTTGCATACCTTCTGCGTCGGCCGCCGCGGCGTCGACGTGAGGCTTTCCCGCTGGTCAGATCTCGGGTTTCCCCAGCGCCCGGGCCAATCGGTTGCGGGCTCGATGCACCCGCACGGCCACCGTGCCGGCCCGCACCCCCAGCAGTTCGCCGATGGTGTCGTGGCTGAGGCCGTCCCAAACCGCCAACCGCAACACCTCCTGGTCGGCGTCCGACAACGTCGCCAGCGCCGCCCGGACCCGGGCCGCGTCGTCGTTGCGGACGGCGACGTGCTCGGGTTCGTCGCCCGTCGAGGGCGACGTCGCCGCCATCGACGGCTCGGCCCGACCGATCCGGTCGACCAGGCGGTTGCGACGTCCGGCCGAACGGTTCGAGGTCCGGACGACGTTGTGAGCCACGCCGTAGAGCCACGGCACCGGGTCGACCCCGTCCGCCCGATCGAGATCGGACCAGCGTCGCCACGCCGTCGTATAGACCTCGGCCACGACGTCGTCGACCTCCGCAGGCGGGACGCGTCGGCGGGCATAGGCCACCATGCGTTCGAAGGTCAGATCGAACAACACCCGGAACCGATGCTCGGCCGATTGGGTCACGTCGCGAGTCTGTCTCAGCCTCCGCGCCGACGGAGGTCGCGCCCGGCAGGCGTGACTTCGGCCGCGGAATTCCGCCGTCGCCGGTAAGGAGACCCGCGGTGACGGCCATGAACGAGGTATGCACGACGATCCCGTCCTCCGCCGCCTCGCCGACGCCGACCCGGCCCAGACCTCGCCTCTGCCCGGCGCCGCCTCCCCCGAAGCCCGCCAGGCGTTCGCCACCGCGACGAGCGGCACCGCCACGACCAGCACCCCCGGCGCGACCGGTTTTGGTCCTCCTCCGGTCGGGGTCGACGCTCGCCGCCCGCACCGCTGGGGCGCCCTGGCCGGCGTCGCCGCCGCCGGCGCCGTCGTTGCCGGCGGCGTCTTGGCCCTCGCACCCGGCGGTTCGACCCCGGCCCTGGCGGCCGTGCAGTCGGCCGCCGACACCACCGCCTCGGTCGACGAGGGCGTGATGCGCACGACCGTCGATCTCGCCGGCACCGACGGCGCCGAGCAGGGCAGCCTCTCGGCCGAGGTGCTCACCCGCTTCGACCAGGGCGACCTCGCCGTCACCGTCGACCTCCTCGAGTCGTCGCACGACGCCGACGAGCTGATCGACGGCCCCGAGGCCGAGGCCGTCCTCGTCGACGGCGTCGCCTACGCCCGAACCACCCTCGACGACGAGGGTTGGTTCGGCGTCGAGGCCCCGCCCTTCGTCACCTCCGCAGTCGAGGACCTGGCCAACCCCCGCAGCATCCTCGCCGTGGTCGACGACCTCCTCGATGCGACCGAGGACGGGACCGTCGAGGTCGGGGGCGAGACCCTCACCCGCTACGTCGCCACCGTCGACCTCACCGAACAAACCCTGCGGGCGGCCGGTGCGTTCGGGCTCGCCGGCGGGCTCGACGTCACGCCGACCGGCACGGTCGACGTGGTGTTGCTCGTCGACGGCGACGTGCTGAGGGTCATGACCCTCAGCGGCACCGCCGGCGAGACGTCGCTGCCCGACGCCGAGGTCGACTTCGAGATCGCCGTCGCCTTCGACGACCTCGGCGTCGATCAGGACATCGTCGCCCCGGCCGACGTCACCGTCGTCGAACTCGGCGACTGAGGCGGCGGCTGCTCAGGCGTCTCGGTGGGTGCGGACCCACTCGAGGAAGCGATCCCGGGGCCAGGTGTTGACCACCAGGTCCCGGGGCGCCCACCCCCGCTGGGCGGTGAGCACGCCGTACTCCATGCGTCCGAGTTCGCTGGTGTGATGCGAGTCGGTGTTGATCACCAGCTTCACCCCCCGATCGACGGCCCGCCGCACCACCGACGACGCGGCATCGAGCCGCTGCAGGGCGCCGTTGACCTCGAGGGCCACGTCGAACATGGCAAGGGCTTCGAGCACGATGTCGACGTCGATCTCGATGCCGGGTCGACGCCCGATGTAGCGGCCGGTGAGGTGGCCGATCGAGTCGACGGTCGGATCGCTGATGGCGGTGACGAGGCGCTTGGTCTGGTCGGCAGCCGAGAGATCGTAGGCCGAGTGGACCGACGCCACCGTGTAGTCGAACTCGGCCCGGAACTCGTCGGAGTAGTCGAGCCCGCCGGTGGCGTCGATGTTGAGCTCGCAGCCCCACAACAGCGCCAAGTCGGGGTAGTCGGCCTGGATCGCCCGGATCACCTCACGGTGCTCGCGCATCTCGGCCTCGCTCGACCCGTTGATGGTCAGGTCCTCGCCGTGGTCGGTGATCGCCAGGTACTCGTATCCCTCGGCGGCCGCCATCTTGACCATGTCGGCCACCGACGAGCGGCCGTCGCCGGACCGATCGGTGTGGTAGTGCAGGTCACCGCGGATGTCGGCTCGTCGCACGAGCTCGGGCAGGGCGCGGGCCGCGGCGGCGTCGACCTCGCCGGTGCCCTCCCGCATCGGCGGGATGACCACGTCGAGGTCGAGGGCGGCGTAGATCTCGGCCTCGGTGGCCGAGGCCACCAGCTCGGGGGCAGCACGGTCACCGCTGTCGGCAGCACGGTCATCGGAGACTCGGAACAGCCCGTACTCGTTGAGGGTCATGCCCCGGTCGATCGCTCGCTGTCGCATGGCGATGTTGTGCGACTTCGAGCCCGTGAAGTAGAGCGTCGCCGCCCCGAACTGGTCGGGTTCGACCACCCGCACGTCGACCTGGAGCTTGGTGGCGGTGAGGAACGACGTCTTGGTCGACCCGCTGAGGATCACGTCGTCGGCCTGACGGTGGGTGCGGACGGCCTCCATGACGGCCTCGGCCACCTCGGATGGGGCGGCGACGGTGATGTCGATGTCGCCGACGGTCTCGGAGAACCGACGCAGGCTGCCGCAGTAGGCGACGTCGACCACGCCCTCGACGGCGGCGAGGTCGCCGACGAGGCGTTCGGCGAGGGGCAGGGCGTCCGCGATCGGGGTTCGCCGATCCTTGCCCGACAGCCCGAGTCGTTCGATCGCCTTGGCCATCTTGGCCTCGCTGGCGGCCCCCAGACCGGGGAGGGTCCGCAGCTGCTGCTCGGCGATGGCGGCCTTGAGGGCGTCGAGGTTCTCGATGCCGAGTTCGCTGCGGACGAGCGCCAGCGTCTTGGGGCCCATGCCGGGGATCTTGCTGAGCTCGACGATCGCCGGCGGGTACTCGGCCCGGAGCTGTTCGAGCTTGTCGACCACGCCGGTGTCGACGAACTCGCGGATCTTGGCCGCCGTCGACTTGCCGATGCCCTTGATCTTGGCGAGTTCGGTGGCGGTCAACTCGACCGGGTCGCGACTGTCGCCCTCGAGGGCGGCCCGGGCGTTCTCGTAGGCCCGAACCTTGAACGACTGGGGGCTCTGCTCGGCGAGCGTGGTGAGCTGGGCCAGCTCGGCCAGCACGGCGAGCACGTCGTCACGGGTGGTGCACATGGCGGCATCGTAGGGCACGCCACCGTCCGGCCAACCAGGCGCGGGCGTTGCCGCCGGGGTCGGCCGCGGTGGCGGCGACGTGGAGGTCGACCACGCGCCCGATGGCGTCGGCGTGGGACGGGTAGGGCCACACGACGCCGTAGAAGCGGTGGAGTGGCAGGTCGTTGCGCAACGCCAGGGCGAAGATCGACACGAGCTCGGCGGCGCGAGGGCCGACGATGGTGGCGCCCACGATCCGACCACTGAGGCGACGGACGTCGACGATCAGCACCCCGGCACCGACCTGGTCGGTGATGCCCCGATCGGTGGCGGCGAGGTCGACGCGGTGCCGGACCACGTCCGGTCCGGGTTCAGGCGACTGGTGGCCGATGCGGGCGGTTTCGGGGTGTCCGAAGGTCGCCGACGGGTGGAGGGGTCGGCCACCGCCGTGGAGCCACCCGCCGGGCAGCCGACCCGACGAGACGATGTCGGCGACGATGCGCCGACCGAGGGCGTTGGCCGCATGGGTGGTGCCGTGGTGTCGACCCTCGACCGTGGCGTCGCCACAGGCCCACACCCCGGTCGCCGTCGTGCGACCCCGCTCGTCGACCACGATGTGGCCGGCCTCGTCGACCTCGACGCCGACCTCGGCGAGCCCGAGGTCGGCGGTGGCCGGGATCCGACCCACTCCGAGCAGGACGCGATCGGCCCCGACTTCCGCCCCGGCGGTCGCCCGACCATCCGGACCGGTCAGCGCGAGCATGCCGTCGTGCCACGAGGCGGCTCGGGCGCCGAGACGGACGTCGACCCCGAGGTCGCCGAGCTCGGCGGCCACCAGCCCCGCCGCCTCGGGGAGCAGGCCGGGCAGGAGTTGCTCGCCGGCCTCGATCAGGGTGACAGCGGTGCCGAGGCGGGCGAAGGCGGTCGCGAACTCGACGCCCACGGCGCCGCCGCCGACGATGGCGAGCCGCGGCGGCACCGCCTCGAGGTCGAACACCTCGGCGTTGGTGAGGCGCCGGTCGTCGGGTAGTCCGGCGATGTCGAGTCGGCGCGGGTGGCTGCCGGTGGCGAGCACGACCCGTCGACACTCGACCCGCCGGGTGCCGTCGGGGCCGGTGATCTCGACCCCGCCGTCGACGAGGCGACCCTTCCCGCGCACCAGGTCGATGCCGGGCAGTTCGGCGACCTCGACCGTCTCGTGGTCTCGGAAGGCGTCGCGAGCGGCGCGGACCTCGGCCAGCACGGCAGCCGCGTCTCCTGGCGCGTTGCGGCCGGTCGCCGCGAAGCGGGCGCTGCGGTCGAGCAGGGTCTTCGAGGGGATGCAGCCCAGGTTGGTGCAGTCGCCACCGACGTCGCCGGCTTCGACGAGCACCACCCGACGACCGAGGCGGCTGAGCCCGATCGCGGCGGTGAGGCCGCCGGAACCGGAGCCGATGACGACGAGATGGGGCTTCTTGGTGGACGACGGACTCATGTCGGTGGGGCGCTCTCGTTCGGGGCAATCTCGTTGGGGCTAGGGCCGCGCAGGCGTCGGGCCAGCAAGGCGCCGGCCACGGCCAGGATGATCGATGCCGCCAGGACTCGCAGATCGAATGAGGGGCGACCGGCGTCGAGGGCGGTGACCGAAGCGCCGAAGCCGACGAAGGCGGCGGTCCCCGGGAGGGTCCCGATGGCCGAACCGGCGAGGAAGGGCCAGAACCGCAGGCGCACGAAACCGGCGGCGTAGCCCACGGCATCGAAAGGCAGGTAGACGAGGCGCGCGAGCAGAGTGATCTCGAAGGGGCGTTCCACCGCCGGTCGGAGCCGTCGGGCCACGGCGTCGGCGGCGCTCTCGGAGCCGAAGAAGCGGCCGATGCCGTAGAGCGCGGCGGTCGACGCGTTCGAGGCGACGACGGTCAACAGCAGGCCCCAGACCGGGCCGAAGGCGAGGCCGCCGAGGATCGTCAGGATCGACGCCGGGAACAGCACGACCGGTCGGGCGACGTAGACCGCGACGAACAGCACCGGCCCCCACCAACGGTCGGCCAGCATCTGGCGGAGTTCCTCGGCGGCGTCGACGGCCGACAGCTCCCTGGCCCGGGCCCACCCGAGCAGGCCGACCACGGTCGCCAGCCAGGTCACGCCGACCACGCCCCGCCGGAACCAGGCACCCATCAGCCCAGGCTCCCCGGCCGGACTGTCGTCACGAGCCGGATCACCGCGCCGAGCGCGATCAGGGCAGCCGAGACCGCCAAGAGCTCGACTCGCCACGAGCCGCCGACCAGCACGAGGCTGTAGAGCACGATCGTCTCCCCGCCCTCGACGAGCCCGACCGGGAGCGCCACCCGATCGACGTCGCTGTCCTGGGCAAACCCGCCGAGGACTGTCACCGTGGTGATGTTGAGGTAGCAGGCCGCCAGCAAGGCCGCCGCAGCCTGCCACGCCTCGATGGTGTCGATCCCCGTGGCCACCCCGAGGGGCAGGGCGGCGTACACGGCGACGTCAGCGCTGAGATCGAGCAGACCCCCGAGGCGGCTGGCCCGGCCCTGTGCCCTGGCGATCTCGCCATCCAGCCCGTCGAGGACGCGGTTGGCCCACCACCCGACCAGCGCCGGCCCCCACCAGCCGCTGGCGGCCGCCCCGGCCGCCGCCAGGCCCACGACCAGGCCGGTCACGGTGAGTACCCAGGGCGGCACGGCGCCCAACGGTCGACGGACCGGGGCAAGCGCGCGATGGGCCGCCGGCCGGAGCGAGTCGTCGAACATCCTCCCTGCCAACCCGTCGGGTCGGTCGCCGATTCCCCAGGTGACGAGCATCAATGCCGCGCGAGGACCGCCGACCACGCACCGTGAATGCCGGACCGAGGCTGGTTCGGTAATGTGGGGCCCGATGATCATCGCTCTCGCCCTTGCGATCGTGGCCGCCCTCGTGTTCGCCGCCATGTGGTTGCAGGCGCGCCGGGTCGGCGCCGCCGAGGCGTCTCGGGCGAGCGAACTACGAGCCGAACGGACCCGGCTGGCCGCCGAGCTGGGCGGCACCCGCGACCGGATCGCCGACCTCGAGAGCGAGCTGACCGACACCGCAGCGCTAGCGAGCGAAGCCACCGACCGGGCCGAGGCCCTGGCCGACCAACTCGGCACCGTCGAGGAGGAAGCGCGGGAAGCGAAGGCCGACGCCGCACGCACCGCCGGGGAGCTGGCCGCCACCACCGCCGACCTCGAGATCGCAGCTGCCCGCAGCGAGGAACTCGAAGCCCGCAACAGCGCCCTGGTCGATGATCGTGACCAGCTGCAGGCCCAGCTCGACGAGACCAACGGCGCGCTGTCGAAGGCGTCGGCGCGCCCCGACGTGAAGCTCGGGCAGGCGGCGGCGACCGGGGCGGTCGAGCCGAGCGCCCTGCTCCAACTGGAGTTCGAGCGGGCCGAGCGCCGGTGGCGCCACAGCGTCGCCCCCAACCCCGAGTCGGACGAGAGCCCTTTCGACGAGCCCGACGTCGACCCGGCCCGCCTGGCGGTCGAGATCGAGGCCGCGGCGCTGCGGGAAGAGGTCGGCGCCTTCATCACGATCGAGTGGAAGGCCGAGCCGATCGCCGAGCCCGCCCGCGCTCACCTGGTCGTCCGGATGGCCCAGGAGATCCTGGCCAACGCCGCCCGCGAGCCCGAGGCCACCCACCTCGTGATCGAGGACGAGCCGAGCGGCGACCTGTCGATACGCCTCGTGCCGGCCGACGCCAAGTCGGAGATCATCAACCTGATCGCGCCACCCCGGATCGACTCCGAACTGGTCCACATCGACCACGGCGACAGCCTCGACGTGCGGGTCCGGACCGACTAGACACGGCGCGGTGACCAGCACCACCGACCGGCCCTGGCCGGGCGACGCCGTCTCGCTCGTCGAGGCGTTCCGCTCCGGCGACCATTCCCCACGCGAGGAACTCGAGGCGACGATCGCCGCGATCGAGGCCGACCAGGCCGCCGGCGACGACGGCCTCAACGCCGTCTGCCACCTCGATCTCGACGCCGCCCGTGCGGCCGCGGCCGCCGCCGACGTGTCGCTCCCCTTCGGCGGGGTGCCGATGGGGATCAAGGAGCTCGACCACGTGGCCGGCTGGCCGCTCACGGAGGGGTCGGTCGCCCTCGCCGATCGGGTCGCCGAGTTCACCCAGACCAAGATCGACCGCCTGCTCGACGCCGGCGCCGTGGCGGTCGCCCAGACCACCTCGTCGGAGTTCGGCGGCGTCAACCAGACCTTCACCAAGCTCCACGGCGCCACCCGCAACCCGTGGGGGCGGGCCCACAACCCCGGCGGCTCGTCGGGCGGGTCGGCCGCCGGTGTGTCCG
>JAWSVN010000085.1:0-7691 GCA_033851875.1 Acidimicrobiales bacterium
GGGCCTGGAGGAGTTCGACCGTTTCGCCGGTGAGCGTGGTGAGGGTGGCGGCGTCGATCGTCATGGCTCGACGCTAGCTGCACCGGCCGGCCAGGTCACCGCCGCCACGGCCGTCGAGGGTGACGCGCCTTCCCAGCCGCCAAGGAGCAACAGAATGGGGGAGGGTGGGAGACCGGGAGAGTCGGAGAGTCAGAGAGTCGGAGGGCCATCCGCTCGACGCGGTCGAGCGCCCGACCCCGGCCCGAAGGACCGGTGTCGAGCGCTCGGCGTCAGCGCGATTCGAGCTGGATGCGGTTGCTCAGCGACCCTCGAGGGCCTCGAGCAGCGCCGGCATCACCTTGTGGACGTCGCCCACGATGCCGAGGTCGGCGATCCCGAAGATCGGGGCCTCCGGATCCTTGTTGATGGCGATGATGGTCTTCGAGCCCTTCATGCCGACGAGGTGCTGGGTCGCACCCGAGATGCCGGCGGCGATGTAGAGATCGGGCTTCACGACCTTGCCCGTCTGCCCGACCTGCTGGGAGTAGGGCACCCAGCCGGCGTCGACGATGGCTCGCGAGGCGCCGGCGGCGCCCTTGAGCTTCTTGGCCAGGTCGTCGACGAGCGAGAACTTCTCGGCCTCGCCCAGACCACGACCACCGGCCACGACCACGGCGGCCTCGTCGAGCTTCGGGCCGTCGGACTCCTCGACGAAACGATCGGTGACGGTGGCACCGGCGCTCGAGCCGAGGTCGGGGGTGTCCCACTCCTCGACGTCGGCCTCGCCGCCGTCGGCCGACTCCGGAGCGAACGACTTCGGACGGATCAGCACGATGGCCGGGCCATCGGCGGTGAGCTTGGTCTTCACCATGGTGGAGCCGCCGAAGATCGGCTCGGTGCCGACCACGGCGTCGTCGTCGAGCTCCACGTCGGTGCAGTTGGTGATCACCGGGGCGTCGATCTTGACCGACAGACGAGCGGCCACGTCGCGGCCGTCGTAGGTGGTGGGGAGGAAAATGGCGTCGGGGCCGTCGCCGGCCTCGATGGCGGCGGCGATGGCAGCGGCCACGGGCGGGCCGACGAGGGCGTCGTCGACATCGACCGCGTAGACGGTCTCGGCGCCGTACTCGCCGAGCTTCTCGGCCACGTCGTCGCCGTCACCGGCGAACACGCAGGCGACGTCGTCGGCCAGCTCGCGGGCCTTGGTGAGCAGTTCGAGGGTGGTCGACGAGACCTCGTCGTCGGCGGCTTCGGCGTAGACCCAGATGGTGTCGAGCGTCATGATCAGATCACCTTCATCTCTTCGAGGAACGAAACAATCTTCAGGTAGGCCTCGCCATCGTCCTCGATGACTTCACCGGCCTCGCGAGCGGGGGCTTCGGCCACGTCGACGATCTCCTGACCGGCGCCGGCCCAGCCGACCTGGTCGGCGGAGAAGCCGAGTCCGTCGGCGGTCTTCTCGTCGACCGGCTTCGACTTGGCGGCCATGATCCCCTTGAACGAGGGGTAGCGGGGCTCGACCACACCGGCGGTCACGCTGACGACCGCCGGCATCGGGCACTCGACGGTGTCGTACCCGGCGTCGGTCTGGCGCTGCACGGTCAGGCTGGAACCGTCGACTTCGATCGACTTGGCGGCCGTCACCGACGGCACGTCGAGGAGGGCGGCGATCTGCTCGGGAACGGTGCCCGTGTAGCCGTCGGAGCTCTCCGAGCCGGCGATCACGAGATCGGGCGACTGGTCCTTGATGGCGGCGGCGAGGAGCTTGGCGGTGGTGAGGGCGTCCGAGCCCACGAGGGCCGGATCGCTGATGAGCGTGGCCGAGGCCGCACCCATGGCCAGGGCCGTGGCCAGGCCGGAACGCTCTCCGTTCGGCGCCATCGACACCAGGGTGACCTCACCCTCGCCGGCGGCGTCGACCAGCTGGAGCGCCATCTCGACGCCGTAGCTGTCGGACTCGTCCAGGATGAGCTTGACGTCACGCTTGAGCGTGCGGGTCTCCGGGTCGAGTGCGCCGGGGTCGGCGGGATCCGGAATCTGCTTGACACATACGACGACCTTCATGGCGCCAGATCGTAGACCCGAAGTTGACCGGGTGGTCAATCTCGCGAGGGTGTGGCGTCCGACACGTCCCGGAGCGCGCTCGCGCCGAGGTCGCTCGGCCACGGTAGACCCCCCACCCGAGCGCTCTGCCCGAAGTGGCCACACGGGTGCTCTACGATCGGACCGGTGCGAGTGGTGCTGATCGTCAACCCGGCGGCGTCGTCGGTGTCCCGCCGGGCATTGGTGACCATCCAGCGATCCCTGGCCCGCGACCACGACCTGGAGGTCCACGAGACCACTCGCCCCCGTCACGCCACCCGACTCGCCCACCGAGCCGACCGGACCGGCGCCGACCTGGTCGTCACGATCGGCGGCGACGGCACGATCAACGAGGCGGTCAACGGCCTGCTCGACACCGACACCGCCGTCGCTCCCCTGCCCGGCGGCTCGACCAACGTCTTCGCCCGAGCCCTCGGCTACCCCAACGACGCCGAGGCCGCCACCGAGGTGCTCCTCGAGGCCCTCACCCCCGAGGCCCTCGAGGCCGGCTCGATCCGGCGGGGCAGCGTCGGCATGGCCGGCGACCGCGCCTTCGTCTTCCACGTCGGCGTCGGTTTCGACGCCGCCGTCGTCCACCGGGTCGAGCGGCGCGGTCCCCTGAAGCGCTGGGCCGGCCACCCCTGGTTCGTGGCGAGCGCCCTTCGCACCTGGGCGTCGGACGAGCGCCGCCAGCTCGCCTTCGCCGTCGAGGATGACGACCGCCGCATCAGCCCGATCCAGATGGCGGTGGCCCTGAACGTCGACCCCTACACCTTCCTCGGCAACCGACCGCTCCGTCTCGCCCCGGAGGCCGGGCTCGATCGACCGCTCTCGATGGTCGCCCTCGAACGACTCGACGCCCGCAGCCTCGGGCCGGCCGCCTGGGCGGCGCTGCGCGGCCGCGAGGATGGCCTCCCCGACGCTCCGCCGATCCACCACTGGCGCGACCTCGACCGCATCCTCGTCCGCTCGCCGCGCCCCTTTCCCTTCCAGCTCGACGGCGAGCCGATGGATCCGGTCAACGAGCTCGAGCTCCGCCATCGTCCGGACGCGGTCCGCTTCGTGATCCCCCGGGCGGCCCGGGCCTGACCGGTCGGGGCCGGCTCGACCCGTCCCGCCAGTCGGTCAGTCGGCGTCGGCCGTCATCCGTCGGCGAGCGCGGCGACGGCCACATCGGGCACGTTCGTGATGATCGCATCGACCCCGACCTCGGCGAGGGCCACGATCCGCTCGGGGTCGTCGACCGTCCACACGTTGACGGCCAGACCCGCCGCGTGGGCCTGCTCGACGAAGGACCGGTCGACGAGCACGTCGTGGGGGTGGATCGCCATCATCTGGCGCGCCTCGGCCCGGCCGATCAGTTGCGCCGGATCGGCCTGCGCCCAGACCAGCCACCCCAGTGGGATCGTGGGGTCGACCTCGCGGATGCGCATCAGCGACTCGAGATCGAACGACGACACCAACACCCGGTCTCGCACGTCGAAGGCGTCGATCAACGCCGCCACCGCGATCGAGATGCCGTGCTCGGCGTCGTAGTCAGGATCGGTCGGGTGATTCTTGACCTCGATGTTGATCCACAGGTCGCCGACCGCGTCGAGCACGTCGACGAGGCTGGGCACCCAGTCGGGCAGGTCGTCGGCGGACGTCTCGCGGACCATTCGCCCATCGTCGAGATGGACGTCGTGGTGGACGACCAGGACGTCGTCGGCGGTGCGGCGCACATCGAGCTCGATGCCGGCAGCTCCCAGCTCACCGGCGCCGACGAAGGCGTCGATCGTGTTCTCCCGGAACGCGGCCGACGCCCCGCGGTGAGCGACGACCCGGGGGCCGGCATCGGAGGGCGGCAAAACGGCGCGAATCGACATGACCCCAGTCTGTCAGGCGGACGCCCTCGGACGTGGGCCGAACGACCCATCCCCGCACAAGACCTGGGGTTGGAACGTTTCAGCTCGAATGACACCTGGTCAGATGCACGTCAGACGGAAAAACTCGCCCGAAAAGCTGCGAAACAGACTCTTTACGAGCCTCAAAGCATTGGGTACGTTGGTCGACGCGGCACAACGATGTGCTGTCCGAGGGGCTGCCCGCCAGGGCCCCTCGACCACGGGGAGGATTTGACAACAGATGACGATCGCCGAGGCAGGAAGCACCCAGCTCGACAACTCGATCGAGCACGCACAGGTCGACTACGACCACGCCTTCGAACCTTCGATGGGCGAGCGCATCGCTCGCCGGGTCGCCGACCGCCCCGACGTTCCGATCGACACCTCGTGGCGTGGTGTCGCCGCTTGCCGCGACACCGACCCCGACCTCTTCTTCCCGGTCGGCACCACCGGCCTCGCCGTCGTCCAGATCGAAGAGGCCAAGGCCGTGTGCATGGGCTGCCCGGCTCGGGTCCAGTGCCTGGAATTCTCGCTGCGCGCCAACCAGGACTCCGGTGTGTGGGGTGGCACCTCCGAGGAGGAGCGCCGCCAGCTACGTCGCCGATTCCTCAGCCGCCGCCGCTCCCAGCTCTGATCCCGACGCCGCCGCTCAGGCTTCTCGGAGCTCCACGCTCAGTTCGGCGATCGTTCCCGGCGACGCCGGCCGCATCGTGATCTGACCCCCGAGTTCGCCCTTGGCGAGGGTGCGGGCGATCGTCAGCCCGAGCCCCGGTGAGGCGTCGAGATCGAAGTCGTCGGGCAGGCCCTGTCCGTCGTCGTGGACCCGAACGTTCAATCCGGTCCGCGCCGACTCGACCTCGATCGTGATCCGGCCCCCGTCGCTCCCCGGCGGGTAGCCGTGCTCGACGGCGTTCTGCAGGAGTTCGGTCAGCACGACCGCCAGCGACGACGCCACGTTGGCCGGCAGGATCGGACCTGCGCCGACCACCCGGAACCGGATCGGACGGTCCGGTGCCACCAGCGCCTCCTCGACCATGCGCACGATCGGTTGGAGGACATCGCCGAGCGCCACGTCGTCACCGCCCTCCTGGGCCAGGATCTCGTGGACGAGGGCGATCGAACGAATCCGACGCACCGATTCGTCGATCGCCGCCTTCGCCTCGGGTACTTCGACCCGGCGTCCCTGCAGGCGCAACAGCGACGACACGGTCTGCAGGTTGTTCTTCACCCGGTGGTGGATCTCGCGGATGGTGGCGTCCATCGAGACGAGCAGCCGCTCCTGGTTGCGAAGGTCGGAGACATCGCGGAGCAGCACGAGCGCGCCCGTCACGTCGCCACCGGCCACCAACGGATAGAGGCGGGTCTGGATCGTCACCTGCGTACCGCGTTCGAGATCTTCGGCCATCGGCACCCGGAGGGCGAAGGCGGTCCGAATCGCGTCGCGTTCGAAGCCCATGTCACCAAGCTCGCGACCCTCGGCGTTGGCGTGGAAGCCCGCCCGATGGAGGGCCGACACCGCGTTGGGCGACAAGTAGGTCACCCGCGTCGCGCCGTCGGTGACCACCACACCGTCGCCGACACGCGGCCCCTGGTCCGACTCCTCGTCGGCACCGTAGGGGAACGTGCCGTCGGAGATCATGTCGAGGAACTGGTGGAAGACGCCGAGGTAGGTCCGCTCCAGCTCGCCGTGGGGACGGAGGCCACCGCGGCTGGTCTCGGAGGTGACCACGGCGATCACCCGACCGTCGCGCCGAACCGGTACCGCCAGCACTTGGATGCGCTCATCACCGTGTTCCATCTCCCCCACCGCGCGCTCGCCGGTCTCGAGCGCCAGCGCCACCACCGGCCGGTCGGCGATCGAGTGGAACCGTCCGAACTGGTCGTCGTGATAGAGCGTCTGGGCCGTCGTCGGACGGATCTGGCCGGCGACCACGACCCGACCATCGGGCCGACCCGAGCCGGGCTGCACCGACGGCACGAACAGCAACAGGTCGGCGAAGGAGAGGTCGGCGAGCAGGCCCCACGAACCCGTGAGACGACGCACGTGGTCGCGGTCGTCGTGCCGCAGGGCGGTGTGCTGACGAGTGAGGTCGCCGAGGGTCGCCATCGCAGCAGCCTACGGAGCAGCGTCAGCTCACAGGCCGATGCCGGGCTCGACCGGCTCGACGAGGGCGGCCAGGCCGTCGAGATCACCGACCGGGCGTCGCGACCAGGGAACCGACACCACCGGCACCGACTGCCCGGCGAGGGCCGCCAACAGCTCGTGGTCGCGACGAGCCTCGTCGACGACCGCAGCCACCGCCGGATCGCCACCCGCGTCCTCGTCAGCAACCGATTCGGGGAGAATCCGGTTGACCATCCGCAGGTCGACCCTTCGGCCGCGTTCCGCGAGGGCGGCGACGAGGCGGTCGGCACCAGCGCTCGACGCCGGGTCGGTCGACTGCACCACGACGTGACGGGTCGCCGGATCGGCGAGGCGGTCCTGCACGGCGCGGGCCCGGGTCTCGAAGCCCGGCCGCAAGCTCGAGAACAGCCAGAAGAACTCGGCGATGTCGGCCAGGAACGGTCCCCCGAGCAGCCGCTCGGCCACCGACAGGAACGGCGCGGCCGCGGCCCGGGTGATCGGGCTTCGATACGGCGCAGTCAACCAGGTGAGGAAGCGGCTGCCGAGGAAATCGAGCATTCGCTCCGGGGCGTCGAGCACGTCGAGGACATGGCTCGACGGCGGGGTGTCGACCACGACGAGGTCGTAGCGGTCGTGATCGGCCATCTCGACCAGCAGGTCGAGGGCGATGTAGTCATGGCTCTGCACGAACCGTCGGGTCAGGGTGCGGTAGAGACGGTTCGCCAGCAGGGCGTCGCGGGTCCCGGCGTCGGGGGCATGCCGCTCCACCAAGCGATCCCAGCTCGACGCCATGTCGATCATCAGGGTCCACAATGTGCCGTCGCCGTCGGTCGGCACCAGCACCGGGTCGGCCCGCATCGCCGCCAGCCCAAGCGCGTCGGCCAGGCGGCGGGCCGGGTCGACGGTCACGACGAGCACCCGTCGCCCGTGCGCCAGCGATGCCCGCACTCCCATCGCCGCCGACAGCGTCGTCTTGCCGACCCCGCCCGCTCCCATCACCAACACGACCGACGCCCCGGCCAGCGCGGCGTCGACCGGCGGGACCTCGGCGGCGGCGTCCGGCGACATCAGCGCACCACCGGCCAGCCGTGCTCGGCGGCGGCCCCGTCGAAGGCGCGATCGATCACGTCGACCGGCGCCTGACCGCTGCCGGCGATCGGGACCTCGATCACGGGCACGTCGAGGGCCTCGAGACGGGCCCGCTGCTCAGCAGCGTCGTCGGCCCGCACCTGGGCCACCCTCGCCGCCGTCGACGAGCCGACTCGGTCCACCGCATCGGGGCCAGGGGTGAGCGGCATCTGATTGACGACCACCGCCCCGATCGCCACCTCGGTCTCGTCGAGGATGCGCCGGTGCAACTCGAGCGCCTCGTTGACGGCGAGCTCGGTCGGCAGGGTCACCAACACCACCTCGGTCGTCTCGTGATCCCGCAACGACCCACCGATCCGGTCGGCCTGGGCGGTCAAGGGGCCGACCCCGACCACCGACGCCAGGTTCTCCGGCGCAGCCAACAGCTCCACGACGTGACCGGTCGCCGGAGCGTCGGCCACCACCACGTCGTAGGGGCCGGTCTGCAGCTCCTGGACCACCTTGCCGATCGTCAGGATCTCCCGCACCCCGGG
>JAWSVN010000085.1:7795-31857 GCA_033851875.1 Acidimicrobiales bacterium
CGTGCCGCCGTCGGCGACCATGTCCACGGCGAGGACGCGGCGGTCAGCTCGGACCGCCCGGCGGGCGAGGGCGGCGGCGACGCTGGAGCGTCCGACGCCACCCTTGCCGGCGGTGAGCCAGAGGCGCTTGGTCAGGCGCCGAATCCGATCTGGCGCTCGCCGTCACCGGCGCCGAGCTGCACGAACGAGATCTGGCCGGCGGGCACGCCCACCTCTCGACCCTTGCGGTCGGTCACCCAGATGACGCCCTCGTCAGCGGCCAGCTTGGCCTCGAGGTCGGCCTTCAGGGCGTCACGATCGACGTCCTCGGGCAGCTCGATGTCGATGACCTGGGGGCTTTCGGCGATCCCGATTTTCAGATCCATGGCAGCAACCTATCTCGTCTCGTGTCGGCTCAGTTGATCGTCAGTTCCTTGCGGTACCGACGGCGCGGCGCAAGGGTGACGTCGATCATCTCGGCCATCTCGGCGAACACCGCGCCTGCCTCGGTCTCGGGCTGGGCGGCGATCGGGGCGCCGTCGTCGGAGCCCTGCCGCAGCTCGGGCACGAGGGGCACCTGAGCCACGAGCGGCACGTCGAGCTTCTGGGCCAGCTCGTCGCCGCCGCCGGCACCGAACAGCTCGTAGCGCTTGCCGTCGTCGCCGGTGAACCAGCTCATGTTCTCGATCACGCCGGCCACCGGGATGTTGACCTTGTGGGCCATGAACGCGGCCCGCTGGGCCACCTTCTGGGCCGCCGGCTGGGGCGTGGTCACCACGAAGAGCTCGGAACGGGGCAGGAACTGGGCCAGCGACAACGCGATGTCGCCGGTGCCCGGGGGCAGGTCGACGACGAGGAAGTCGGGCTCGTCCCAGAAGACGTCGGTCAGGAACTGTTCGAGCGCCTTGTGGAGCATCGGGCCCCGCCAGATGACCGGCTGGTCCTCCTCGACGAAGAAGCCCATCGAGATGCAGCGCACACCGTGGGCCTCGGGCGGCACGATCATCTCGTCGATGATCGTCGGGTCGTGGTCGACGCCGAGCATGCGCGGGATCGAGAACCCCCAGACGTCGGCGTCGACGATCGCCACCTTCTTGCCCCGATTCGCCAGGGCGACCGAGAGGTTCGCCGTCACCGAGCTCTTGCCCACGCCGCCCTTGCCGGAGGCGACCAGGATCACCCGGGTGTTGGAGCCGGGGTCGGCGAACGGGATCGCCCGGCCCTCGGCGTGGCCGTGGGCCTGCTGCGATCCGGCGGTGGCGGCCGGGTCGCCGTGGAGGCGTTTGCGCAGCTCCTCGCGTTGCTCGTCGGTCATCACGCCGAACTCGATCTCGACGTCGGACACCCCGTCGAGGGCCACGACGGCCTCACGGACCCGGCGATCGATCTCGGCCCGCAGGGGGCAGCCGGCGATCGTGAGGTCGACGGCCACACCGACGGTGGCGCCGGCGGCGCCGCCGGCGATGTCGACACGGCGGACCATGCCGAGGTCGACGATGCTGCGGTGGAGCTCGGGGTCCTCGACGGGCCGAAGGGCCTCGATGACCTCGGACTCTGAGGGAACGGTTGGCACGGGGATTTCTCCTATCCGGATAGGAAGAATGCTTGGTTCGGTAGACTACCGAGATGCCTGCGAGGGGACTCAGTCAGACGGAGTTCGCGAACCTCGTCAACGCGGTCACCTCCGCCTTCGGCGACCCGACGCGCCGCGACCTCTACCTCCACGTCCACGGTGTGGCCGAGGGCTGCACGGCCGGCGAGGTCGCCGACGCGATGGGCCTCCACGCCAACGTGGCCCGCCACCATCTCGACAAGCTCGTCAACGGTGGCTACCTCGAGGTCACCCAGCGAGCGGCAGCCAAGGTCGGACGGCCGGCGAAGGTCTATCGGGCCACCGCCCCCGAGCTCCATCTCACCTTCGACGTCGGCCACGACGACATCCTCGTCACCCTGCTCGGCAAGGCGCTGTCCCGCTTGCCCGACGATGAGGCGGCGGCCCTCGCCGAGGAGGTCGGCACCGAGTTCGGCCGAAAGATGGCCGAGTCGATGGGCACGGCCGGCCAGGGGGCGTCGAGCGTTCCGTCGCAGAAGTCGTTCCGCTCGGCCCTCCACGTCGTCGCCGACGCCCTGTCGGCCCACGGGTTCGCGGCCCACGCCGAACGCAACGGCGACGAGCTGCGTATCGTCTCGGGCCACTGCCCCTTCGGCGACGTGGCGATCGAGCACCCGGTGATCTGCGCCGTCGACCGCGGCATGGTGCAGGGCCTGCTCGGCTCCCTCTACGGCGAGACCCAGGTGGAGCTCGCCGGGTCGCTCGCCCTCGGCGACGATGCCTGTGTGACCGACGTGCAGTCGACCGCCTCCTGAGGCGCTCCACTCCTCGACCGTGGAACGTCACTACCTCGACCATTGCTCGTCGGCGCCGCTGCGTCCGGAGGCCCGAACCGCGATGGCCGAGGCCCTCGACGTCGCTGCGGCCGACGCTTCGCGTCTCCACACCGAAGCCATCGAGGTGCGGCACCGGATCGAGGTGGCCCGCCATCAGGTGGCCGGCCTGCTCGGCGCCCGACCCCGCGAGGTCGTCTTCACCGCGTCGGCCACCGAGTCGCTCAACACGGCGATCGCCGGCCTCGTGCGCCGCTCCCCCGGGCCGGCCGTCGTCACCGCCGCCGAGCATCGGGCCGTCACCGAGGCGGCCGCGACGTGGACTGGGCTCGCTGCCGAAAGTGCTGCGGCGGTCGTCACCGTCGGCATCTGCCCCGACGGCCGTGTCGACCCGGCCGCCCTCGTCGCAACCGTCGACGAGCTGATCGCTGCCGGTCGCCCGCCGGCGATGGTGGCCTGCCAGCTCGCCAACCATGAGGTCGGCGCGATCCAACCGATCGCAGAGATTGCGTCCGCACTGCGCGACCGTCGCGTGCCGCTCGTGGTCGACGCCGCCCAGGCCGCCGGGCGAATCCCGATCGACGCCGGCACCCTCGACGCCACGATGATCGCCGTGTCGGGCCACAAGCTCGGCGGCCCCGCCGGCACCGGCGCCCTCGTGGTGCGTCGAGGGGTGCGCGTCGACCCCCTGCTCGTCGGCACCGCCCAGGAACGCGACCGGCGCGCCGGGGTCGAGAACCTGGTCGGCATCGCCGGCCTCGGAGCCGCGTGTGAAGCGGTCGGTCGATCGCTCGACGACGAAGCGACCGCCGCCCGCCACCACACGGCGACGATCAGCGACTTGCTCGCCGAACTCGACGGCGTCGAGCTGTTCGGCCCGACCGAACCTGGTGACCGACTGCCCCACCTCGTGTGCGCCGGTTTCGCCGACCTCGAGCCCCAGGCCGTGTTGCTCGGGCTCGACCGGGCCGGCATCGCCGCCCACTCCGGGTCGGCGTGCGCCGCCGAGGAGATCGAGCCGTCCCCGATCCTCGCTGCGATGGGAGCCGACGCCGCTCGATCGCTCCGGTTCGGCGTCGGCTGGTCGACCACGGAACGTGACATCGGCGCGCTCCGGGAGGTTCTACCCAGGGTGGTCAGCGGGCTACGGGCCCTTCGACCCAAGTAGGGTCGGCCCCATGTGGGGCACCAACCGCTCAGTCCGACGCGCGACCCGACGGGGCACGAGCCTGGCCAGGGGCGCCGCCGCGCTGGCGCTGGCGGGCGCCGTTGCCGTCCCGGCGCCGGCGGGGGCGGTCAGCCCCGACGACGTCGATCCCGACGACTTCGTCACCCTGCAATACCAGGACTTCCTCGCCCGCAACCCCGACGCCGGCGGCCTCGAGTTCTGGGCGGAACGGCTGCGCGGCGGCACCGACCCGGCCTCCCTGATCGAGACGATGGCGACCAGCGACGAATTCGCCTCGTCGGTGGCCCCGATGGTCCGCCTCTACCAAGCCCACCTGCAGCGGATGCCCGACTATGACGGTCTCGTGTTCTGGGTCGGGCAGCTCGGCGGCGGCCGACCTCTGGCCGAGATCTCCGAGCACTTCAGCCGCTCGAACGAGTTCCAGACCAAGTACGGCTCGTTGACCGACGCCGAGTACGTCGAGCTCGTCTACGACAACGTGCTCGACCGGTCGCCCGACGCCGCCGGACTGGCATTCTGGGTCGGCTGGCTCGGCGACGGCGGCAGCCGGGGCGCCCTGATGGCCAACTTCTCGGAGTCGTCCGAGCACGTGGCGGCGACCGACGGCCGGGTGAAGGCGACGATGCTCTACCTCGGCCTCCTGCGACGCGTCCCCGACTCGTCCGGCCTCGACTGGTGGGCCGATCAACTGCAGAACGGCATGCCGTGGCACACCGCGATGCACGGCTTCCTCCACTCCGACGAGTACCGGGAGCGGCTCGACGCCCTCTTCGCCGAGACCCATCCCCTCACCGGCGAGGCGACGGCGACCGCCACCGACCTGCCGGCGCTCGCCGTGAAGATCGACAACGTCGCCAACGCCCGTCCCCAGCTCGGCATCCGCCACGCCGATGTCGTGGTCGAGGAGATGGTCGAGGGCAGCTTCACCCGGCTGATCGCCATCTACCAGAGCGGCGAACCGGCCCAGGTCGGACCGGTCCGGTCGATCCGGTCGACCGATTTCGACGTCCTCGCCATGCTCGACTGGCCGCTTCTCGCCGCGTCGGGCGCCAACGGCGGCGTGCTCGGCCAACTCGACGGCGCCCGCGTCGTCAACGTCAACGCACTGGAGGCCGGCAACGCCTACTACCGGGCCAGCGGGCGACGGGCACCCCACAACATGTTCGCCACCACCGCCCGGCTCCGGGCGTTCGCCGGCTCGCAAGGCGCGACCCCGGGCTCGGTGTTCACCTACCGCGATGCCGCAGCGCCCGTGCCCGGCTCCCCGAGCGGCGGCGTGTTCATCGACTTCGGCAACTCCGACGCTCGGTGGACCTGGGACGCCCCGAGGGCGGCGTGGACCCGGCTGCAGAACGGCACCGCGCATGTCGACGCCGACGGCGGGGTGGTGGCGCCGCAGAACGTCGTCGTGCTCGAGGTGACCTACGGCGTGAGTGCGATCGACGCCGAGTCACCCGAGGCCCACACGGTCGGCTCGGGCACCGCGCATGTGTTCACCGGCGGCAACGTCGCGACCGGCACGTGGAGCCGATCGGCGGCCACCGACCCGTTCACGCTGAAAGACGCGGCCGGCAACGTCATCGGCCTCACCGCCGGTCAGACGTGGGTCGAGCTCGCCCCCGCCGGCGCGGTCACCCTGCGCTGACACGCTCGGGCGAGGCCGGGCTCGTCAGAGGCCGGAGACCCGGACGCCGACGTAGCTGATCGCCGCGACCAGCACCCACGACAGCAAGCCGAGGGCCAGCGGTCGGGCACCGAGGCGACGCAGCTGGGCCACTCGCACGCCGAGGCCGAGCGCCACCAGCGCCATCGTCAGCAGGCCCTTCTCGATCGTCCTGGCGACGTCGAGGGCGTCGTCGCCCGGCAACCCGCTGGTGCGCACGAGCACGGCGCCGAGGAAGGCGACGACGAACCATGGCACGATCGCCGGGCGCTTCTCGCCGATCGGGGTGATCTCGTTGCGCCGCCGGTGGGCGGCGACCCCGGCGACGAGGGGCGCCAGCAGGGCGACGCGGGTCAGCTTGACCACGATCGCGGCCGCCGAGGCCTCCTCGCCGGCCGTCGCCGACGCGGCCACGACCTGGGCGACGTCGTGCACCGACGCCCCGACCCACGCCCCGAACGAATGGCCGACCAGATCGAGGGGGCCGGCGGCGAGGGGCAGGGCGACCATGGCGAGGGTGCCGCAGAGGGTGACGAGACCGACCGCGTAGGCAACCTCCTCTTCCTCGGCCTCGACCACACCGTCGACTGCGGCGATCGCCGAGGCCCCACAGATCGAGTAGCCGGTGGCGACGAGGAGGCTGAGGTCGTCGCCGAGCCCGAGGCGGCGGCCGAGCCACCGGGTGCCGAAGAAGGTGACAGCGACCGTGAGCGCGACCACGCCGACGCCGGCGACACCGATGTCGGCGACCTGTTGCAGCGACAGCCGCAGGCCGAGGACGACGATGCCGATGCGCAGGAGCTGTTTGGCGGCGAAGGTGATGCCGGGCAACGCCGTCGGCTGGACGGCGATCACGGGCGACGCGTTGGCGACGACCACGCCGAGCACGACGCCGACGACGAGGGGCGAGGTCCCCGACGGGCCGAACGACGCTGCGGCCGCCGCCACCAGCGAGAGCACGGCGACGAGGACGAGTCCCGGCACGGCCAGGCGCCAGGCCGGCAGCGGGGCGGTCGCGCCGTCGTGGCCGCTCTCGCCGTCTTGGGGGTCGGCCTCGCGACCGGGGGTGTCGGTCACCGCCACGTCAGTCGAGGACGATCGGACTGGCGATGTGTTCGAGGCGGCCGTGGTCGATGTGGGGCAGGACGTGGCGGGCGAACAGGTCGCACTCGGCGGCGTGGGGGTAGCCCGAGAGGATGAAGGCGCCCATGCCTGCGTCGATCAGCTCGTTGATCTTGCCGAGCACCTGGTCGGGGTCCCCGACGATCGCGGCGCCGGCGCCGGAGCGAGCCCGACCGATGCCGGTCCACAGGTGGCGCTCGACGTAGCCGTCGTCGTCGGATGCATCGCGCAGCGCCACCTGGTTGGCGACGCCGGAAGAGTTGGTGTCGAGGGAGCGGTGGCGGATCTCCTCGCCGACCTCGACCTCGAACTTCGACAGCAGCCGGGCCGCGGCAGCTCGTGCCGCGTCCTCGGTCTCGCGGACGATCACATGGCTGCGCCAGCCGTAGGCGAGGCTCCGTCCCTTGGCGGCGGCGCGGGCGTCCATGTCGGCCTTGACCTCACGGACCTTGTCGATCGTGTCGGGCCACATGAGGAACACGTCCGCCGCGGCGGCGGCGCAGTCGCGGGCGGCCGGCGACAGACCACCGAAGTAGAACAGGGGGCTCTTGCCGCTGACGGTGCGGATCCGGGGCGGGTCGATTCGGAGGTCGACGAAGTCGCCCCTGAAGTCGACCGAGCGACCGTCGAGCAGTTCGCGCAACACGTACATGATCTCGGTCGACCGCCGGTAGCGCGGCTCGGAGTCGAGGGTCTCGCCGGGCACGTCGGACGAGATGATGTTGATGTCGAGGCGGCCGCCGAGCATCTGGTCGAGGGTGGCGAGCTGGCGGGCGGCCTGGGGCACGACGAGTTCGCCCATGCGGACGGCGAGCAGCATGCGGATCTGCTGGGTCAGCCCGGCCATGCCAGCCGCGAACGTCGTGTTGTCGATCCCGAGCGTGTAGCCGGAGGGCAACAGCACGTTGTCGAAGCCGTAGCGGTCGGCGGTGGTGACGATGTTGCGGCAGTGCGGGAACGAGCTCTGCAGGTCGACGTCCTCGACACCGAGGAACTCGTAGTCGTCGTCACACAGGGCGCTGAACCACGCCATCTCGACGCTCATCGTGCTTCCTTTCGGGCCGGCCAACCGGTGGCGGCGTAGGCCTCAGGCGAGACCAGTTCGGTGATGTCGACGGGGCGCCCCTCGTCGATGCTGCGGTGGGCGGCGGCCCCGGTGGCGACGGCCCACATGCCGTCGGCCAGGGTCACCTCGATCTCCTGCTCGCCCCGGATGGCGGCGCAGAAGCGGGTGTGTTCCACGAACGACGAACCGTGGTGGAGGCCCTCGTGGAGGATCGAGGTGTCGTGCACGAGTTCGACCTCGACCTTGCCGATGTCGTGGGTGCCGCGCAGGCCCTTGCGGACCGTGCCCTCGGGGATCAGCGACTCGACCTTGCCCCTGGCCCCGATCACCGACAGCTCCTCCTGGTTGAAGGTCGCCTCGGCGAACATGCACAGGTCGAGCATCGCTCGGGCGCCCGAGGCGAAGTCGACGATCACATACGCGTTGTCGAGGATGTCGGGAACGCGACCGTCGTAGGTCTCGTCGAGGTGGTTGACGTCCTGGGCGCCCGAGGCGTAGACCCGCACCGGGTTCTCGGAGGTGATCAGGTGCATCAGGTCGAAGAAGTGGCAGCACTTCTCGACGAGGGTGCCGCCGGTGTTCTCGCTGAAGCGGTTCCAGTCACCGACCTTCACCAGGAACGGGAAGCGGTGCTCGGTGATCGACACCATGCGGGGGCGGCCGATGTCACCGGTGCGGACCTGGTCGATCATGGCAGCGACCGGGGGCATGTAGCGGTACTCGAGGGCGACCCAGACGATCTTGGGCGACCCGTCGCTCATCGTCGGGGCGGGGCCGAACGTGGTCATCAGGTCGAGGGCGTCGTCGACCGTGGTGCACAGCGGCTTCTCGATCATCACGTGGACGTCGTGGGGGGCGATGTCGGTGACGATGGCGTGGTGGGTGAAGTTGGGACTCACCACCACGACGGCGTCGCAGAGGCCCGAGTCGAGCAGCTCGGTGTGGGTGGCGAACGTGGCCAGTTCGTCGCCGTCGGACCGTGGTGCGGCGGCGTCGACGCCGGCCTGGATCGAGGGTGGGTGGGGGTCGCTGATGGCGACCACCTCGGCACCGTCGATGGAATTGATGTTGAGGATGTGCTCGACACCCATCATCCCGGTGCCGATGATCCCGTACCTGATCATCCCTCCATCGAACCATCGATCCGGATGTCCGGCTATCAGCAATCTGCCTGCACCCATCCAGCCTTTGCCTATACCCCCTCCCGCCCCACCCACACCGCTTGCCGGGATTGGGTCAGTCTCCGGGCGCCAGGGACCGCCCCGGTCACCCAACCCCACACATGCGACCGCGCTTGGAACGATGGGTCGCCCAGCCGGCGCCCAGCGCCCGACCATCGACCCAATCCCGAGAACACCGCCACGCTTGGAACGATGGGTCGCTCAGCCGGCGCCCAGCGCCCAGCCACCGACCCAATCCCGACGATTGCGGGCCGGCGACGCCAGACTGTGCCGGTGACGTCTTCGAGTGCTGCGGCCGGCGAGCCGATCGTGATCGTCGGGAGTCGGCTCCAGGCGCTGATCCTCGTCTCGATCGCCGTGGCGCTGCCGGTCGGCGTCCAGGAGTGGTGGACCGCTCCCGTCGCTGTGGTGTTGGCGGCGTGGGCGCTGGCGATCGCCGTGCGACGCGTCGAGCTCGGGTCCGACTCGGTCCGCCACCGTCGGCTCCTGCTCGGCACGGCGCAGGCGTCTCGGAACGAGGCGGCCGCCCTTTGCGGGCACCGCTACCTCGAGCTGCGCCTTCCCGGCGCCCGGGCCGGCCGCATCGAGGTACCGGTCGAGATCCGCCCCCAGGTGCGAGCCTGGGCCGAGATCACCTCGCCGGAACTCCACCCGGACTGAGCGTGAGCACCTGATCGGCGGTGCGCAGTGCCACCGACCGGTTCGACGTCGCCAGCACGGTGGCGCCCGCAGCTCGGAGGTCGGCCCACAGAGCCGCTTCGGTGGCCAGGTCGAGGGCGCTCGACACGTCGTCGAGCACGACCAGGTCGGCCCCGGCATACAGCGCTCGGGCCACGGCCAGCCGCTGGCGTTGGCCGCCCGACAGTTTCACACCACGCGGCCCGATCATCGTGTCGATCCCGGCGCCGAGGTCCTCGAGGTCGGGGCCGAGCTGCGCCGCCGCGACGGCGTCGCGCAGACTCCCGGCTGACGGGTCGGTCGCCGCCCAGCGGTCGGCGCCCAACGTGATGTTGCCGAGCACGGTGTCGGTCAGGAACGCCGGCTGCTGGGCGACGTAGGCCGAGTGCGGCGGCACGAACCAGGCCGCCCGGTCGGCGACCAGTTTCCCGTTCCACCACACCTCACCGGCGACCTCGAGATCGGTCCGGTCGAGCTGCCCGAGCAGGGCTCGCACCAACAGGCTCTTGCCGGCCCCGACCTCGCCGGCCACCACGGTCATCGTCCCGGCGTCGAGCCGGAGATCGGTGGGCGGCACCAACACCGCTCCCCCGCCGGCCCGCACGCTCAGTCCGCGGACCTCGAGCACGGCAAGCCGGTCGGCACCGTCGCGGCCGCCGTGCCCGACAGCACCACCAGCTGGGTCGGGTTCGGGGTCACGCGCCAGGATCGGGAGCGAGCGCGACGCCACCAGCTGCTCGGGTGAGCCGGCGATGCGGCTCATCTTGTCGATCGACACGGTGGCCTGGGAGCGACGGGCGAGCAGGGTGCCCGCCGACCGGGGAAGGATCGACAGGTAGCTGAAGTAGGTGGCGAACAGGGCCAGCTCGGCGGCGCCGAGCCGCCCGTCGACCACGGCCGGGAGCCCGAGGAGCAACACCAGAGCCAAGGCGATTGGCCCCAGCCCTTGGGCGAAGGCCTGGATGCCGCTCTCCAAGACGCGCGACCGGACCGCGTGCCGACGGCGTTCGATCGCCAGCCGATCGACCGCCCGGGAGGCGTCGCCGGTGGCGCCGTTGACCGACACGGTCGCCGCCGACCCGAGCAGGTCGCCGAGCAGCTCGGTCAACCGCCCCTCGGCGTCGCGCTCGGCCCGACGTGCCGCCTTGAGCGCGCGGTCGAGCCCCGCCGAGCCGGCGGCCACGAGCAGGGTGGCGCCGATCGCCACGATCGCCGCCGTCGGTTCCGCGCTGCCCATGAGGCCCACGGCGACGACGGCGAAGACCAGTCCGCCGGCGAAGTCCAACACCCCGTCGCCGAGCAGGACCAGCTCCTCGGGGTCGTCGCGGAACTGCGGGGTGGCGGCCGCCGGCGACGACACCGGACGGGCGGCATCGGGCCCGCCACTCGCCACCTGGGCGTCGAGCATCGTCACCCGGAAGTGGGTGGCGACCAACGACTTGTAGGCGGCGAAGGTCCACATACCGGGGTGGAACGAGCCGAGACGGAGGGCCTCGCTCGCGGCGAGCGCCAGCGCCGCCCACCACACCTGGCCCCGGTCGCCGGCCTCGATGCCCTCGAACGCCCACTCGATCGAGAGGCCGACGAGGATCGCCGAGTTGAAGAACACGAGGAACGCCCCGAAGCAGGCCACGTAGGGGCCGGGCCGGTTGGCGATCGAACGGGCGATGACCACCCACGGACTGGCCGTGTTCACGACACCGCCCCCGACGTGCCGACCGACGCCGGCGGCCTGCCGACCGACCCGGGCGACGTGCCGTCGTTGTCCTCATCGTCGAGGGCGAGGAGCGCGGCGAAGGCCCCGTCGCCGTCGGCCAGCTCGGCTCGCGGACCGGACTCGACGACCCGCCCGCGGTCGAGCACGGCGATCTGGTCGACCCGGTCGAGGGTCGAGAGGCGATGGGCGACGATGACGGCGGTCCGCCCCGCGAGGAGGGCGTCGACGGCGGCGGCGATGCGGGCCTCGGTGGCCGGGTCGACCGACGCCGTCGCCTCGTCGAGCACGATCAGGCTCGGGTCGCGCAGCCAGACGCGAGCGAGCGACACGAGCTGGGCCTCACCGGCCGACAGCGCCGTGCCGCCCGGGCCGACGACGGTGTCGAGGCCGTCGGGCAACGACGCGACGAGGCTGGAGAGCCCGACCGCGTCGAGCGCCTCGCGGACCTCGTCGTCCGACCGACTGCCCGCCTCGGCGAAGAGGCGGACGTTGTCGCGCAGTGTCGCAGTGAAGAGCCGTGCGTGCTGGTCGAGGAAGGCGACGCGGCGACGAACGTCGTCGAGCCGGAGGTCGCGCAGATCGACCCCACCGAGCGTGACCGATCCCGTGCCGGGGTCGGCCATGCGCAAGATCAGGCGAGCGAGGGTGGTCTTGCCGCTCCCGGTCCTGCCGACCAGCCCGAGCCGCGTCCCGGCCGGGACATCGAGGTTGACGTCCCCGAGCACTGTCGGGCCGTCGCCGTAGGCGAACCCGACGCCATCGAGCGTCACCGACACCGGCCCCTCCGGCAGGTCGCGGTCGCCGTCATCGGGGACGGCCGGCGGCTCGGCGCGGAGCTCGGCGACACGGCGCATCGCACCCGCCGCACGCTGCACCTGATCGAGTTGGCTGAGCATCTCGTCGAGCGGTCGGCGGCTCTGGAGGGCGAACTGGAGGAGGGCGAAGGAGGTCCCGACGGTGAGCGCACCCGTCCCGAGGAGGAAGCCGCTCGCGCCGATGGCGAGGAGGAGGCCCGCCGTGACGCCACCCTGGACCAGGCGATGGATCGACAGCCAGGCGTCGAAGGTCGTCCGCACCGCGATCGCCCAATCCCGGCTGTGTTGCAGGAGTCGGTGCCGCACATGGTCGGCGGCGTCGAGGGCGCGCAGGTCCTCGGCGGCACCGAGCGCTTCCTCGATCTCGCCGAGCAGCGCACCGGTCGCTCCCATCTCGGCTGCCGACTCGCCCACCGATCGGCGCCGGATCGCGACGATGAGGCCGGCGAACGCGGCGAGGTAGAGGCTGTAGCCGACGCCGAGCATCGGCGACAGGGCGAACAGCGAGACACCGGTCGCCACCAGGGTGACCACGCCGACACCGACCACCTTGACGACGCTGCCGAGGAGGTCGGACACGCTCGTCAGGTCGCCGTCGATGCGCTGCACCCCGGCGCCGGTGCCGTGGCGGGCGTGGTAGTCGAGCCCGAGGTCGAGGGTGTGGCCGGTCAGCTCGGCCCGGAGACGATCCGTCGATCGCCAGGCGACCGTGGTGGCCCACCACGCAGCGGCGATGCTGGCGAGCTGGGCGCCGATGGCGGCGACGACCGCCGCGGCCGCCAGCGGCCACAGCGAGGTCGTCGGGGCCCCGCCGGCGGCGCGGTCGATGATCAGACGGGTGAGCAGCGGGGCGGCGACCGGCAGGCTGCCGGCGATGGCGACCAGGGCGGCGACGCCGGCGTAGGCGCGGCGCTCGGGCACGAGCAGGGCGGCGAGGTCACGGTGGGAGCGATCCGGGCGCGGCCGATCGGTGCCGGCCAGAGCCGGGGCGCGCTCGTCGGGTTCGCCGTCCATTCCGACAGTCTCGCCGGGTCCGCCGGCCCCCGCTCCGAGTTTCGGCGCCGGTCACGCGATGCCCTCGCCGCTCACGCGGTGCGCTGGATCCACTCGTCGAGGTGACGGGCGAAGGCCACCGGGTCGTCGGCCATCGGGAAATGAAGGCCGCGACGGATCGTCCGCCGTTCGACGTCGGGACGGAGCCGACGCCACCGTCGCTGGAACCCGAGGTAGTCCCCGAACTGCCCGAAGATCGTGAGGAGCGGGCGGTCCGACAGCGCCTCGACGCCGGCCTCCGCCGCCCGATGGATGTCGCGGCTCCGGCGGGCATCACGGAAGAGCCGGTGCGTGGCCCGGCGTCTCGATCGATCGGCGAGGCCACGACGCCACGCTCGCTTCGCCGGTCGTTCGAGGTGCTTGCCCACGCCGAACCGGGTCGAGCTGCCCTTCGGCATCCACCCGAACGCCGCGTTGAGTTCGCGGACGATGACGCTGCCGAACATCCCGAGGGCGGCAGGGAGCAGCACCCCTCGAGGCCGCCAGGCGAAGGCGTTGGCCACCGCCACGCGTGCCACTCGCTCCTCTCGTTCGGACATGGCGGCGAAGGCCGCGAGCCCGCCGAGGTCGTGGACGACCAGGGTGATCTCGGACAGGTCGAGCGCGTCGACGACCGCCCCCACCGCACTCGCGGCTCCGGCGATGGTCTGCTCCTTGGCTCCCACTCGTTCCGACAGCCCCGAGCCCGGCGGGTCGAGCGTGACGCAGCGGTACGAGCCGGAGAGCTCGAGCATCACGTCTCGCCACAGGAGCGACCACAGCCCGACGTGGCAGAACAGGAGCACGGGCCCAGGGCCACCGGAGTCGCTGACGACGACACGTCGGCCGTCGACCTCCAGCGCCGCCATCGGGAACGGCCACACCGGCCTGGGCAGCCAGTCGGGTCGCTCGTGGTGGCCGATCAGGGTCGTGGTCTTCGAAGGTTCCATGCCCCCGAGGACGTGGGCGCCGGCGAGATGTGACAGGGTCGGTGCGTCACAATCGGACGACGGCGCTCGTCCTCCCTGTCATGAACCGTTTCGCTGACTCTCCCGATGCGTCCGTCGAGGTCGCCGAACTCTGGCGATCGCACCGGCAGCGCGTCCTCGACGTCTGCTACCGGATGCTGGGGACGCTCGCCGACGCCGAGGACGCGACCCAGGAGACGTTCCTGCGACTCACACGCTCGGGCGTCGACGGCATCGACGACCCGGTGGGCTGGCTGGTCGCCGTCGCCGGCCGGGTCTGCATCGACCGCCTTCGCCGCGACACCAGCCGCGAGCGCTACATCGGCCCGTGGCTCCCGTCCCCCGTCCTCGAACAGGTGAGCGAACCAGCAGAGGGCGCCGACCCGGCCGACCGGATCACGCTGGACGACACGATCCGGATCGCGATGCTGACGGTGTTGGAGCAACTCTCACCGGCGGAACGCGCGGCGTTCGTGTTGCACGACGTGTTCGGGCTTCCCTTCGATCGGGTCGCCGAGACCGTTGGCCGTTCGCCGGCGGCCTGCCGCCAACTCGCAAGCCGCGCCCGGACCCGCATCCGAGAGCGAGGCGCGCCCCGCTTCGACGTCGACTCCGAGGCCGCCCGAGTGGTGGCCGAACGGTTCGCCGACGCGTGCCGACGAGGCGACGTCGAGCACCTCCTCGCCGTGCTCGACCCCGATGTCGCGGGCGAGTTCGACTCGGGCGGCCAGATCCCCGGGGCGCCCACGACCGAGCTGGTCGGGGCGGACACGATCGCGACCGTGTTGCTGACGTCACTCGCCGGCACCGGGGCCGACTTCGATGTCGAGGACGTCAACGCGCAGCCCGGCGTCGTCGTCCGCCTCGACGGCCGAGTGGTCGCCGTGATCACCCTCGAGACCGACGACACCGTCGTGCACGCCATCCGAGCGATCGGCAACCCGGACAAACTCTGGCACCTCCAGGGCTGACCGCCCCGATCGGCCCCGTCCCGAATGCCCCCGTCAGCGAGCGGGCATCGGCCGGCGGTAGGCGGCGCGCCAGAACAGGAAGCCACCCCCGACGAAGGCCACCGCCGCGAATCCCACGACGACGGCCACGAGCGCCCCGTTGCCGTCGGCCTCGGGAAGGATCACTCCCGACCGCTCCCCCGCCGCCACCCGGTCGGCCAGGATCGTCACGGGGTTGTCGCCACCGGACGAGGCCACCACCGTCAGCACCTGGTCGAGGTCGGGGACACCGGTGTCGAGGTCGATGCCGGGCGCCTCCGACGGGGCGGCCACGACGAGCTGGGCGAACAGCGCCGTCTGGTCCCCACAGCGTCGATCGCCCCCGGCCTCGGCGCCGGCGGCGAGCCCGGCGGCCAACCGTTCGGTGAGGTCACCGTCGCTGGCGTTGAACGCGGCAAGAGCGTCGTCGACCACGGAATCGCCCACCAACAGGTTGCCCTGCACCGAGACGAGGTCGCCCTGCCGGTCGAGGGCGACCGACGACAGCGACTCGCCCGATTCGGCTGCCACATCGGCTGCGAGGGCCCCGTTGGCGGGGAGCAACACGATCGCGTATTGGCGGGCGTCGACCTGGTCGTCGAACTCGGGGGCGGTCACGAAGGCGAGCGTCGGGACGGCCGCCAGCCCTTCGTCGACGACGAGGTTGCGGATCTGCACGGTGGCGTCGGTCGACACCTGCCCCTGGACGACCGCCGCCCCCTCGCCCGGCATGACCGCCAGCGGGAAGAGGGGCTGGTCGAGGGGGCCGAGGGCCTGTGGCGGCACACACGAGGCGATCGCGGCCCCGACCTCGCCGGTCTCGGGATCGACCGCGACCAACGACCACGTCGCCGACGCTGGCGAGGCGACGCTCAGCGCCGCCAGCACCGTCACGGTGGCGAGGAGTCGGCGACCTCGTGGACCCAGGCTGCGCATCCCGGCGAGCCTAGGTGGCCGGACCCACACCTGACGCCTCGCGCACTGCCCAAGCCCCCGCCGCGGCCCGTCAGGCGGCCGCGATGACGGCGATCTCCATCTTCCAGGCGTCCTGGGCGAGGGCGGGGACGGTGACCAGGGTCGACGCCGAACGGTGGTCGCCGAGGTAGCGGTCTCGCACGGCCATGACCGGCCCGAGGTCGTAGCCCACGACCACGTAGGTGGTGATCGAGACGATGTCGGTCATCGCCATGCCAGCCTCTCCGACCAGGGCCGCGATCGACGACCAGACCACCTCGGCCTGTTCGGCGAGCCCCTCGGGGCCGTCGGCATCGGGGACCGAGCCGTCGGGGCGGGTGGGCACGACGCCCGACGTGTGGAGCAGCCGCGACACACCTTCGCTCGCCACCGCGAGGGCGTAGTTGGCCGCGGGCGGCGCCAACGACTCGGGGGCGAGGGGACGGTGCACGGCGGTTGGGCTCATGGGGCCAATGGTGCCCCAACAAGGCGTGCTGGCGGGCCAGCTCAGTGCAGGGGCGACACCTGGGTCGGCAGGAGCGTGGTGACCACCATCGCCTCACGGTCGAACACGGGCTCGAGAAGGGGACGGATCACCTCGGTCCACTCCTCGCTCCCGTACACCGCCGTCGTCAGGCGGTCCCGCTCCTCGGCGGACTCGAACCGACGGATCCACACGTAGCCGTCGGGGTCGTCCTCGGCGACGAAGCTGGCCACCACGGCGATCCCCATCGACATCTGGTAGGGCAGGACCTTGGTCTCCATCACCTCGACGAGCTGGTCACGCATGCCGGGTTTGGACTTGTACTGACGGAGCTCGAACAACATCGCGCCGAGCGTAGGCGAGTCGACGGTGCGCGGCAGTTGGGTTCGGCGAACCAACGGTGCCACCATGCGGCCATGTCTTCTGCCCCCGCCGACTCCCCCAACACGGTGCCCTCCCCCTCCGACCTGTTCTCCCTCGACGGTCGGGTGATCGTCCTCACCGGCGCCAGCAGCGGCCTCGGTCACCGCTTCGCCCAGTCGCTGACCGCGGCGGGTGCCACCGTCGTCCTGGTCGCCCGTCGCGCCGAGCGGCTGGCCGAGCTGACCGCCGAGCTCCCCAACACCTTCGCCGTCCCCGCCGACCTCGCCGCACCGGGTGCCCCCGAGACCGTGATCGAGGCCACCCTGGCGGAGTTCGGTCGTATCGACGGCGTGGTCAACAACGCCGGCATCTCCCGGGTGATCCCGGCCGTCGACGACGACATCGACGAGTTCCGTCGCGAGATCGAGATCGACCTGGTCGCCCCCTACGACCTCGCCCGCCGGGCCGCCAAGTGGATGATCGACAACGGGCAGCCGGGCTCGATCGTCAACATCGGTTCGGTGCTCGGCGACGGTGGCGGCGGCCGTCTCAAGGTCCCCGGCTACGCCGCGGCCAAGGGCGGGCTCCACAACCTCACCCGCGAACTGGCCTCGCAGTGGGCCCGCCGCAACGTCCGGGTCAACGCCATCGGCCCCGGCTGGTTCGAGACCGAGATGAACACCGGCATGTTCGGCACCGACTCCGGCCGGGCCTACATCACCGACAACACCCCGATGGGCCGCCCCGGTCAGGAGGGCGAACTCGACGGCGCCCTGCTCTTCCTCCTGTCGGACGCGTCGCGCTACGTCACCGGCCAGGTCGTCTTCGTCGACGGCGGCTGGACCGCCATCTGACGGGCCGACACCCGGCCGGCCGCCGGCTCGCAACCTGAGCCCTTCGGCCCTCCCGAGCCCGCAGACCCAGCGCTACCCTCATCGCCAGCGATGGCCATCTACTTCGTACGTCACGCCCACGCCGGATCTCGCGGCCCGGGCCACCACGACCGCTACCGCCCCCTGTCGGAACGCGGCACCGCCCGGGCGACCGAGCTCGTCGACCTGCTCGCCGATGCCCCCTTCACCCAGGTGGTGTCGAGCCCGGCCACCCGCTGTGTGCAGACGGTGGAGCCCCTGGCGCTCGCTCGCGGCCTCGACGTGATCGAGGACGAGCGACTCTGGGAGGACGGCTTCGCCGAGGACGTGATGGGACTGCTCGGCGACCTGGCCAAGGTCGGCGCCGTGCTCTGCTCCCACGGCAACATCATCCCCGAGGTGGTCGACCTGGCCGCCCGCGGTGGCGCCAAGGTCAAGGGCCGAGGGTGCGAGAAGGGTTCGGTCTGGATCCTCGAGTTCAAGGGCTCGAAGATCAAGAAGGCGACCTACCAGAGCAAGCGGGCCATCTCGCTCGCCTGAGCTGCCTGCCGGCGTTCGCCGACCGGACAGGTCGGCGGTTCAGCAGTCGGCGGCGAGGGCGGCGGTGAGATCGGTGATCATCGGTGGCGGGTCGAGGGTGTCGAGCACGGCCAGCTCGGCGCAGCTGGCGTCGCTGTCGCCCATCCGGTTGAACACCACCGCCCGGAACGCTCTCGCCTCGACGGCCTCGGGATCGATCTCGACCGCCTGGGCCAGGTTGCTCTCGGCCCGGCCGAGTAGTTCCAGGGCCAGGTCGTCCACCCCCGACGCAGCCGCCGACTGGGCGGTGAGGAACAGGTACCAGCCGCGGTAGGTGAGGGCGTCGACGTTCTGCGGGTCCTCGGCGAGGATCTCGTCGAAACAGGAGAGCGACGCCTCCATCTCGCCTTCGGCCCCGAGACGCTGGCAGTCGGTGTTCTTCTGTCGCAGCGACGGCTCGATGCTGCCGGTCAACGCGTCGGACGCCCCGCGCTCGCCGGCGAAGTTGGCGAGCAACAAGCCGGCGACGACGGCGAACACGGCCAGCCCGCCGGCCCACACGAAGCGGCGCGACGGACCACCGGCGGCACCCTCGTCGGCGGGCTCGCCGGCAGTCCCATCGGCCGCGGCGTCCGCCGCCTCGTTGGCGGCCTCGTCTTCAGCGGTGCGGGCAGCGAGGGCCCGGAGCGTGGCGGCGGCCCGGGCGACGTAGTCGTCGCGCAGGCGCTCGTGATCGTCGGCCGACAGGTCGCCGGCGGCGAGCTCGGCGTCGAGGTCCTCGATCGAGCGCAACAGGAAGTCGCGCTCCTCCTCGAGTGACCGGGTCGTCGGCTCAGCCATCGGTGGACTTCCCGAGAGAGGTGGAGAGGGATGCTGCGGCTGCGGCTCGTTCAGCGAGCGCTCGTTCGACCAGGGCGCGGTCGGCGTCGCTGGCCACCAGCGTGCCGGTGTCGTCGCGCCGCAGGCTGTTGATCACCACCGCGCTCCCCCCGACCAACACGACCACGGGCAGGATCCAGATCAGGGCCGAGACACCCTCCGACGGCGGGTTGAGCAACACGCCGACGCCGTAGGACGCGATCAGCTGGTCGCGGATCTCGTCGTCCGGGGTCCCGTTGGCGACCTCGACGGCGATGAACTCCCGGATCGTCGCCGCCACCGCAGCGTTGGACTCCGCCACGCTCTGGCCGTCACAGGTCGGACACGCGTAGCGCCCCGACAGGGCCTGGACACGCTCGTCGTCGGTCGGCGTGCCGCCGTCGAACGCAGCGACCGAGAGGCAGGCCACGCCGATCACGGCGATCAGGAGCCAGCGGAGTTGGGCGGCGACGGCGTTCACGACGCCACCCCCATCGCGTCGAGGACCTCGGAGGCCTCGATGCCGCTGATGAAGTGGGCGACGACCACGCCGCTCGGGTCGACCAGGAAGCTCTCGGGGATCTGGGCGATCTGGAACTCGACGGCGATCGACGCCTCGGAGAGCACCGGCCAGTCTCCTCCGCGCTCGTCGAAGAACTCGGCGACGGCGCCGGGGTCGTCGTTGAACACGACCGACACCACCTCGAGCTCGCCGGTCTCGTCGCCCCACTCCTCGAGGGCCACCAGCTCGGGGTGCTCGGCGATGCACGGCGGACACCACGTCGCGAAGAAGTTGACGAGCACCCACCGGCCCCGATGGTCGTCGATGTCGAACTCGACGCCGGTCGGCGTGTCGGGCTCGTCGAGATCGAGGGTCTCGCCGATCACCTCGGGGACGCGGCGACCGAGCAGCGACGTGGTGCCGTCGGTGCCGTCACCCCCGCCGAAGGCGAGCAACGCGACGAAGCCGGCAACGCCGACGCCGGCCAGCACGGCCCAGATCCTCGACGAGATGTTCACGAGCCGACCTCGGCCGGGGAGGGCGGTGCCGTCGGCGCGGCGCCAGCGAGCGGGTCCCCGTCCAGGTCAGCGCTGGTCAGATCATCGCCGGCAGGGTCGTCGCCCGGGAGCGCGGACGTCGGGGCGGTCGCCCGACGGCGCTTGCCGGGGAACAGGGCGAGGAGCGAACCGAACGCCATCAGACCGCCGCCGGCCCACAGCCACGAGATCATCGGCCGCACGATCACCCGGAGCCGGATCGGACCGTCGGCCGAGTCGGGGGCCGAGTCGAGCACGAGGAACAGGTCCTCGGTGAAGCCGGGGCGCACCGACGGCGTCGGCACGACCATGCCCTGCACGGTGTAGCGGGTCTGGGCCGGGGTGTAGATGTCGCCGCCGTCGATCTGGACATCCGCCCAGATCTTCACCCGCCGCGACGTCTCGTCGCCGGCGAGCTGGAGGTAGGTGAACTCGTGGTCGCCCACCGTCATCGACTGGCCGGGCAGCAGGGTGGCCGACCGGTCGGTCTTGTAGGCCTCGCTCGAGGCGACGCCGACGGCGAGGAGGACGACGCCGAGGTGGACGATCATGCCGCCGTTGGTGCGACCGACCAGCCCTCGCCAGCCCTGGCGGCGGGTGGCGAGCGCGAGCTGGCGCAGCGCCGCGCCGGCGGCGAACCCGCCGAGGCCGAACGTGGCGACGGCGTAGAGCCCCCGGCCACCCAGCACGATCGCCAGGGCCATCGATCCGACGGCGGCGACCGCCGGCCAGAACAGGCGCTGCGACAACAGCTCGCCCGACGCCTTGCGCCACGGCAGCACCGGGGCGGCCGCCATCAGGAACAGCATGACGAAGGCGATCGGGCGGCCGAGCGAGTCGAAGTAGGGGCGGCCGATCGTGAGCCGCGTGCCGTCGTAGGCCTCGGCGAGGAGGGGGAACACGGTGCCGAGCAGGACGACGAAGGCGAGGGCCCCGAAGATGACGTTGTTGGCGAGGAAGCTGGCCTCGCGGCTCACCGCCGAGTCGATGGCGCCGGGCGATCGCAGCTCGTCGCCCCGCCAGCCGATCAGGCCGACCGAGGCGACCGTGATCACGGTGAAGAAGACGAGCAGCCACGGGCCGACGGCGCCCTCGCTGAAGGCGTGGACCGAGTCGACGACGCCGGAGCGGGTGAGGAAGGTGCCGAGGATCGTGAGGGCGAAGGTGGAGCACAGCAGCGACAGGTTCCACACCCGCAACATGCCGCGGCGTTCCTGCACCATCACCGAGTGGAGGTAGGCGGTGCCGGTCAGCCACGGCAGCAGGGACGCGTTCTCCACCGGGTCCCACGCCCAATAGCCGCCCCAGCCCAGCACCTCGTAGCTCCACCAGGCGCCGAGGATGATGCCGGCGGTGAGGAACCCCCAGGCGGCGACGGTCCAGCGCCGGGTCTCGATCAGCCAGCCCTCGCCGAGCCGGCCGGTGATCAGGGCGCCGAGGGCGAACGCGAACGGCACGACGAAGCCGACGTAGCCGAGGTAGAGCATCGGCGGATGGAAGGCGACCAGGACGTGGTTCTGGAGCAGCGGGTTGGGCCCGGGGCCGACGAACCCGGCGGGCACGTCGACCGGGGTGAACGGGTTGGCCGGCCCGACCATCAGGGCGAAGAAGAACGCACATACCGCCAACAGGACGGCGAGCGCCCAGCCGAACAGCGGGTCGTCGCCGCGGTCACGGAACTTCCACAACACGGCGGCGACGTAGACGCCGAGGATGGCGGCCCACAGGATGATCGAACCCTCGAGCGCCGACCACAGGGCGGCGAAGTTGAACAGGGCCGGGGTCGAGTCGCTGCCGACCTGCTGCACGAACGAGACGGTGTAGTCCCGCTGGAACAGGGCGATCTCCATCACCACGAAGGCGCCGACGCCGGCGAGGGGCACGAACCAGGCCCACTGGCGGACCACCCGCTGGGTGCCGGGGCGGCCGGTGGCGAGACCGAACGCGCCGCCGAGCGCGCCGAGGACCGACGCCGCGAGTCCGAGCACGGCGAAGCCGAGACCGAGGAACGACCACATGGAGGCGGCTACGACTCGCTGGGGGTGGCGGCCGGAGTCTCACCCACGCCGGGGCGGTCTTCGTTCTCGGCCACGTAGCTCTCGGAGTGCTTCACCAGGATCTGGTTCGACACGAACCGGTCGCCGTCCCAGCGCCCCTCGACCACCACGGCCTGGCCCCACTCGAACAGGTCGGTGGGTTCCTCGCCGATGTGGGTCACCTCGGCGGCGACGTCGTTGAACTCGACGGTGAACACCATCGCGCCCGAGGCGTCGGTCGAGCGGTCGCTCGCCACCACGCCCTGCATGCGGAAGGTGTCGTCGCCGAGCTCGGCCTTCTGTGCGACGGCCTCGTCGACGTTGAGGAAGTAGACGCGGGCGCTGGTGAGGGCCTGGGCGAGCACGAAGCCGAGCGCGCCGACGACCACGGCGACGAGCAGCCAGTTGCGGATGCGGGCGCCGCCGCTCGAGCGGCCGGACCGGCCGGCGCTCGGGGAGTCGGGGGTGAGGTCGAGCTCAGTCAAGGAACCGGCGCTTCTCTTCGGGCAGCTGGGCGGCGAGGGTGCGGCCGCGGCGGACCAGGTGGGCGGCGTAGGCGATCAGCGTGCCGAACACGATGACGTAGCCGGGGATCGTGAATTCCCATCCCATCAGGCACCTCCGGGCTGGAGCTTGGTCGCACCACCGGTGTCGCCGTCGGCCGGGCGTTCGGCTCGGCGTTCGGCGAGGGCGGTGTCGAGGTGGTGGGCGTCGAGCTGATCCTCCATCCATGCCACCCGGAACCGGTGCATGACCAACCAGGCGAAGGCGGCGAGGGCGAACAGCGTGCCGAGGAACCACGAGAAGTACATGAGCCCCGAGATCTGGGTGTCACGCGGATCCAGGGTGGACGTCTGGTGGAGGCTGCGCCACCACTGCACCGAGTAGCGCACGATGATCAGGTTGGCGAAGCTGACGATGCCGATCACGGCCGCTCGGCGGGAGCGGGCCACCGGATCCATCTCGAGGCGGCGCACCACCAGGTAGCCGAGGTAGAGGATCATCGACACGGCGGTGGAGGTGAGCCGGGGGTCCCACGTCCAGTAGGCGCCCCAGGTCGGCTTGCCCCAGAGCATGCCGGTGATCAGGGTGAGGCCGAGGAAGACGACGCCGACCTCAGCCGAGGCGCCGGCGAACAGGTCCCAGAACTTCGAGCCGTTGCGGAGGTGGATGATCGAGCCGACGAAGGTGATCGAGAAGGCGACGTAGAGCGACATCATCGCCGCGGGCACGTGGACGTAGAACAGGCGCACGGCGTCGCCCTGGGTGATCTCGGGCGGGGAGATCACGAGGCCGAAGGCGAGGGTGGCGGCGCCGAGGACGAGGGCGAGCACCCCGATCACACGGGTCGCCTTCGAGCCGGTGCCGACGGGAATCTGGGTTGCGCCACCGACCGCGGTCGGGTTCGTCATGTCGTCTCCACCCTCAAGTTTCGTCCAGTACGGGACCGAACAGCAGGATTCCTGCGGTCAGGTAAAGCGCCGCGAAAGCCCCGAGCACTCCGACCCAGGACCAGCCCTCGCCGACCGGGCCGAACAGGGCCGACTCGGTTGCCCGGGCAGCGCCGAGCACGACGGGAGCCAGGACCGGGAGGACCAGGAGCGGGGTGAGGGTGTCGCGCACCCGCTGACCCGCTCCGAGCGCTCCGTAGAGGGTACCGGCGCTCGCCACGCCGACCGTCGCGCACACCGCCGCGGCGAGGAGGAGTGCGACACTGGTCACGGGGGGCCCGTAGAGCACGAAGGCGCCGACCCCGAGCACGACCTCGAGGGACACGAGCTGGGCGGCGACCGCGGCGGCCTTGCCGAGGAACACGCCGCCCGGTTCGACGCCGGCCAGGTGGAGGGCGTCGAGGTTGCCGTCGGCGGCCTCGATGGCGAACGAGCGGTTGACCGCCAACAGTGCCGAGAACACGACGGCGAGCCAGAACAGGCCGGGGGCGACGTGTTCGAGCACCGCCCGTGACGGCACCCCCTCACCGAGCGACACCCGAGGTTCGGGCGACAGTGCGAATCCGAACAGCACCAGCACGAGCAGCCCGAAGGGCAGGATCTGCACGGTGACGACCTTCGACGACCGCTCGATCCGCAGGTCCTTGGCGGCGATCAGCAGGGCGTCGCGCCACAACCCGGGGGACAGCGCCGGCGAGGAGGC
>JAWSVN010000086.1:0-20921 GCA_033851875.1 Acidimicrobiales bacterium
CGGTGACGGCGATCAACGCAACGAGCAGGTGCCACCACGGGCGCGTGCGGTCCATCCACGCATGCTCGACCGCTACCGCCCGAACATGAATCAGGCGGCGAGTGCCGCCTCGATGTCGTCGGCCATCTTGGCCGGCGTCGTCTTCGGCGCATACCGCCCGAGAACCTGGCCGTCCTTGCCGATCAGGAACTTCGTGAAGTTCCACTTGATCCGGTCGCCGAGCATGCCGCCCTGCTGTGACTTCAACCAGTCGAACAGTGGATGGGCGTCGTCGCCGTTGACGTCGACCTTGGAGAACATCTGGAAGGTCACGCCGTAGTTGATCTGGCAGAACTCCGAGATGTCGTCGCTCTCACCCGGCTCCTGCTTCCCGAACTGATTGCACGGGAAGCCGAGGATCACGAGCCCCTCGTCGCCGTAGCGATCGTGGAGCTCCTGGAGCCCCGCGTACTGGGGGGTGAACCCGCACTTCGAGGCGGTGTTGACCACCAGCACGACCTTGCCGGCGTAGTCGCCGAGGTCCTGGGGCTGCCCGGTGAGGGTGATGGCGTCGAAATCGGCGAGGGAGGACATGGATCCCATCCTTGCCCTCCCTCGCCTCGAACGTGAAACCCGGACAGTCGTACGGTCCGGCTCACAGTCCTCCTCACGGCTCGGTGCGGCGAGCGACCACGATCCCGACAGCCAACACGACCAGGGCGTAGACACCGAAGATGACGGCGCTCTTCTCCGGGCCGAAGAAGTCGGCGCCGGCGTCGTCGGCATCGAAGCCGAGCATCCCGTTGCCGGCGACGAAGGGCAGGTAGCGGGCGACGGTCGGCTTGGCGAACGCCATGACGATGTTCTCGACGACCAGCCACCACACCAGCAGCCCCGAGATGGCGGCCGCCCCCTGGCGGGCGGCGAACCCGAGCCCGAGGCCGAGGACGGCGGCGAGCGCCGAGAAGCCCAGCGACCAGCCGATGATGCCGGGGATCGTGTCGGCGTTCTCCCAGCCGAGCCCGCCGAGCAGGGAGCCGGCCGTGCCGGCCGCCAACCCGCCGACGCACAGCAGCGCCGCGAACCCGACGGCGACCACCAACTTGGCCGCCAACACCCGGGCTCGGCGAGGCTGGGCGACGAAGGCCTGGGCCAGGGTGCCGTGCTCGGCGTCGCTGGTGTGGACCAGGATCGCGGCCACAGCGGCGAAGACGGCGGTGAACACCGTGGAGAAGCCAAACACGTTGGCGACGTAGAGGGGTTCGTCCTCGACGAAGCGGGCGACGGCGAAGGCGGCGAACCCGCCGACCCCGATCGTCAGTCCGGCGATCACGCGGGTGGCCCGCACGGTCGTGAGCTTGATGGTCTCGGCCCGCAACGTGGCGAGCAAGGGCGTGGAGGTCTGAGCGGTGCTGGTCTGAGGTGCGAAGGTGACGGTCATCGGAGGCTCCCGGAGGCGAAGTCGGCGGCGTGGGCGGTGAGGTCGACGAGGATGTCCTCGAGCGACCGCTCCTCGTCGGTGAGGCGGTCGAGGCGGAGGTGGTGATCGAGGGCGAGCTGGGCGACCTCGCTGCGGGTCGTCCCCGAGGCCCGCACGGTGTGGCCGGTGCGTTCGACGACCAGGCCGTTGCCCTCGAGCAGGCGGCACAGGTCGCCGGCGTCGGGGGTCTCGACGAGCACGGGCGGCTCGCCGGCCTGCATGATCTCGTCGATCGGGGCGGCGGCGAGCAGACGGCCGCCGCCGATCACGACGACGTCGTCGGCGAACATGGAGAGTTCGGCGATCAGGTGGCTCGACACGAACACGGCGCCGCCGGCATCCGCGTAGGAGCGGAGGAATCGGCGCAGCCAGCGGATGCCATCGGGGTCGAGCCCGTTGGCCGGCTCGTCGAGCAGCAACACGTCGGGCCGGTTGAGCACGGCGGCGGCGAGCGCCAGGCGCTGCCCCATGCCGAGCGAGAACCCGCCCACACGCTGATCGGCGGCGCCGGTCAACCCGACGTCGGCCAGCACCTCGTCGATGCGGCTGCGGGGCACGTCGCCGGCAGCGGCGAGGGAACGGAGGTGGTCACGGGCGGTGCGGCCGGGGTGGGCGGCGGCGCTGAGGGCGGCGCCGACGACCTTCCCCGGCCGAGGCAGCCGGTGGTAGGGGACGTCGCCGTAGCGGACGTCGCCGTGGTCGGGCCGGGTGAGGCCGACCATCATGCGCATGGTGGTGGACTTGCCGGCGCCGTTCGGGCCGACGAACCCGGTCACACGACCGGCGGGCACCACGAAGGTGAGATCGTCGACCACGACGTGATCGCCGTAGGACTTGGTGAGTGAGGTGACGGTGAGCATGTGATCACCTTCGCGAGCGACCGAACGAGAGCGATTCCCTCCTCCGCCGATCTCACCCGGGTGATCGGGGATGGATCACCCGGGTCCGGCGGTTGCACGAACCATGCGAACGATGAACCCCGACGAGATCACCGCCTTCCTCTCCGAGGGCACCCGCACCGGCAAGCTGGCGTGGGTCGGGGCCGACGGTCGGCCCCACGTCGCGCCGATCTGGTTCGTGCTCGACGGCGACGACGTGGTGTTCAACACCGGCGACGGCACCGGCAAGGCCAAGGCGTTGCGCCGAGAGGGCCGGGCCTGCCTGGTCGTCGACGACGAGGCGCCGCCCTACGCGTTCGTCAAGATCGACGCCACCGTCTCCTTCGACGACGACCTCGACCGGGTGCGGGCCGTCGCCACCGAGATCGGTGGCCGCTACATGGGTGCGGATCGGGCCGAGGAGTTCGGCGCCCGCAACGGCGTCCCCGGAGAGCTCATCGTCCGTCTCACCCCCGAGCGGATCACCGCCCTCGACGACGTCAGCGGTTGAGCCAGCCCGACAGGGCTCGGGTGACCCGGGGCATCAGCACCCAGGTGAGGGCGATGATGCCGAGCACGTTGGAGAAGAACACCACCGCCGGCCACGGCAGGCCGTGATCGATCGTGCGGAACGCCCACGACAGGGCGAGCGACGTCGGGAACAGCGCCAACAACACCGCGACGGCCTGCTTGTGCTTCCGGGGCGCTCGAGCGGGCAGGTCGAACCAGCCGCCGAACCCTCCGACCACGCTGGTGGTCCGGTCGCCTTCCACCAGATCACCGAGTCGGGCCACCATTTCCTGCCGCTCGGGTGCGGCCAACCAACGGTCGAGCGACGCCCGTGAGTCGAACGTGCTGACGATCACGTGGTCGTCCTGCACCCCGGGCACCGGCTCGACCAGCTCGGATCGCAGATGGCCGGGGAACTGGGAGACGAGCACGAGCACCTCCGCGTTCCACCGCCGGAACGCCTCGACCTGCTCGGACGGCACCCGCTGGGAGAAGACCGCCGTGGCCGCCTCGTCGGTCGGTCGGGGGCGGGCGATGCGGTGCTCGTTGGGTTCCCCGTCGATCAGGGGCGCCCCCTCGGCGACCAGGTCGGCCCGTTCGGGCGACGCCAACCAGGCGTCGAGATGCCCCTGGGTGTCGAAGCGGTAGACGATCACCCAGTCGTCGGGGTGGGCCGGCCCGGGCGGCTGGAGGTCGGCGCCGAGGTGACCGGGGAAGGTGGCGGCGACGGCCGAGATGCGCTCGGCCCAGCGGCGGTAGTCCGCCTCGCGCCCGGCGGCGACCCGCCGGGCGACGATGACGGTCGGTGAGACGTCGCTCAGAGCTTGTCGACGATCGACTCCGACAGCGAGCAGGTGAGGCCGAACCCGTCGGGCTCCACCTCGAGCTGGGTGACGGTGCCGTCCTCGACGACCATCGCGTAGCGCTTCGAGCGCAGCCCGCCGAGCACGGCGGCATCGACGTCGAGGCCGACGGCCTTGGTGAACTCGCCGAGCGGGTCGGCCAGCATGCGGATCTTGTCACCGACCTCGTGGGCCTCGCCCCACGCCTGCATCACGAAGGCGTCGTTGACCGAGATGCAGGCGATCGTGTCGACGCCCTTGGCCTTGATGGCGTCGAAGTCGTTGACGTAGCCGGGGAGGTGGGTCTGCGAGCAGCCGGGGGTGAAGGCGCCTGGCACGGCGAAGACAAGGGCTTTGCCGGAACCGAGGGCCTCGGCGGTGTCGACCGTGTTGCCGGGGTTGCCCTCCTGGAGGGTGGCCGAGGGAAGGGAATCGCCGATCTGGATGGTCATGTGGGTCTCCTGGGACGTGCGGGCTGACCTGGTGCCCGCACCGTAGTGCGGCGGTTCAGCCGACGTTGCGTCGACCGGCGGGAACGAGTCGACGTGCCGCGAACCGTGCCGCGCCTGCCTCGATCCGGATCTCGTCGACGTAGCGGCCCATCGCCAACGAGGTGCGGTCGTCGGGGTACTCGACGGCGAGGAAGCCACAGGTCGAATCGACGAGGGTCGCTCCGTCGGCGGCGTCGCGTCGGGTCCACCGCAATCCGGTCGTGAAGTGGAGCGACGGGAGGTCCAGCCGGGACGCGTAGAACGCCTCGATCTCGTCGCCGGTCCAGGTCCGATCGTCGTAGCGGAGCTCGCCGTCATCGGAGAACAAGGCCGCCACCGCCGCGGCGTCGTCGCTGTCGCAGGCATGGGCGTAGGCGTCGAGGAGGCGGCGGATGGCCAGTTCGATCTCGTCGTCGGTCATGGGCCCAGTGAAGCAGCCTGTGACGCCTGACCCGTTTATCAAACGATGCCGTTTGGTTAATGTGAACGCATGACCGTTCAGCGTGGTCGTCCCCGAGATCCCGAGCGAGACGCTCGCATCCTCGATGCGGCGCGCACCGTCATCTCCCGCCGGGGCTACACCGGCGCCACCATCGACGAGATCTCGAAGGTGGCCGGCGTCGGCAAGGACACGATCTACCGCCGCTGGAAGGGCAAGGACGCCCTCGCCGTCGACCTGGTCGACCGGCTCGCCCGCCACGCCGTGCGCCCGGCCCAGCTCGAGCTCGACCCCTACTTCAACCTGTTCGTCTACCTGAAGGACATCGTCCGGCTCTGCACCACCACCGACTTCGGTGGACTGGTGGCCGGCGTGGTCGGCGCCGCCGCCCGCGACGCCGAGCTGGCCGCCGCCTTCCAGGGCTTCTGGCTCCGCCGCCGAGACCTGGCCGTCGATCTGGTGCGGGACATCACGGGCTCCCACACCAACGACTCCCACNNTCAGACCCCAACGACCTCGACACCGTGCTCGACCGGCTGTTCGGTCCGATCTACTACCGCCTCCTCCTCACCGGCATGCCGATCACCGACGAGTACCTCTGGGACCTCGTCCTCCAGGTGCCGGCGCCCACACCCTCCCCCACCCCCGAGGTCTCCCGATGACTGTCACCCCCGCTCCCGAACATCTCCTCACCGTCGTCGAGTCGACCCCCGACGCCGACACCACCCTCGACCTGGCCCGCACCCACGTCGCCAAGGGCGGCACCGCCCAGGTCGTGCTGATGGTCTCCAAGCGCCTCCAGCGCGAGATCGACGACTTCGCCCGAGCCGCCAACCTGCCCCGGGGCGAGGCCGAGGAGATCGTGCTCGGTCGCCTCCGCTACGACCTCGAGCGCCAGGTCGGCCCCGGCACGGTGGCCACCGCCCTCCACGGCCACCGCGGCACGGTCGAACTCGGTCGCTACGTCACCCCGACCACCACCGCCATCGCCCTGCCCCGCCGCCTGTCGGAGCGTCGCTCGGTCCGCCGCTCGACCGCCGCCACCGGCCTGCCGGTCGTCGTCGCTCCGAACCGGGCGGCCTGAGCCCAGCTAGACGATGCTGCCCTAGAACTCGATGTCGACGTCGGCGGGGACCATGCCGTCCCCGCCGTCGTCGCTTCCCTCCGGCTGGTCGTCGCGGTAGAACGCCTCGGTCAGCCAGCCGAGCAGTTCGTCGTCGGCCTGGGCCGGGTCGGTCAGGTTGACCACGTGATGGAAGCGGCCCTGGTACTCGGTGACCTTGCGGGAGAAGCGCTCGCTGTCGAGCCGCCGCCGCACCGTGAACCCGAGGGCCACCCACTTCTTCTTCGAGTCGAGGATGGCGAAGGTCGGGCCGTTCTTGAACAGCACCTTGGTCTCGAGCGGGTCGATGATCAGGTCACCGCCATCGAGCCCCTCGAGATGGGCGGCCACGATCCGGTGGATCGGTTCGGCCTCGGGGCGGGCGTTGGCGAAGAAGCTCTCGATCGTCACCCCGGGTCGACACATGTGCCCTTGTTTGGTGGCGCCGAACCGGCGCTCGCAATCGGGACAGGTCCAGGCCACGACGAGAGCCTAGAGTCCGGCGATGGCACCGCTCATCCTCCGCCGTGAAGTCGCCGCCGACCGCGACGCCGCCCGAGCCGTCCAGGCCGCCGCGTTCCCGACGCCGGAGGGCGCCGACGAACCGATCGAGGCCGGCCTGCTCGACGCCCTGCGAGGGTGCGAGGGGTGGGTACCGGCGCTGTCGTGGGTGGCCGAACTCGACGGCCAGATCGTCGGCCACGCGGTCGCCACCCGCAGTCCAGACAGCCACCAGCAGCGCGGTGGAGTCGGCCTCGGCCCGATCGCCGTCCGTCCCGATCTGCAGCGAAGCGGCGTCGGCTCGGCCCTGATGCACGCCATGATCGGCGCCGCCGACGCCCTCGACGAACCGTTCATCGCCCTGCTCGGCGACCCCGACTACTACCGCCGCTTCGGGTTCGTCGCGTCGAGCGAACTCGGCATCGACCCGCCCGACCCGGCGTGGGGCCACTACTTCCAGGCGCTGCCGCTCGCCTCGTGGGATCCAGCGTTCGCCCGGCCGTTCACCTACGCCGCCCCGTTCGACGAGCTGTAGCCGAACCCGTCGAGGAAGGCCGCGATCTCGGCGACCGCGTCGAGGGGCCACACCCCGGCCACGTGCTGGTCGGGTCGCACCAGCACCGCCGCCCCGCGCTCACGGTCGACGCCTCGCAGGTCGAACACGTCGGGCCCGGCCGGGTCGGCGACGAACACCTTCTCGTAGTCGATCAAGCCCAGCCGTCCGGTGGCCGGCCGGAGCGCGGCGGGCAGGTCGCCGAGTTCGATGTCGTGGTGCGAGCCCTGCAGGATCGCCCGCAGGTCGACGCCGAGCGGGGCCGCCGCGCACAGCCGCTCGAGTCCGGCCCGATCGGGATCGGCGAAGGCGTAGAGCCGCCAGCGTCCGTCGGCTCGGGCGACGTGGCCGAGGTGGAGCGGGCGACCGTCGGCCACCCGCAGCACCGGCGCCGAGTGGAAGCGGGTGCCGACCTCGAACCCGGTCGCCAGCTCCTGGGCCGGCCCGGCGGCCGTGATCGTCGACGGCTCGTAGCGGGTGGCGACGCCGGCGGTGAAGCGGCCCTGCTGTTGGAAGTAGGCCTGGAAGTCGGCGGGGTCGACGCCGTCGGGGTCGTCGGGCGACGTCTTGGGCGGGGCGGAGAACATGGCGGCCAGGCGACGGTCGAAGTCGATCAGTTCCTGGGCGACGGCCCGGCGTTCGGCACCGTAGGTGTGGAGCAGATCGGGGCCGGCCTCGCCCCGCAACACCGCCGCCAGCTTCCAGCCGAGGTTGAACGCGTCGCGTACCGACACGTTCATGCCCTGCCCGGCCTTGGGGCTGTGGGTGTGGCAGGCGTCGCCGGCGATGAACACCCGGGGCACGCCGTCGGGGTCGGGCGCTCCGTCGAAGCGGTCGCACAGCCGCTGTCCGATCTCGTAGATCGACCACCACGCCACCTCCTTCACGTCGAGCTCGAACGGCGCCAGGATCCGGCCTGCGGTGGCGATCAGGTCGTCGAGCCCGAGCGAGGTGTCGGCCACCCGCTGGTCGGCCGCCAGCTCGTCGAGCTCGATGTAGAGGCGCACGAGGTGGCCGCCCTCGCGAGGGATGACGAGCAGGTTGCCCTCGTCGGCCGAGTGGATCACCGCCTTGTAGCGGATGTCGGGGAAGTCGGTGACGGCGAGCACATCCATCACGCCCCACGCCTGGTTGGCGGCGTCGCCGACGAGCTCGTACCCGAGGCTGCGTCGCACCTGACTGCGGGCGCCGTCGCAGCCCACCACCACGCCGGCCCGCACGGCCTCGCCGGTGTCGAAGCGGGCGGTGACCGGGCCGTCGTCGCCCCACTCGAGGTCGACGAGGCGGCGGCCGTAGTGGGGTTCGAGGCGGCTCTGCGAGTTGGCCATGAACTCGAGGAAGCGGTCGTGGATGCGGGCCTGGTTGAGGATCAGGTGGGGCATCTCCGACAGCCCGGGCTCGACGTCGAGGATGCGGTCGTTGCGTCGGATCCGGCGGGGGTCGTCGGGGTCGGGCTTCCAGAAGACGACCTCGTTCACCCAGTAGGCCTCGTCCATCACGTCGCGGGCGAAGCCGAACGCTTCGAACATCTCGACCGTGCGACAGGCGATGCCGTCGGCCTGCCCGAGCTGCATCGGCCCCGGCTTGGCCTCGGCCAGCGCGACCCGCAGCTCGGGGAAGACACTGAGCTGGGCGGCGAGGGTGAGCCCGGCCGGCCCGGAACCGACGACGAGCACGTCGACGTCGGTCGGCAACGGTCGATCGGCGATCCTCGGGTCGCCGGGGCGGAAGCCGTCTCGATGGAACTGCATGCGCGCACCCTGCCACGGCTTCTGGTCGCTGGGATAGCATCTTCTGCTGTGAAGAACAGACCCGCCTACGCGATCGAGTCGGTCGACCGGGCGTTGCGGTTGGCGACCTTGCTGCAGCAGGAGGGCTCGATCGGGGTGACCGAGGCGGCCGAGACGCTCGGCATCTCCGTTTCGGGCGCCCACCGGTTGTTCGCCATGCTCGTCTACCGCGACTTCGCCGAGCAGCTGCCGGACCGCACCTACGGACCGGGGTCGGTGTTGCGAGCGGCTCGCGCCGCCGACGCCCCGCTGGCGCTGCTGCGAACGCTCGGTCCGCCCCGACTGCGGGAGCTGACCGAGCGGACCGGCGAGTCGAGCAACCTGTTCGTGCGAGTGGGCGCCGAGACCCGCTTCGTCACCACGGTCGAGTCGGACCGGGCGCTCCGCGTCGGCGATCGCAGCGGCACGTCGCTGCCGGCCCATCTCACCTCGGCCGGTCGGGCGATGCTGGCGACCCTGTCGGCAGCTGAACTGGCGGAGGTCTACGCCGAGGTCGCCGATGTCGACCCCCGGGCCCTCCACCGCCGCCTCGCCCGGGTCCGAGCCGACGGCTACGCGGCCAATCGCAACGCCACCGAGGACGGAGTGACCGCCGTCGGCGCCGCCGTCGCCGGGCCCGACGGCACCCCGGTGTGCGGCATCTCGGTCGGTCTCCCGTCGAGCCGGTTCACACCAGCGCTCCTCCCCGACCTCGCCACCGCCGTCCTCGAGACCGCCGCCGACCTGGCCGACGATCTCGCCGCCGGTCTCACCTGACGGATCCGACCCCGAAGGTTGCGCATCGAACGTTTGTTCGATAGAGTTGCAGCATCGCATCGCCGACCCGACCTCCGATCCGGGTCAGAGCGGGCCAGGTCATCACCAGGTTCCCCAGGAGAGTGTCCGATGGACGCGTCCTCAGATGCGACAGACCCACGGCAACTGCTCGAGGCGATCGAGGCCGAGCTCGATTCGCTGTCCGATGACGGGCTGGCCAAGGAAGCCCTCGAGCTCGAGACGCAGATCCGAGCGTTGCGGGCACGCCACGACCTCGCCCTCGGCGAGCTCGATCGCCGTCACGCTCGATCCGGTCCCCGTCGACGCGACCGGTCGGCGGATCCGGCCGACACCCTGCCGGCCGAGTACGCCACGGTCGGCACCTGGTTGGCGGCGGCCACCCGCATGCCGTCGAAGGCCAGTGCCAGCCGGGTGAAGCTCGGCGCCGACCTCCGAGCGCTGCGCCAGGTGGCCGCGGCGTTCTGCGTAGGGGCGATCGGCGAGGCCCATGTCCGCAAGCTGCTCGAGCTCTACCGCCGCAACCCCGACGAGACCGCCGCCGCCCAGGACGCGCTGGTCGGCTGGGCCACCTCGATGGACTGGGCCGAGTTCGCTGACGCCGTCGACGCCCTCAAGGAGCTGCTCGACGATCGCGACCCCACCGACGAAGCGATCAAACACTTCAACAAGCGAGGCATCTGGGTCACCCGGCACGGCAAGAACATCACCGCCGTGATCGAGACCACCCGTGAGATCTGGGCTCAGGTCAACGGCACCATCGCCCCGACTGCGGCCCGCATGTTCGACGACGACTGGGCCGAGGCCAAGGGACGCGGCGACACCGGCGACCTCGCCCGGACCGGCGCCCAGCGATCCCACGACGCCCTCGTCTCCCACCTGCTGGCGCGCGACGAGGGCTCGACGAGCGGCCACGGCTTCACGACCGAGCTCCGCCTCGACCACGACACCTTCCTCCGCGAGGTCGACACCCTCCTCGGCGACGGCACCCCCAGCGAGATGTCGCTCGACGACGCTCTGGCCGCCGCCGAGCGGTTCCAGTGCGAGACCACCACCGGCGACCGGGTGTCGCCGTGGTTCGCCGCCCGGGCGACCATCGTCGGACGCTTCCGCCGGATCGTCGTCGACGCCACCAGCGCCGCCGTCGACGTGTCGAAGGCCGACCGATTCTTCCGGGGACTCAAGCGGGCCGCCGTGCTCGCTCGTGATCGGCGCTGCACCACCCCGGGCTGCGACACCCCAGCGCACCTCTGCGAGGTGGACCACGTCCGTCCGGACTCTGCCGGCGGCGAGACGGTCACCAGCAACGGCGAGGCTCAGTGCCGCCGATGCCACCAGTGGAAGACGCTGCTCGACCTGTTGGGCTTCCCATGAGCGGCTCCAGCTGGGAGGATCCGGCGATGCCGCTCACACTCCGCTCCACCGTCAACGACGACCAAACGCTCCGCCTCGACCTCGTCGACGCGCCCATGGCCACGCCCGGCCCCGACGAGGTCGTCATCCGGGTCGACGCCGTGCCGATCAACCCATCCGACGTCGGGCCGCTGCTCGGTGGCGCCGACCCGCGCACCGTGTCGGTCACCGGCGACGGCGTCGACCGGGTCGCCACCTTCGTCATCCCCGACGCCGCCTGGCCCGTCGTGGCGCCCCGCGCCGGCAAGGCCCTCACCTTCGGCAACGAGGGGTGCGGCGTCGTCGTCGACGCCGGCTCGTCGGCCGAGGCCCAGGCCCTGGTCGGCAAGACGGTCACTGTGCTGGCCCGCGAGATGTACCAACAGTTCCGGGTCGCCCACCACGCCGCCTGCCTGGTGCTGCCTGACGGCACCGATCCCCGCGACGGCGCCTCGGCGTTCGTCAACCCGTTGACCGTACTCGGCTTCCTCAACACGATGCGGGCCGAGGGCCACTCGGCGATCGTGCACACGGCGGCGGCGTCGAATCTCGGCCAGATGCTGCTGAAGCTCTGCGCCGCCGAGGGCGTGCCCCTGGTCAACATCGTGCGCCGACCCGAGCAGGCCGAACTGCTCCGAGGGCTCGGCGCCGAGCACGTCGTCAACTCCAACGACGACGACTTCGGCGATCAGCTCACCGCCGCCCTCGTCACCACCGGCGCCACCCTCGGGTTCGACGCCACCGGCGGCGGCACGCTGGCGTCGTCGATCCTCACGGCGATGGAGCGAGCCCAGCTCGAGCTCGGTGCCCCGATCGGCGTCTACGGCACGATGACACCGAAGCAGGTCTACTCCTACGGATCGCTCGACCGTTCACCGATGATGCTCGACCGCACCTACGGGATGGCGTGGTCGGTCGGCGGCTGGGTGCTCCCCAACCATCTCGCCACGATCGAGCCGTCGGTGGCCCAGGCGATGCAGGCCAAGGTCGCGGCCGAGATCACCACGACCTTCGCCAGCAGCTACGCCCACGACGTCGACCTGCCCGAGATGCTGTCGGCCGACTCGATCGCCGGCTGGGCTCGCATGGCCACCGGCAACAAGTACCTGGTGCGGCCGAACCTCTAACCCCTAGTGGGCAGCGGCCTTCTTCTTCATGAAGGGGAGCTGCTCGAGGACGGTGACGACGATCGCGCCGACCACCATGCCGATGACGGCGGAGATGCCGGTGTTGAGCAGCCATGCGACGACGCCGTTGAGGCCCTCTTCCAGGTGGTGGACCTGGTCGTAGGGCCACTTCCAGCCGAGGTCCTTGGAGCCGACGAGGAGGATGTGGCCGCCCACCCACAGCATGGCGCCGGTGCCCACCACGCTCAGGACCAACAGCACCTTTGGCATCGCCGCCACGAGCGATCGGCCGAGCTTCTGGCTCGCCTCGTCGTCGCGTTCCGCGAGCTGGAGACCGAAGTCGTCCATCTTCACGATCAGAGCCACGACGCCGTAGACGGCGAGGGTGATCAGCACGGCGACCACGACGAGAATCACCGCCTTGGAGACGAACCCCTCGTCGATCACCTCCTTGAGGGAGATGACCATGATCTCGGCCGACAGGATGAAGTCGGTCCGGACCGCGCCGGCGATGGTCTCCTTCTCGGCCTCGGGGCCCTTGACCACGGCCGGTTCGTCGTGGTCGTGGTCGTCGCCCTTGAGCTTGTGGATGATCTTGTGCATGCCCTCGTAGCAGAGGAACGTGCCACCGAACATCAGGATGATGTCGACCAGCACCGGCACGAACTCCGACAGCACGAGGGCGACGGGCACGATCACCAACAGCTTGTTGCGCAGCGACCCCGTGGCGATCTGCTTGATGATCGGCAGTTCCCGATCGGCGGCCAGACCCTGCACGTACTGAGGGGTGACGGCGGTGTCGTCGACGACCACGCCGGCCGCCTTGGCGCTGGCCCGTCCGGCCGCCGCACCGACGTCGTCGATCGAGGCCGCCGCCAGCTTCGCCAGCGCGGCCACGTCGTCGAGAAGTCCTACCAACCCACCTGCCATGGGCGACAGGGTAGGGGCAGGACTCACGTCATACTGCGATCGACCGCCGCCGCCTCGGTGCCGAGGTAGGACTCGATCACCGCCGGGTCGTTGCGGACCTCGTCGGGGGTGCCGTCGGCCAGGAGACGACCCGATTCGAGGCACACGAGACGGTCACAGACTCGCCCGAGCATGGCGACGTCGTGTTCGACGATCACGATCGTGGCGTCGAGGCGATCTCGCAGTGCTCGCAGCACGCCGGGGAACGCCTCGACCTCGCGCTGGGCGAGACCGGCGGTCGGTTCGTCGAGGAGGAGCACGTCACCCTCGCCCGCCTCGAGGCACGCCAGTTCGAGGATGCGGCGGGTGCCGGTGCTCAACACGCCGCAGCGTTCGTCGGCGAAGTCGGCGAGCCCGGTCGCCGCCAGCGCGGCCGCGGCGGTCGCCGAGGGGTCGGCAGCTCGCGCCGCAGCGACGAGGGCGACGTCGCGGACGGTGAGCGACGGGTAGAGCCGGGCGTCCTGAAAGGTGCGGCCGAGGCCGGCACGGGCCCGCCGGTCGGGTGACCAGCCGCCGACGGCGAGGTCGCCGATCGTGACCCGACCCCGGCTCGGGACGTGGCCGCTGATCGCGCCGAGCAGGGTCGACTTGCCGGCGCCGTTGGGTCCGATGAGGCCGACGATGGTGCCGGGCTCGATGCGGAGGCCCACGCCATCGACGGCGCGCACCCCGCCGAAGCTGACGACGATGTCGTCGACCTCGAGCGCCCGAGCGGAACTGGTGATCGGCGTGACGGTGGCATCGGCCGGCCCGGTCGGAGCAGTCGGAGCGGTCTGCGTGGGGACGGCGGTGCCCGACCGTGCCGGTGGGCCGGCGGCCAGTCGCTGGAGGCGGCCGACGACGCCGGCGATGCCGTCGGGGAAGTAGACGAGGAGGGCGAGGAGTCCGACGCCGCTCACCAGCAGCTGCAGGCTCTCGAGGTCGGAGAAGAACGCCGGCAGGGCGCCGACGTAGGCGACCCCGGCGACGGCGCCGGCGATCGAACCGAGCCCGCCGATGACGGCCATCACCACCACCTCGATCGATTCGTCGGGGGCGAAGGCGCCACGCCGGAACGTCACGAACAGGCCGGCCCACAGTCCCCCGGCGAGCCCGGCGAGGGCCCCGGCGGCGACGAACGACGCCACCCGGGTCCGCCACGGGCTCACCCCCATCGCTGCGGCGGCGGCCTCGTTGTCCATCACGGCGCGCCAGGCCCGGCCGGGGCGTCGGACCGACAGCCACCCGAGGACACCGACAGCCGCGCCGCCGACCGCGAGGACGAACAGGTAGTAGGTCCGCTGCGAGGTGAGGTCGAGGGCGCCGCCGGCGAAGGCGACCCGGGGCACCTCGAACACCTGGGCGTCGCCGGTCCAGGCCTGGCGGAACAGCCACGCCGGCGCCATCACGGCCAACCCGAGGGTGGCCATCGCCAGGGGCGCGCCGCGCAGGCGGGCCGCCGGGATCGCCAGTACGGCGGCGGCGAGGGCGGCCGCGGCGGCTCCGGCCACGAGGGCGAGCTCCCACGGCGCGCCGGCGGCGATGACGCGGGCCGACACGATCGCGCCGAGGCCGGCGAGGGTGAACTGGGCGAGGGAGACCTGACCCGACCAGCCCCCGAGGGCGGTGGCCGACACGACGACCATGGCCACGATGGCGAGGCGGCCGAGCTGGAAGGTGGCGCCCGCGCCGGTCACGAGGAACGGTAGGGCGACGATTGCCGCCACCATGACGACGGCGGGTGCGTGGCGGGCGACCCGGACTCGGAGGCTGTCGGGCCAGTCGCTCCACGGGCGTTCGGTCGGCACCGCGGCTGGCACCGCGGCCGGCGATCGGGGCAGGGTCGCCAACCCGATCATCACGACGGCGAACACCACCAGGTTGGCGGCGCCCGGGTCGCTCGACCAGCGGAGCACGAGGGCTTCGGCGACGCCGATGGCCAGGCCGCCGGCGAGCACGAGGGGCACCGAGCGGAGCCGGCCGACCGCCGCAGCGGCGAACCCGCGCAACAGCAGGCCGGGGCCGAGGGTGGCGACCGCCGCCGCCGTGCCGCCGCGGAGGGGGACCGCGGCGATCGTGGCGACGGCGGCCAGTGAGCCGGCCGAGATCCACACGAGCGACGACACCAGGCCGGCGTCGATGCCCGACAGGCGGGCCGCCTCGGGGTTGGCGGCGGTGGCCCGCACGACGGCACCGGCCGTGGTGCGGGCGAGCACCCACCACACCCCGATTCCGATCGTCGGCACCAGCACGAGGGCGCCGAGCTCGGCCGGCGACAGGTCGAACGGGCCGATGGCGACGGGTTGGGTGCCGAGGGTGGGGAACGGTTCGAACAGGGCGATGTCGGGCAGCGACACCCGGAGCAGGGCGCAGAGCTGGCCAACCCCGATCGTGGCCACCATCGCCACCACCTGGGGTCGGTCGCCGAGGCGTTTGACGACGATGAGTTCGGCGGCCCCGGCGAGGAGAGCGGCGCCGGCCACACCGGCGGCGAGCGCCAGGGGCAACGGCCATCCGAATCGGACCGCCAGCACGGCGCAGGTGGCGGCGCCGAACGCACCGAGTTCCCCGTGGGCGAGGTTGAGGGTGCCGCTCAGCCGGTGGACGAGGGTCAGGCCGAGGCCGAGCAGGCCGTAGGTGGCGCCGGTGACGAGACCGACGAGGAGGAGGTCGAGGCTCATACTGGCTCCGCGGAGGATGGCCCCGCCGAGGACGACCCCAGGAACACCGACCGGGCCAGGTCGCGGCGCTCGCCGAGTTCGGCGGCCGAGCCCTCGAAGCGGACCTCGCCGCGGTCGAGGAACACGACGCGGTCGGCGGCGACGGCGGCGACGTTCAACGACTGCTCGACGATGACGATGGCGGTGCCGGCGTCGCGGATCTGTTGCAGGGCCTCGACGAGCCGGCCGACGACGACGGGGGCGAGGCCGAGCGACAGCTCGTCGATCAGGAACAGCTTCGGTCCGACGACGAGGGCCCGGGCGAGGCCGACGATCTGTTGTTCGCCGCCCGACAGGTCGGTGCCGCGACGGTCGAGCAGGAGGTCGAGTTCGGGGAACAGCTCGAGGGCGTCGGCCACCCGTCGTTCCCGTTCATCCGCGTCGAGCCGCACGGCGGCGAGGTCGAGGTTCTCGCGCACGGTCAGGTCGCCGAAGCCCGAGCGGCCACCCGACAGCTGGACGATGCCGGCGCGGGCTCGGGCGTGGGCGGCGTGGAGGGTCACGTCGGTCGGTCCGAAGCGGATCACGCCCCGTTCGGGCACGACGAGGCCGCTGATGGCGCGCAGCAGCGTCGACTTGCCCGAGCCGTTGGTGCCGACGATGGCGACGATCTCGCGTTCGGCGACGTCGAGGTCGATGCCGTGCAGGATCGGGACCGGGCCGATCGAGACCCGCAGGCCGCGGACCTGGAGCACGGCGACGTCGCCGGTGGCGGCGCGGCGGGCGGCCTCGTCGGCGGCTTCGCGCACGTCGGCCTCGACGTTGGCCATGTCGGCCTCGACCGTGGCGCCGGCCCGCACGATCAGGGCGCCACCGAGGGCGGCGGCGGGGAGGAGGACGATCGGGATGGCGGCTCGGGTGCCGACCGAGTCGGCGACGATGCCGGCGACGATCGATCCGAAGAAGCCGCCGATCAGGAACACGTAGACGCCGATGAGGGAGAAGCCCTGGGCCCTCAGGTCGGGTGGGACGACCGCCGCGATCACGACGAAGAGCATCACGAACCCGGCCGAGCCGATGGCGCTGCCGACGGCGAAGGCGACGGTCAACCACAGGGTGGACGGGAGGAAGACGGCGATGGCCGTGCAGAGGCTCGACGCCACCACGGCCACCCCCATCAGGCGGAGCAGGGCGGCGGGGTCACGGGCGAAGAGGCGGCCGCCGATGCCGGCGCCGACGGGCACGGCGACGAGGGACGCGGCTGCGGCGGCGGTGGTGACGAGGCTGCGGCCGGCGGCGTCGAGCCCGAACCGCTGCTCGAGCACGAGGCTGACGAAGATCGGGACGGTGAAGATGGTGAACCCGATCACGCCGACGCCGGTGGCGATCCGATCGAAGGTGGCGATGCGGCGGATGCGGGCGAACGCCATCGAGATCGACACCTGCGGCGGCGCCTGCGAGGCGGTGGTGGTGGTGGTGGTGGAGGTGGCAGTGTGGCCGGCACCGAGGAGCCGGGCTCGCTCCTGGCCGCCCCGTTCGGGGTCGACGAGGAACAGCCCGGACACCACCGCCATCGCCAGCGGGGGAAGGGCCGCGAAGACGGCGACGGTCCGCCACGCGTCCTCGCCGGTGACCGCCAGCGACACCGCGGCGATCGAGAGGGGTGCCACCACCCGGCCGAGCGGGGCCGAGGCGCCATGCAGGGCATAGATGGCGCCGCGGGCCCGCTCGGGGTAGGCGTCGGCGAGGAGCGACCCGTGCACGGGCAACGAGTTCGACTTGCCGATGCCGCCGACGACGCGGGCGACGACGAACTGGAACAGGTTCGCCACCACCGACAGCGAGGCCAGGGCGGCGGCCCAGACGAGGGTGGCGACCACCACGATGCGACGCCGACTCGACCGGTCGGCGAGGCGGGCGATCGGCACCGACCCGGCGACGAACACCGCCCCGGCCGTGGTGGCGATCGCCGCCAGGCCGGTGGTGCTCACGCCGAGCGCCCGCTGGATCTCCGGGGCGAACACGCCCAGGACGGCCTGGTCGAACTCGTCGACCAGGGCCAGTCCGGCGCAGATCGCGACCGTCGACGAGCCACCGGCCCGCAGTGACTCTCGCAGCGTTAGTGCGTCTGGGCTTGCTTCCGTCACGAGAACGGGTCGAAGAAGTCGCCCTCGGGCGTCCAGCACTCGCAGTCGGCCTGCCAGGTGACGCGGCGCACGAGCGACGTGCCGGTCGGGTCGCCGTCGAAGGTGACGGGACCGTAGGTCGGCAGGTCGATCGAACCGATCGCCCCGAATCCGGCGGCCAGGTCGTCCGGAGAGTTGTCGGCGGCAGCGGTGAGGAGGTCGAAGGCGATGCAGGCGCGGAAGGCGCCGACGGTCTCGAGGGTGCCGGCCTCGATCGGGGTGCCGGTCAGGCCGGCCACCCGCTCGCGGCACGCAGCCTCGGCGGCCGGCTCGTCGAACCCGGCCGGGGACCACCCGAGCTGCGACACGGTGACGGCCATCGCGCCGTCGAGCTGGTCGGCGCCCATCTGCGACGCGTAGAGGTCGCTGGCGAAGCCGCCGGCGTCGGAGCCGACCCAGGTGACGTCGAGCCCGGCGGCGGTGAGGGCCTGGGCGAACGGGGCGGTGGCGAAGAACCCGGAGGTCGAGATGATCGTCTCGACGCCGGCGGCGGCGAGCTGTTCGATCTCGATCGGGATCTGGCTGGCGGCGACCTCACCGTCGGCGTCGAGCACGACGGTCACCGCCGGCTCGAGGCCGCGGGCGGCCAGCTCGGGGAGCAGCGACGCCTCGACGGCGTCGTAGTCGCCGCCGGTGTCGATCGTGGCGAACACCGCGAAGGGGGCCGCGGCCAGCTCGTCGGCGAAGGCCGCCGCGATCGCCCGCTGGGCCTCGTCCTTGGAGGGCAGCAGGGTGAAGAGGCGACCCTCGGCGTTGTCGTAGAACTCGGCGGGCATGCCGTCGAGGGCCACCATCAGGGTCTCGTTCTGGTCGGTGACGCAGGTGACCGGGTCGCCGAACACGCCGTCGAGACCGACGACCACGTCGACCTCGGCGTCCTGGGTGGCCTCGAGGCAGGCCCGGACAGCGTCGCCGTCGACGAGCAGGTCGAACTGGAACATCTGCAGTTCGACCGGGCGGCCGGCCAGGCCGCCGTTGGCGTTGACGTCGGCGGCCATCGCCTCGAACGGCCCGACCAGGTCGCCGAGGGGCTCGGCGAACCCGAACTGGGCAGCGACGGTCAGGTCGGGATAGAGGACCCCGACGACGACCGGCTCCGCGGTCAGCTCCTCGGTCGTGTCTTCGCCGGTCTCGGCGGTCGTCTCAGTGTTGGTGTCGGCGTCGGCGTCGGCCTCGGTGGTCGTCGGGTCGCTCGCCTCGTCGGCCGGGCTCGAGCAGCCGGCGAGCAGCGCCGCCAAGGCCGCCGGAGCGGCCAGCAGGTGTCGGATCTTCACGTGTCTCCCCTGTCGTCAGTAACTTACTGGCGGTAGATACTCGCGGTACGATAGGGTGTTGTCCAGTGAATCCCATCAATGATCTCGACACGCAACTGGCGAAGCTGGCCGACGAGGTGGCCACCTACGGGCCTCGCTCGGTGCCGACGGAACTGCGACGACGCCACGTCTTGGTGGCCGCCGCCCTCGAGTTCGTCGCCCACGGGTTCGCCGACGCCACGATGCAGCAGATCGCCGCTCGGGCCGGGGTGACCAAGCCGGTCGTCTACGGCCTGTTCGACTCCAAGGACGACCTCTTCGTCGCCGTCGTCGACCAGACGAGCAACGAGATGGCCGACCGCCTCGCCGCCGCCACGCCCCGACCGGGAGAGAGCCACCTCGGCGCCGGGATCCGGGCCTTCCTCCACTACGTCGACGAGCGCCGGGCCCTGTGGGGACCGCTCACCGACTCGAGTCATCACGGTGCGGTCGCCGCCGCCCTCACCCGGTTCCAGGACCGCCAGGTCGAGTTCGTCACCGCCGCCCTCGCCGAGGGTTACCGGGAGCGAGGGGTCGAGCCCGGCGCCGCCGAGGTCGAGGCCCTCGCCCGCGTCGTGTCGGGCGCCGCCACGTCGATGGCCGAGTGGATGCACCGCCGACCCGAGGTCGGCCCCGACGAGGCCGCCGCCTTCGTCGACGCCGCGCTCAACCCGGGCCTCGACGCCGTGCGCGGCGCCGATCAGCCCCGCTGGTTCTCGTGAATCCGGCGCTCCTCCACCTCCCCGACGCCGAGCAGCACCTCGCCTGGATCCAGGAGATCTACGACCGCGGCGTCCGGCGGCCGGGCACCGAGGTCGACGCCGCCGTCGTCGAGTGGTGCGTCGAGCTGTTGACGTCGTGGGGATGTGAGGTGACCCTGCAGCCGGTGCCGGCGCTGACGTCGCACCCGGGCCCTGCCGTGGTCGAGGTGTGGCCGACCGAGGCACCCGACGACGTGCACCGTTTCGACGGGTTCACGATGCCCTTCACCACCGCCGTCGACGGGGCGACGTTCGCCCTCGACCAGGCCGGCGGGTGCGCCTGGCAGCACGTGCCCCTCACCGAACTGCCGGTGTCGTGGCTGGCCGAGCAGGCCCACGCCGTGCACGACCCGACGGGCGAGCTCGCCGAGCACGTCCACACCCTCCCCTTCGGCGCCGCCCTCGGCAAGGACATCGACATCGCCGTCGACGCCGGCGCCGGCGCGTTGCTTGCCGTGTTCGACGGGCCGTGGCGATCGAGCGAGGCCTTCGTCCCCTACGACGGCGTGGAGCGACCGATCCCGGGGGTCTGGCTCGACCGTGACCAGGGCGCCGCGATCGACGCCCTGCTGGCCGCCGGACCGGTCACGGTGCGGCTGCGGACCGAGGTGACCCAACGCTCGAGCGTCGACCACAACGTGATCGCCACCCTCACCGGCCCCGAGCACGCAGACGACACGGACCGCCCGTGGACCGTCGTCGGCAGCCACCACGACGCCCCGTGGCGCTCCGCGGTCGAGGACGCCAGCGGCATCGCCCAGGTGTTGGCCCAGGCAAAGGCGTGGGCGGCGGTGCCGGCAGAGGACCGACCCAGCCCGCTCGCCTTCCTGCTCACCGCAGCCCACATGTCCGACGGCGCCGGGACCCAACGGTTCCTCGCCGACTGGGAACACCGTGACCGCATCGGGCTCGGCCTCCATCTCGAACACATCGCCGTCGAGGCGGTGCCCGACGGAGCCGGTGGCCTGACAGCGACCGACCGGCCCGAGGTGCGGTGGTGGTTCGTGTCCCACGACTGGGCCGACCGGGTGGCCGAGGCCGTCGCCGCCGAGGGGCTCGACCGGTCGCTGGTGTTGGGGCCCGAGACCTTGGGGCCGATGCCGCCGACCGACGGCGGCTTCTATCACCTCGCCGACATTCCGATGGTCAGCCTGCTGGCCGCGCCGATGTACCTGTTCGACCCGGCCGACACCCCCGAGATGATCCACGTCCCGTC
>JAWSVN010000262.1:0-3111 GCA_033851875.1 Acidimicrobiales bacterium
GGCCAGGAGAGCCCTCAGACACCACCGCCGCTGCGGAGCACGGCGAACTGGTAGGCCTCGCCGCTGTCGTCGACCACGTGGGCCTCGAAGTGCTCGACCGTGGCGTGCCGCTCGAGCATCGCCAACCACGTCGAATCGCTCGACCACCGGAAGTAGCGGGGCAGACCCGCCGGCCCGTCGGCCAACGCCTCGCTGTCGTCGCCATCCCAGGTACCGAGACCCCAGGTACCCAGCGCAATCGGCCCGCCCGGCGCCACCACCCGCACCAACTCGCCGATGGCGAGGTCCGCGAGGTCGGCCGGCAGGTGCATGAGCGTGCTCATCGACCACACCGCACCGACCGACGCCGTCGCCAACGGGAGGTCGACCGCCGACCCGGCCACCGCCGGCAACCCACGCCGGGCGATCGCCGCGGCGTGCACCGGCGTGAGGTCGAGGCCGATCGCCTCGATCCCGGCGCGGGCGAACTCGACCGTGTCGAGCCCGGGACCCGCCCCGACGTCGAGCAGCGGCCCGGCGAGCGTCTCGCCGCCGATCATGTCGAGGAACGACTCCCGCAAGCCATGCCGGAAGTCGCTCAGCTCGGATCGGCGGCCGGTCTCGAACTCGGCCGAGTAGTACGCGATCAGGTCCCGATCGTGACCGGTCATGCGCCGACCAATTCGTCCCATGCCGCCGCCAGGCGATCGATGCCGGCCTCGAGTCGGTCGGGAGCCCGGTCGAAGCAGATCCGCACGTGATCGTCGAAGCGGCCCTCGATCGAGGCCGACACCCCGGTCGCCACCAAGACGCCGTGTCGGCGGGCCCGCTGCGCCAACGGCTCGGCCAGCGGCTCGGGCAGCTGGATCCACAGGCTGAGCCCGCCGGCGGGCACCGCAGGGCGCCAGGTCGGCAATCGATCGGCGATCAGGGTTCGGGCCAGCTCGGCCCGCTCCCCCAGGGTCCGCTGCCGGATGCCGGCCACGTCGTCGAAGTGCTCGAGCACCCCGGCTGCGATCAGCTGCGACGGCACGGACGACCCGAGGTCATCGGCCAACCGGGTCCGCACCAACCGCTCGACGACATCCGCCGGCCCTCGCAACCAGCCGATCCGCAGGCCGCCCCAGCCGAGCTTGGAGATCGACCCGATCACGATCACGGTCGCCTTCCGGGTCCGAGCCGCGATCGGCGCCGGGAGCGAACCGTCATAGCGCAGGTCGGCCAGCACGAGGTCCTCGATGACGGTGAGGCCCAGGTCGTCGCACGCCTTGGCCAGCTCCCGGAACTGCCAGTCCTGGGCCGCCCAGCCGGTCGGGTTGTGGACCGAGGTCTGGAGGTAGGCCGCCGTCGTGCCCTGGGCGCGCACCAGTCGGCGCAGCCCCGTGGCGTCGATGCCGCCCGCCGTGCGAGCCAGCGGCAGCCCCCGGACCGAGCGGGAGCGGAGCAGGTCGATCACCCCGGGATAGGTCGGCTCGTCGACGATGACCCGACCACCGGCGGGCGCCACCCGATCCAAGGCGAGGGCGAGGCCGTGCTGGGCGCCGTTGGTGATCAGCACCTCCTCGGCCACCGTCGGGAGGCCGCCGAGTGTCAGCCGCTGAGCGACGGCGTCACGCAAGGCGGGCAGTCCCGCCGGCGTGTACCCGTGCCCCGAGCCGGCGTCGAGCAGGGCGTCGGCGTCGATGTCGATCCGGGGCAGGGCGCCGGCGTCATCCGGCGTCGACGCCGCGAGGTCGATCTGGTCGTCCACTCCCCGCGGCCCGAGCAGCCCCGGCAACACGGTGGCCCCGGGCCGTTCCGCCACCCCGCGCCCCTGCGGTCCACCGGCGACCCGGGTCCCCGAACCCTGTCGCGACTCGAGCACCCCGGCACTGCGGAGTTCGTTGAGGGCGGCGGTGACGGTCGAGCGAGACACGTCGAGGCTTCGGGCCAGCGTCCGCTCCGAGGGCAGCACCGTGCCGGCGGCCAGCACCCCGGACTCGACCGACCGGGCGACCGCCACGGCCAGCTGCGAGTGCAGGGCGCCGTAGCCGTCGGCGCGCCAATCGCCGAGCATGTTGAGCAACGCATTCGAGCCCAGGCGATCGACCACGCCTCGACCGTAGAGGCCCCCGGGCCTACCTGCAGCGAATTGGCCTGATGGCTTCACGAGACTGAACAGGCCACTTTCGTCCAGGTGGCTCGTGAACTTGTCGCCGCGCTGGCGGACGATAGGGGTGTGACACTCGACACGATCACCTCCGCCGCCTGGACCGACGACGACCCCCGCTACCGGTCCTCGGTCATCCGTGACCTCCTCGTGCACGCTCGGCGACCCGGGGTGATCTCCCTCGCCGGTGGCCTCCCGGCCCCGGAACTGCTGGCGACCGAGGTGCTCGGCGACGCCATGGCCGACGTGATGGCCACCGGCGGCCGCGACGCCCTCCAGTACGGGCTCACCGAGGGCGAGACGCCCATGGTCGACGCCATCCTCCGCGACTTCCCCGGCATGGGCCCGGCCAACGTGCTGGTCACGGCGGGCTCCCAGCAGGCGCTCGCCCTCGCCGCCGCCGTGCTCGCCGGCCCCCAGGTCGCCGGGGCGCCGGCGCCGGTCGCCCTCATCGAGCAGCCCGGCTACATCGGTGCCCTCCAGGCCCTTCGGGCGGCCGGGCTCGAGCCGATCGGCGTGCCCGTCGACGGCGAGGGACTGGTCGTCGAGGAGCTCGAACGCATCCTCGGCGAGCTGTCGACCCGGGGGGTCACGCCCCGCTTCTGCTACGTGAACCCGACGTTCCAGAATCCGACCGGCGCGAGCCTCTCGCCCGAGCGGACCGAACGCCTCCTGAAGATCGCCGAGGCCAACGACCTGCTCCTGATCGCGGATGACCCCTACAAGGAGCTCTTCCTCGACGGTGACCGGCCCGACGGCATCGCCCCCGCACCCGGCGTGCTCAGCCTCGGCTCGTTGTCGAAGACGCTGTCGCCCGCGCTCCGGGTCGGGTGGGCGGTGGGCCCGGCCCCGCTGATCGCCCGGATGACGCTGGCCAAACAGCCCGCCGACCTCCAGACCTCGACCCTCACCCAAGCGGTGGCGGCGACGGCCCTCGGCGACGAGCGCTGGTGGCAGGCCCACCTGGCGGGGTTGCGGACCCG
>JAWSVN010000087.1:0-4227 GCA_033851875.1 Acidimicrobiales bacterium
CGCCGGTAGGGTCCGCGCATGGAAGGGGAGCGCGAAGGAATCTTCTACGGCTGGGCCGTCGTGGCCGCCGTGCTCGTCACGCTGTCGGTGACGTCCGGGCTCGGCTTCTACAACGCGTCGGTCATCCTGCGCACGGCGGTCAAGGAGCTCGACACCTCCGTCACCGCGGTCTCGGGCGCCACCGCCCTCTTCTTCGGCATCAGCGGCCTCACCGGCTTCGTGTTCTCGCGGTTCCTCGACCGCGTCGACATCCGCTGGTTCTACCTCGCAGGCGGCGTCCTGGGTGCCGCATCGCTCACCAGCCTGCGCTGGGTCGACTCGGTCCCGAAGCTCTACGTCTTCTTCGCCCTGTTCGGCACGAGCTTCGCCGCCGGCGGCCTCGTGCCGGCGACCACCTTGATCGCCCGCTGGTTCCACCGCCGTCGCTCGGTCGCCCTGTCGGTCGCCTCCTCGGGCCTGTCGATCGGCGGCATCCTCCTCACCCCGCTGGCCGTGAAACTGATCGACGACAAGGGCCTCGCCGATGCCGGGCCGTGGATGGGTCTGGCGTGGATCCTCGGCGTGATCCCGATCGCCATGTTCGTCCTTCGGTCCTCACCCGCCGAGAAGGGGCTCGAACCCGATGGCGACCCGACCCCGCCGGAGCCGGTGCCGGTCGACGGCGTCCGCTTCACCGCCGCCGTGTCGACCCGGTTCTTCCAGTTCCTGTCGGCCACCTACGCCCTGGTCTTCCTCGCCCAGGTCGGCGCGCTGGCGCAGCTGTTCAACCTGGTCGACGAACGTATCGGTGTCGACGCTGCTGCCCGTGCCCTCCAGGTGCTGGCCGCGTCGAGCGTGATCGGACGTCTCGGTGGAGGGCTGGTGGTGACCAAGGTGCCGACCAAGGCGCTCACTCTCGTCCTGGTCCTCGTGCAGGCGGCCGCCCTGTCGTTGATCGCCATCTCCGACTCGACGGGGCCGATCCTGGCGGCGTCGGCACTCTTCGGGCTCAGCGTCGGCAACCTGTTGATGCTGCAGCCGTTGCTCCTAGTCGAGACGTTCGGGGTGAAGGACTACTCCCGCATCTACTCGCTGAATCAGCTGATGGGCACGATCGGCGTTGCGGGCGGGCCGCTCCTGCTGGGCTACCTGCGCGAAATCTCCGACTACCGGGCGGCGTTCCTGATCGGCGCCTGCCTCAACGTCGCCGGGTTCGTGGCCCTGGTCCTGGCCGGCGGTGTCGACGCCGCCCGCAACGAGGCCAAGGAGCGCGACCTCGACGCCCCGGTCGGCTCGGTTCAGTCGGCGAGCGCGTAGAACGCGCCGCCGCGGGTGCCGACGTAGATCCAGCCGTTCCACACCGCCGGGGTCGACTCGACACACCCCTCGAGCTCGACGGTCCACAGCTGCGGCGGCTCGATCGTGGTGTCGCTCACGTCGAATGCGTGGAGCCCGCCCTCGCAGTCGCCCTGGATCAGGGTGTCGTCGACGATCACCGGGCTCTGCCACAGCGGACCCGGCATCCGTAGCGTCCACCGCTCGCTCCCGTCGGCCCGATCGAGGCCGAGCACTCGACCGTCGTGCGTCGGCACGATCAACAGGTCGCGGTGCAGGCCCGGCGTGGCCCACACCCCGGTGTCGAGCCCGGTGCGGGCCTCCGCGCTCCACACCAGCGGATCGTCCGGGTTCGACGGGTCGAGCTTGAACACCTGGCCGAGCTCCTGGCTGCGGCTGTTGCCCCGCTCGTACTGCGACGCCACGTACAACATGCCCTCGCCGTCGATCACGACCGAGGCGTCGGTGTCGTCACCGGTCCAGTACCGGAACACGCGGGTCGGCTCGACGCCGTCGGCCAGGCCGCTGATGTCCCAGCCCTGCACGAGGCCGCCGGAGTTGGCGAAGTAGACGGTGTTGCCGCTGATCGCGACCGAGTTCTCGATCGAGACGTTGTTGCCGACCGCGGCGGTCAGTTCGTCGTCCCACCCGGCCGCGGAGAACACGATCTCGGGGTTGACGGTGACGAACCCGTCGGCGTCGAAGCCGCGGTTGAGCTTCACGATGAAGAAGCGGGAGTTCTCGCCGCCCTCGAACAGGTAGTCGTCGATGATCAGGGCCGAGCCATCCCAGTCGTCGTTCCACTTGGTCGGACTGACGGCGTTGGACGGCAGCTTCCACAGGGCCTCGGGGGTGTCGCGGTCGAGAGCGACGACGTGGAAGTTGTTGTCGCGGCTGCCGGTGTAGAGGAGGGGGTAGCCGTCGGGGTCGATCGTGATCGTGCCCTTGATGATGTCGTCGGTCGCATACGCCGGATAGGGGGCGTCGCCGGTGAGCGGGTCGAGGAACGTCACGTTGCGGTCGTAGGCGCCGAAGGCCACCCACCACTGCGACGGGTCGGGCCCGTCGTCGCCTGGCGGGTGGAACACCGCCGGTTGGCCGGTCCAGCCCGACCCGCACCACGTCTTCGGCGCGCCGCCGACGCTCGAGTTCGAACAGCCGATGTCCCACGTCCACTGCACGCTCGGCGCAGCCGGCACCGGGCCTTGCCCGTAGTACGAGCGTGTTGGGTTGCCCCGGAAGGTGAGGAGCCCGTCGACGGCGCCCAGCTCGCTCCACGGCAAGGTGGCCGACTCGGGGTCGACCCAGCCGTCGTAGGGAGGTTCGGTCGTCGTGGTCGTCGCCTCGGTTGTCGTGGTGGTCGGCGCCGTGGTCGTCGTCGTGGCTTCGGTAGTCGAGGGGGCCGTCTCGGGGGTGAGGCTCTCGACTTCGGTGTCGTCGCCGGTCGGGCGGTTCACCAGGGCCAACAGGCCCAGCAGGGTCAGACCCAGGCCTGCGACGAGCGCGATCGACGTAGATCGCTTGCCGTCCGGCGTTCCCTCAGCAGCCATGAAGGGGTCAGTCTCGCACGCCACCGAGGGGGTGCGGTGCCAATCTCGTTCGGCGCCGGGGCGCGTCGCAGCGTCAGGGATGGGAGATGGCGAGCCGCCAGCCGTCGGGGACCACCGGACAGATACCAGAGGAGGCCGAGGCCGAGCGCCTCGAGCAGGTGGACGGCCTCCGATCCCATCGTCGAGCGGCCGGCGGTCAGGTCGACCGCGGCGCCGACGGTCATCGCCACCGCCAGGGCGGCGGCGAGGGGCACCAGCCCGATGCTCCGTTCCGGGCGGATCGCCGACCAGAGCAGGCCGGCGCCGAGGGCGACGCCGAACGCGCCGAGGTGGCGGGTGTCGTGGGAGACGGCGTCGCCGAGGCCGACGAGCTGGGGGAGGTGGAGGGCCAGGATCGTGGCCGCCACCACGCCGAGGGCGTAGCGGACCCAGTCGCCGGCGCCGGGGTCGGGCACGCCGGCCCGCACCAATACCCGCTGGGCCGCGGCGGCCGGATCCTCGGCCGGGCGGGCGGCGCGCAGGGTCGTCACCCGTCGCAGGGCGAACGCCTCGTCCTGCCAGGCGGCGCACGCCTCGCAGGTCTCGAGGTGGGCATCGAGGGCGGTGTGATCGTCGGAGGGGTCGAGCTCGCCGTCGAGGCGGGCCGACAACAGGTCGCGAGCACGGTCACAGTCGAGGGGCGAGAGGGGCGCCATGTGAGGAATGGTCGTCTGGCACGTCGGGCTGGTTCCCGGCGTCAAGAGTTGGCCGCGAGGCGCTCGGGGGCGGCAGACTGAGAGGGTCATGGACCCGCTCACCCAGCTGCTGCTCGACGCGAGGGACGGCAATCAGCACGCCCTCGACGCGTTCGTGCGGGCCACCCATGACGACGTGTGGGGCCTGTGTCGCCACCTGGGAGACGCCGACAACGCCGAGGACCTCACCCAGGAGGTCTACCTGCGGGCGCTCCGGTCGCTGCCCCGCTTCCGTCGTGACGGCAGCGCCAAGAGCTGGCTGTTGACGATCGCCCGCAACACGTGTGCCGACGCGGTCCGCAGCCGCAGCCGGTGGCGTCGCAAGCGCGACTACGGCGAGGCGCCCGAGGTGGCGGTGACCGACGACGACCGCACGGTCAACGACGCCCTGCTGGCCGAGCTCGACCCCGAGCGGCGCGAGGCGTTCGTCCTCACCCAGCTGGTGGGGTGCTCGTATGCCGAGGCGGCCGAGATCATCGGCTGCCCGGTCGGCACGGTGCGGTCACGGGTGTCGCGGGCCCGCAGCGACCTGCTCGCCGTGCTCGCCGCCGACGACACCGGCTCCGCCACCGCCTGACCTTCGCTCCCGGCCCGCCCCGCTCGGCCCGTCGTACGTGCCGCCCCGTCTT
>JAWSVN010000087.1:4287-5287 GCA_033851875.1 Acidimicrobiales bacterium
GGGGCCGTGAGAGTGACCGAAAACCGAGAATCGGGAACCGGGCGCGGGGCTGGGGCGACCCTGTTGGGGGTGCGGGTCGCACTGACCTGGCCCGCCGAGAGGAGAGTCCCCGTGATTCAGCATCGTTCCCGTTCGATGATCGCCACCGCCGGCCTGGCGGCGGCCGCCCTGCTCGCCGCCTCGTGTGGCGGGAGTGACGCCGCCGCCGGCGTCGAGGTGGAGGGCGCCTGGGCCCGCACCAGCCCCGCCGCCGCAACCGCCGGCGCCGCCTACTTCTCGATCACCGCCGACGACGACACCTCGATCGTCGCCGCGTCGGTGCCCGACGACGTGGCCGCCACCGTCGAGATCCACGAGACCGTGCCGGTCGAGACCGAGATGTCGGACGACGACATGGGTGGCGGCATGGATGACTCCGACGATGATGGCCACGGCGACATGGAGGGCATGGACGGCATGGGTGCGATGACCATGCAGCAGCTCGACGTGCTCGACCTCCCGGCCGGCGAGACCGTGACCCTCGAGCCGGGCGGCCTCCACATCATGCTGCTCGATCTGCCCGACCCGCTCGAGACCGGCGAGACGTTCGACCTCACCCTCACGACCGAGGACGGCGACGAGATCGTCGTCCCGGTCGAGGTGCGCGACAGCGCGCCGTGACCTGGACCGACCGAACCGGCTCAGCCGGTAGCCGGTGACGGCTCGGTGATGCGGGTGCGGCCCAGTGTTCGCACCGCATCGCCGAGCAGACCGAACGCCACGATCGTGACCGCCACGATCACGACTCGGTCGACCGACGCCGGCACGTCTGACGGGATCAACGCCCGCAGGATCGCCTCGCGGCGGAACCACGCCCACCCGAGCAGTTCGAGTCCGGCCAACGCGACGAGCGCTGGGCCGACCGAGCCGGCCAGCGGCGACGCGCCGATGGCGCTCCGCCTGGCCCATGCCCACGCCGCCAACGACACGACGGCCACCGCCGGCAATGCCCACAGCAGGA
>JAWSVN010000263.1:0-1084 GCA_033851875.1 Acidimicrobiales bacterium
TGTTGGCGACACTGGCGGCCGATGCCGCCGCGTTGTCGGACGAACTCCTGACCAAGGAACTCCTGGCAGCCGAGGAGGATCTGGCGTTCATCGCCGCTCGGCGGGCGGTGCTGCTCGCCGAGGTCTCCAACCGCCACCAGGGCATCCCCACCGAGGGGGCGGTCGGTCCCTTCGCCTCGCCGTCCGCCTCACGTTGGCTAGCGGCATCGACGAGGCGGTCGCACCGCTCGGCCGGCGGCGTCGTCAACGACGCCCTCCGTCTCCAACTGCTGCCGGCGGTCCACGAGGCCTTCCTCAACGCTCAGATCCGAGACCATCACGTCCGGGAGATCCTCACCGCATTCAACAAGGATCGGGACACGGTGATCGCCGCCGAGGACGCCATCGTCGAGTGGGCGATCACCTACGAGTGGGCGGAGTTCGTCCGACGACTACGAGCCCTGCTCACGCTGATGGACGACGCCGACCCCGCCGACGAGGCCCTCCGGCGATTCGAGCGGCGCGGCGTTCGCTTCATCCAACTCGACAGCCTCGTCACGATGGACGTGTCGACCACCCCGGAGGTCCGGGCCATGTTCGAGGCCGCCATCAATCCGCTGGTCGCCAAGCTCCGCGATCAGGACTGGGCCGAGCTGGTGGCCGCCTACGGCGACGACGCCTCGTGGGACAAGGCGGTCCGCAACGACACCCAGCGCCGGCACGACGCCCTCGTGCAGCTCGTCGTCTCCGGCGCCAAGCAGCTCGACCCCGACGGTGCCTTCACCGTCAATGTCGTGATGGACCACGAGACGTTCGAGCGGGAGACCGAGCGGCTTGTTGCCCTCGACGAGGAGCAGCCGGCGCCGATGGACCTCGACGCGGCGCTGGCCGCCGCCGAGACCTACCGCTGCTCGTCGCTGCGAGGCACGTCACTGGCGTCGAACCTGGCGATGCAGATGGCGATCACCGGCCACATCCGGCGGGTCGTGATCACCGCCCCCGACGCGAAGGTCGACGTGTCGAAGAGCCGCCGCTTCGTGCGAGGGCTCCAGCGGCTCGGCGTGCGGATCTGTCATCCCCGCTGCGTCGAGCCGGGGTGCGACGC
>JAWSVN010000007.1:0-80300 GCA_033851875.1 Acidimicrobiales bacterium
TCCCGCCGGTCGTGTGGCGAGCCGGTCTCGACCTCGCCCCGCTCGATGTCACCGACCCCGGCGACGTGGCCTGGTTGCAGGCCTGCGTCTGGCCCGAACACGTCGAACGTCGGCGCCGCCTCGACGCCGCCTTGGCCATCGCCGCCGCAGATCCACCCGCCATCCGTCGGGGCGATCTGCTGGTCGACACCGAAGCGCTGCTCGCCGAGGCGCCGGCCGGCGCCACCAAGGTCGTGTACCACTCGGCGGTACTCGTGTACCTCGACGAGGCCGGCCGCCGAGCCTTCGCCGACACGATGACCCGACTGGTCGACGAGCGCGACGATGTCGTCTGGCTGGCCAACGAGGCGCCCGGCGTCGTGCCCGACCTGGCGCCGCCGCCGGGGGCCGATGCTCGACCGCTCCGGTTCGTCGTCACCCGCAACGGGCGCGACACCCTCGCCCTCGCCGACCACCACGGAGCCTGGGTCGACTGGTTGGCCGACAGCTGAAGGCGGACCGTCGACNNACCGTGTGGGACGATGAGGCGGTGAGCGCGACCGCCCCCTTCGCTCGCCGGACCTTCGGCGTGCTGCTCCATCCGTCGTCCCTGCCGGGGCCCGAGCCGATCGGCACGTTCGGCGACGAGGCCGAGGACTTCGTCGACTGGCTCGCCACCACCGGCGCCGGGGTCTGGCAGGTGCTGCCCCTCACCCTCACCCACGCCGACGGGTCGCCCTACTTCAGCCCGTCGGCGTTCGCCCCCAACCCGTGGCTGATCGATCTGCGACGGCTCGCAGCCATCGGTCTGCTCACCCCCGACGAGCTCGAGGCCGGCACCAGCGGCGCGACCGAGCGGGTCGATCACGTCGCCGTCGTCGAACGGAAACGGCCCCTGTTGTGGGCGGCCGCCGATCGCTTCCTCACCGCCGACCATCCGCTCGCCGAGCCCTTCGCCGACTGGCGCGACGGCGCCGCCGAGTGGCTCGACGACACCTGCCACTTCCTCGCCCGCAAGGACGCCGAGCCCGACACCGCCTGGTGGGAGTGGCCCGACGACCTCCGCACCCGCCAACCGGCGGCACTCCGGGCGTCGGCGGCCGAGCTCGCCGACGAGATCGCCCGCTGGAGCGCGGTGCTCTTCCTCGCCGACCACCAGTGGCAGCAGCTCCGCCGGCGAGCCAACGACGTCGGCATCGCCGTCCTCGGCGACATCCCCATCTACGTCGCCCCCGACTCCGCCGACGTCTGGATGCACCAGGACGAGTTCGAGCTCGACGACGCCGGCCGGCTCACCGCCCAGTCGGGCTGCCCGCCCGACTACTTCAGCGAGACCGGCCAGCTCTGGGGCAATCCGATCTACGACTGGGCGGCGATGGAGGCCGACGGGTTCACCTGGTGGCTGAGCCGACTACGGCGCACCCTCGAGCTGACCGACCTCGTGCGCATCGACCACTTCCGGGGCCTGTCGGCCTACTGGTCGGTGCCGGCCGACGACACCACCGCCATCGACGGCACCTGGGAGCCGGGGCCGGGGCAGGCGTTCGTCGACGCCGTGCGCGCCGCGTTCCCCGATCTGCCGATCGTGGCCGAGGACCTCGGCGAGCTCGACGACGAGGTGCTCGCGTTGCGAGACGACAACGATCTCGTCGGCATGCGCGTCCTCCAGTTCGGGTTCGACGACCGGCCGCCGAACGAACACCACCCGAGCCAGCTCGTCGAACGGTCGATCGTCTACACCGGCACCCACGACAACGACACCCTCGCCGGTTGGTGGACCGGTCGGTCGCGGCGGGCCAAGGAGCGGGTGCGGCTTGCCACCGACATGCCGCCCCGGATCGGGACCCGCAAGGTGGTCTGGTGGCTGATCGAGACCGCGTTGCGGGCGCCGTCGGTCGCCGCCGTCGTGCCGGCCCAGGACCTCCTGGCGCTCGGCAACGACGCTCGCATGAACCTGCCCGGCACCACCGAGGGCAACTGGGGCTGGCGCCTCGACGCCGGTGCCCTCACCCCGGTGGTCGCGGCTCGTCTCCGGGAGGCAGCATCGACGGCAGGTGGGCGCGGAATCCCTCGCAGCTGAGCGGCGATGGCGCCTCGCAGGCGAGGGCGTGTTCGATCCCGGTGATCGCCCGGTCGAGGGTGGCTCGCCGCTCGCGGAGTTCGGCGAGCTTGCGGTGGAGGAGCGAGGCGCCCGGCGCCGGCTCGTCGCCGTCGGGCGAGTCGAAGGCATCGGCCGCCACCACCTCGCCGATCTCGGCGAGCGTGAACCCGCTCTCCTGCAGGAGGCGGATGACGGCGACCCGCTCGACGGCGTCGGCGGCGTATTGGCGACGCAGCCCGGCCCGGGCGACCGGTGCCAACAGGCCCTCGCGTTCCCACACGTGGAGCGTCGACGGCTTCACACCGGTGCGGTCGACGACCTCGCCGATGTCGAGCGGGGGAGTGGATGAGGTGGGCATCGATCGGTGCGCGGTCATGTGTCGGCGGTTCGGTTCGTCAGGCGGTCGGGCCCAGCCAGCGTGGCACGCGGGCTCGGTAGTCGTGCCAGCGTGCCCCGAACGTGGCCGCCATCCGCCCCTCCTCGAAGGGGATGTACCACCGGTCGGCGGCGACGGCGAAGGCGAGTGGTGTCAGCGGTGACAGCCACGTCGCCGTGACCGCGGCCCAGCCGATGAGGGCGACCGTGAACCCCAGGTACATCGGGTTGCGGGTGCGGGCGAACAGGCCGGTGTCGACCAGGACGTCGGGATCGTCGAAGGTGACGATGTTGGTCTCGGCTCGGGCGAACTGCCGGCTGCCGGCGACGGTCACGGCGAGGCCGGCGACCGTCACCGCCGCGCCGGCCACCCGCAGCAGAGGCGGCGCGGCGAGGCGGAGGGTCGGCAGCACGGCGGGTGCCGCAGCGGCGGCGCCGAGCGCCAGGACGAGGGTCGGCGGAAGGCAGTGTTTCTGGAGGACGTGCTTGTGAAGGACGCGGCTCCGAAGGGCGTGTGAAGTGGGCATGCCCTCAGCCGAGCACCTCGACCTCGGTCGAGGTCAAGGGGCTCGGTGCGGGGCCAGCTCGAAGGCGCCGGGCTCACGACTCGGCGTCCACGAGCTCGCGTCGGTCGGCGACGGCGAAGATGGCGTCGTCGATGTCGCCGACGATGAAGTTGGCGCCGTAGAGCCCCTCGGTGAACCGCAACGCCATCACCAGGTCGCGCGACGGGATGTAGACGAGCCGCACGTCGCCGCCGTCGTGGAAGGCGTAGAGGAACGGTTCGGGGTCGGCCACCGTCGACGGCTCGCACGGGCAGTGTCGCCACGCCCCGAGCCCGGCGTGGGGTGCATACAGCATCCCGCCGAACAGCATCTCGTCGCGCATCTCGGGGCTGAGCACCCGATCGGAACGCAGCAGGGCGTCGTACCAGCGGGCCAGTTCGTCGAGGGTCGACACCACGCCGCCCGAGGCGTGGCCGATGAAACCCTCCCGCCGGTTGTCGACCAGCTCGGTCGAGTCGAGATCGAGCGGGGTGAAGAGCCGGGTGTCGAGCACTTCGCTCAACGGCTGCCCGGTCACCTCCTCGATCACGAGCCCCATCAGCAGGTAGTTGGTGGCGGCGTAGTCGGGGTCGGTGACCGACAGGTCGCTCGTCTGCGCGCCGAGCAGCACCGCGTCGACCGGGTCGAGGATGTCGTCGGCGGCGTAGCCGGGCGCCCAGCGATAGTCGTCGAGGCCGCTGGCGTGGCTGAGCAGGCGCCGCACGCTGAGCGCGTCGGTCACCGTCTTGGGCACGCCGGCCACCGGCGGCAGCGGGCCGTCGAGGGTCAGCGCGCCCTCGTCGACCAGCTGGAGGGTGACCGCGCCGACCATCGTCTTGGTCGCGCTGAGCGCCTCGAACGGGGCATCGATCGGGATCGACTCGGCGTCGCCGAAGGTCGCCGCCACCGGCAGGTCGCCGGTCGCCGCGCCGATCTCGACCACCGCCGCGCCATCGACGTCGTGGCCGACCAGCCACGCCTCGAGGCTGCGGGCCATCTCGGCCTCCTGCTCGGGCGTCGGGGCGGCGGCTGTGGTGTCGGTGCCGACCGGCGGGCGGCCCGACGGGGTCGGCGGTTCGACCGCCTCGACGAAGGTGGGGAACAGCGCCGGACGTTGCATCACCAGGCCGACGGCCAGGGCGAGGAGCAACACCAGCGCCGGTCGTACGGGCTTGCGTCGGTGGCGGGGCTGGCCGACCGACTCGAGCGGCCGGGCGGCGGCCACGATCGGCACCAGAACCGCCGCGAACACGGCGAGGAGCATCAGGTACTCGCCGAGCGTGCCGGGTGCGCCGACGACCGAGTAGGCGACGACGATCGCCAGGGTGTGCCACAGGTAGATCGTCATCGCCGATCCCGTGATCCAGCCGACGAACGCCGCGATCGCCGGCACCGACCCGAGGTGACGCAGATGGTCCTCGATCGCCAGCAGCAACCCCAGCCAGGCCAGGCCGACGAGCCCGAACAGCACGTAGGAGTTGTTGACGACCAGGTCGGCCGGTGGGAACACCACCGCCCAACTCACCGCCGCCAACGCCAGCACCGCGACGGTGCCGAGACGCAGACGCCGCGACCACCGGCCCCGCAGGTGATGGCCGCTGACGCCGAGGGCGAAGAACCCGCCGAAGCAGATCACGTCGGCCACGCCGCGGGTGACGGCGGTGGCCTGCTCGGTGGTCTGGGCCGCCACCCAGCGGTCGAGGGCGACGAGCGACGCCGCCCAGGCGACCAGCTGGAGCCAGCCGGGGAGGCGACGGCCGATCGGGCGCACGATCGGGGTGAGGATCATGATCACCACCAGTGCCCGCAGGAACCACAGGGGCGCCGACAGCCAGCCCTCCTCCCACGCCAGCGCGGCCGGCGCTCGGTAGGGCACCAGCCACGAGACGACGTCGGCCGGGCGTTCGAGCCAGACCGTCGGGTGGGCGATCGCGACGGCGGCCAGGGCCAGGGCGACGAAGGCGTAGTAGGGGAGGACGAGCCGCTTCAGTCGGTCGGCCATCACCCGGCTCGTCGGCTTGGTCGCCAGACTCTTGGCCAGCACGGCCCCCGACACGTAGAACACCGCCGGCATCGCGGCGAACGCCCACGAGATCCACCACGCCCCGAAGGCGTGCCACACCATCACCCGCACGATCGAGACCGAGCGGATCACGTCGAGGAAGACGTCACGGCCCTCCGACAGGGCAGGCGCGGCGTCGAGGGTGGAGGCCGCCTCGGTCGGGCGACGGGTGGTGCCGAGCGCGGCCGGCAGGGCGATCGCCGCCAGCACGCCGACGGGGGCGAGGTCGATCTCGTCCCAGCCGGTGCCGATCCGGTAGGCGAGCAGCAACATGATCGCCACGAACCCCCACGTGGCCCCGGCCGCGATCTGGTCGGGGATGCGGTCGGTGCCGGTCTTGGCCCCCTCGGCCCGTTTGTTGCCGGTCGGGATCCACTCCTGGTCCTGATCGGTCAGATGATGGAACAGGGCGTAGAGGTGGGCGAGCTGGGAGATCAGGCCGACTCGGCGCGACGCCCGTCCGTCGGGCAGGTGGAGCCAGCGGGGCTGGAGGTAGAACTCGGTGAACAGCGACGGCAGCAGCATCGCGGTCGGGGTGAGCGTGATGACATGGGGCGCCGCGACGAGGCACACGATCGGCACGAAGAGGGCGACGATCGGGCTGAGGGCGCTGGTGACGTAGAAGATCCAGCCGTCCCAGATGCCGAGCCGCTGCATCGGCGACAGTCGCATCCGCTTGAACAGCGGGGTGCCGGCGAGGGCGAAGTTGCCCCGGGCCCAGCGGTACTGCTGGGAGGCGAGCGCCGCGGTGTTGTCCGGCGCCGACCCGGCGGCGAGGGGGAGGGGGAGGTAGTCGACCCGGTAGCCGGCGTCGACGACCTTGAGGCCGGTGAAGATGTCCTCGGAGTGTTCGAGCAGGGCCATGCCGCCCCGCTCGTCGAGGGCAGACCGGCGGTAGACGGCGTTGGTGCCCACGCAGATCGCGCCGCGATGGCGGTCGCGGGCCCGCAGGCCGGCCCGGTAGAACTGCTCCTGCTGCGCGGCGGCGCCGCGCTCGACCCAGTTGTCGCTGCGGACCCGGAAGAACTGCGGCGTCTGCAGGATGCCGAGCCGGTCGTCGTCGAACGCCGGCACGGTGTGGTGGAGGAAGTCGCGACGGACCGCGAAGTCGGCGTCGAGGACGAGGATCAGGTCGCCGTCGCTCTGGTCGTAGCCATGGTGGAGGTTGCCGGCCTTCTTCATCCAGCCCCGGTTGGGCCGGGCGACGTAGCGGGCACCCCACCGCAGCGCGGCCTGCTGGATCTCGGGGGAGTGCTTGTCGTCGAGGACGTGGACCGTGAGCTTGTCGGCCGGGTAGTCGAGGTAGGTGGCGTGCACGATCGTGTTCTCCACCACGAGCGGGTCCTCGCCGCAGGTGCAGATGAACACGTCGACGCTCGGCACGTCGGCCGAGGTTGCCGGCCGCCGCAGCAGCCGCCCGAAGTGTTCGGTGCGCAGGCGGTGACCGATCCGGTCGAAGCCGGGGATCTGGCTCGCCCACACCAGGTTGATGGCACCGCCGGCGACCACGCCGAGGGCGAAGGGCAGCAGGAGCCACAGCCAGCCGCCCTGGAACGACAGGAAGGTGAGGGCCGCGCCCAGGCAGATGCGGGACAGCGCCGAAAGGGCCAGGAAGCGGCGACCTCGATCCGCCACGTAGGTCCACACCTCGCCGTCGTTGGGCGGGGCGATGACCGGGGCGTCCGAGATGACGTCCGGGCGGAGGGGCGGGATCTGCTCGGGGAGCCGTCGGCGGCGCCGTATGGGCGCGACAAAGGAGGGGAGAGGCACGGGGAATCCGATCCGGGTGGAGGTCGCTCAGGCGAGCAGGGCGAGGGCGGCGACCGGCACGGCGCTGCTCGTGAGCAGGGCGGTGCCGAGGGCGCGGGGTGCGTCGACGGCGGCGAAGATCACCGGATCCCGGTCGACGGTCGGGGGCTCGGCCGGGGCCGGCCGCTCCGCGGCGGCGTGGGCCACCGCGGTGTGGCGGTCGGGTCGGGCGAGTTGCAGGGCGGCGACCGCCGCCACGGCGATCCCGACCTCGAGGAGGGGGTCGGTGGCGAGGCGGGTCGCCTCGCTCGGCGCGTACTGGTCGATCGGGATCGCCAGGATCACGGCGTGGTGGACGACGAAGGCGGCGCCGGTGGTGGCGCCGAGCTGGAGGAGCGACGAGCCGTCGAGCCGCCATCGGCGCACGGCGAACGACAGCAGCACCGTGGCGAGCACCACGAGGCTGCCGCGGTGCAGCTCGGCCGACAGCACTCGCCACGGCTCGTCGTCGACGCCGACCATCGGCAGCAGGGCGAGCCGTTGGTAGACCAGCGCCGAGGGCTCGGCCAGGCTCTCGCGCACCACGTCGTGGAGCGCCTCGGCGACCGGGCGCCAGGTGAGCAGGCTGAACACCACGACCGTTCGCCACAGGGCGAGGGCCCGATACCCCCACAGGCCGAGGTAGGCGCCGACGAGGGCGACGGTCATCACCGGCCCGACCAGCTCGGGCCCGAGCGCCGGTTGGATGAACAGCGCAGCGGCGAGGGCGCTGGCCATCAGCCCGAGCGCCAGGGGCAGCGTCGACTCGAGGGGGCGGGTCGGGGTGGCGCCGTCCGGCGCCCAACGGGCGACGGTGAGGCCGAGTGCGACGAGGGCGACCAGCGGGACGACGTCGGCGCCGTCGCTGCGGTGGTCCCAGCCGCCGGCCGCGACAGCCATGGCGCCCGATGTGCACAGGGTGAGGAAGATGGCAGCAGCCGCCGAGGGGTGAGGGAGTCGGCGCGCCTCGAGATGACGCCGCCTTTCCGCACCCGATCCGACGCGCCCAACGCGGAGAGTGGTTGTCATGCCACGTAGGGTGATCTACTCAGGCCCTCCGTGTCAAGTGACCTATGCCGCTCGGGCAGCGAGGCCTAGTTTCAGAAAGTCGTCAGGTGCACTCGGCCCAGTGCCGCCGGCTGGGTGCGATCGCCCAGCTCAAGGCCGCGGGGGACACGCCGAAAACCTCTGGGATGTCCGATGACGCCGACTCCTCGAACGCGGTTCCACCGCGGGTGCAGGCAGCGCTCGACGACCACTACTACCAGTCGGGGCTCGAGGCCTGGAGCGCGCCACTCAGCGTGGCGGCGGCCGGAGTCCTCCTCGTCGCCCTCTCCTGGCACGGCCTTGCCGGCGCGTGGCCGCTGGTGTGGCTCGCGGGCACGTGCCTGGTGGCGGCAGCGATGTTCTGCGCCAACACCGTCCCTCGGCTTCGCCGCCCGGTGGACGATCGCGGTCTCGCCTACTCGGCGATCGCCTGCGCGGTCGGAACCGGGTCGGCGTTCGGGGCGGCGATGTGGATCCCCGAGGCCGCCACCGACCCCGAGATCCGGCTGATCGTGCTCTGCATCCAGCTCGCCGTGTCGGCCGGTTCGGTGGGTGGGCTGAGTGGCATCGCGGGGGTCGGTCGCTATGTCGTCGTGCCGATGTGGTGCCTTGCCTCCAGTGCCCTGTTCCTCCACGGCGTGTTCGACTGGGGCGCAGCGCTGTTGTTCTTCATGACCGTGCAGATCCGCGACCTGACCAACACGGGCGAGAGCCTCTTCGAGTTGGTCTCGGCCCAGGAGCACATCCGGATCCAGGCCGAGCGGGCCCAGGTCGACGCCCTCCACGACCCGCTGACCGGGCTGCCGAATCGCGCTGGTCTCGAGGCGGCGGTGGCCTCGTTGTCGGTTGGCAGCGCCGCACCGACCGTGATGTACGTCGACCTCGATCACTTCAAGTCGGTCAACGACCGATTCGGGCACGGGGGCGGTGACGAGGTCTTGTGTGAGGTCGCCGATCGGCTCCGGGCGCGCCTTCGGTCGTCCGACGTCGTGGCCCGTCTCGGCGGCGACGAGTTCCTCCTCCTGCTTCCCGAACCCCTGTCGGCCGATGCCCAGGACCGGCTCGCGGGCGAGCTGATCGACGCGCTCGAGCTGCCCTTCCACATCGAGGGCGCCGAGGCCCGGATCTCGGCCAGCATCGGGATCACGACCGTCTCCGCCAGCGACTTCGATCTCGCCGCGGTGCAGCAGGAAGCCGACGAGGCGCTCTATCTGGCCAAGGGCCAGGGGCGTCGTCGATCGGTCCGCTTCGACGACTCGGTTCGGCTGATGCGAGAGGAGCGGGCCGAACTCGAGTCGAGCCTGCGGCGGGGGATCGCCGACGGCGAGATCCAGGCCTGGGCCCAGCCCCTGACCGAATTGGCCACCGGTCGCGTCGTCGGGCTCGAGCTGCTCGCTCGCTGGCAGCGCTTCGACGGTTCGTGGTGTCCACCCTCGGTCTTCGTGCCGATCGCCGAGGAGATCGGACTGATCGGCGACCTGGGCAACCGCATGCTCGAACGCGGTGGCGCAGCCCTGCATCAGCTCCGGGCCCACGCCCCTGAGGTGATGATCACGGTCAACATGAGCCCCCGACAGCTCGTCGACGAGACGATCATCGAGCACTTCGAGGAGGTGATGGCCGCCTACCGGCCGTCGCCCGGCTCCCTCGTCCTCGAGCTGACCGAGACCGCCGACCTCCATGCCGAACCCGGCATGGTCGACAAGCTCATCCAGCTCGTCGACCGGGGAGCAGCGCTGGCCCTCGACGACTTCGGCAGCGGCTACTCCTCGGTCGGGCATCTCCTCGAGCTGCCCCTCCAGTACGTGAAGATCGAGGGCTCCCTCGTGGCCGGGCTCGACGGCCGTCCGGAGCACCGAGCCCTCGTGCGGTCGGTTTGCGAACTGGCCGGCGCGATGGATCGGCGTGTCGTCGTCGAAGGCGTGGAGACCGAGCAGCAGGCTGAGACGCTCGGCGGCCTCGGTGTTGCGCTCGCCCAGGGCTACCTCTGGGGTCGTCCGCGGCCCCTCGATGACTGGATCGCCGACCTGACCGACGAGGACATGCGGATGGCGACCGTCGCCGGCCGCTCGCAACCAGATCCTCACACCGAGCCGCTATCGGCCGACGACACGTGAGGTGAGTTCCCTCCACGCGCTCGGCGCCGGCTACCGCATGCGGACCCTTCTGTTCGCTGTCGCGCTCGTGCCCCTGCTCGGCCTGGGATGGCTGTCGGGGGGTCAGATTCGCCGTGGACTCGAGGTGCGCAGCCAGCTCCTGGCACTGCAGGAGTCCGCCGATCGCCTCCACGGCGGCGTCGAGCTGGAAATCCGTCTGCTCGAGGAGCACGGGTATCTCGAGGGGCTCCGCCTCGCGACCCTGATGGGATTCCCGCTGGAGATGCTCGCCATCGTCGGCGGCGACGACCTCGAGACCGCAGCCAGCGAGTCCGCCGCGTCGGCCGATGGACTTCTGGCCGACCTCGAAGACCCGCTCCTGGCCGAAACGGTCGCTGCGGCTCGTACCGCCCAGATGGAAGGGGACTTCGACACGGCGTCCCGCCGCTATGGCGAGGCCCTGGCGATCGCCCGTGAGCGGGTGGTCGATGCCTCCGCCGACCTGGTGATCCGGGCCGGCGGCATCGAGGACGGGTCCGCGATCGTGGCGATGGCCCGGGTCGTCGAGGCGTCGAGTTCGGTGCAGGCCCAACAGTCCTTGATGGCGCTGGCCTATTTCACCGAGCTGGTCGGTGTCGAGTACATCGAGGACGTCGACTTCCCTCTCGTGCGAGCCGAGACCGCCTACGAGCGGGAGATGGCGGAACTCCAACACCAGCTCCAGCTCGACGGGGTGCCCACCGAGGTCACCCGAGCCCATGCCCGGCTTCTGGAATCGTTCGGTGTGCAGGACATCGATGCTCGAGTCGCCGAGGCCGTCGCCGCCGCCGCCGCCGGCACCCGGGTGCAGCTCGATCTCGACGAGCAGGGAGAAGCGATCCTGCTGATCGCCCAGCCCTACCTGTCGGGGCAGGAGTCGCTCGACTACCACGAGGCGCTGACCGACACCACCCTCGTCGAGCTCGGGGCACTGGTCGACACCGCCTGGAATCGCGAGCGCACCACCAACATCGCCATCACCCTGGGCGCCCTCGGTGTCGTCATCGCCACCATCGGCGCCGTGCTCCTGGTCAACCGGATGGTCGTGGTGCCCCTCACCGAACTCGCGGCGTCGGCCGAGCGGCTGCGGCAAGGGGATGGGGACGGCGAGCTCGAGCCGCACGGTCCGCTCGAGGTGCGGGCCGGTGCGCACGCCCTCAACGAGGCGATGCAGCACATCCACCGAGCCGAGCGTCAGGCCCTGGCGTTGGCTGCCGGCCGGATCGACGACCCACTGCTCGACGAGGTGCCGGCCGGACCGCTCGGTGCCTCCCTCCATGCGGCCGTCGAGCGGCTCCGCGAATCGCTGGCGGAACGGGAACGCTTCCGGCGTCGACTCGCCCACGAGGCGACCCACGACGGGTTGACCGGGCTCCCGAATCGGTCGGCGTCCCTGGCTCACCTCGAGCACACGATCGCTCGCGCCCGCCGGTCGGAGGCGACCGCCGCCGTGTTGTTCGTCGACCTCGACGGCTTCAAGACCGTCAACGACCAGCACGGCCATCAGGCCGGCGACCTCCTGTTGCAGGCGGTGGCCCGCCGCCTCGTCGACCAGTGCCGAGCGGGCGATCACGTGGCTCGCCTCGGCGGTGACGAGTTCCTGGTCGTCGCCGAGCCGATCGAGGACCCCGAAGCCGCGATGGACCTGGCTCGCCGGCTCGCCGAGGCCGTGCGCCGACCGATCGACCTCGAGCGCGGCACCGTCTCACCGTCGGCCTGCGTGGGGGTGGCGGTGGCCGGCCACGCCGCCGACCCCGACACACTGATCCGCGACGCCGACCTGGCCGTCTACCAGGCCAAGGCGGAAGGGCCCGGTGCGGTAGCGCTGTGTACCGACGAGATGCGCTCCCGTCAGGTCGAGGAGGCAGACCTCGAAGCGGCGATCCGTGCGGCGATCGAGAACGAGGAGTTCTCGCTCCACTACCAGTCGACGATCGACGCCGGCACCTCGCTGCCCAACTCGGTCGAGGCCCTGGTGCGGTGGGCGCGGCCCGGGCTCGGCATGGTCCGCCCCGACGACTTCATCCCCTTCGCCGAGCGAACCGATCTGATCATCGAGATCGACCGCTGGGTGATCGAGCGAGGCATCTCGCAGCTCGCCGAGTGGCACGACGATCCGGTCCTCGGGGATCTGTCGATGGCCCTCAACGTCTCGGGCCGACACCTGGTGCGTGGCGAGCTCTACCAGACCGTGCGGGGGGCCCTGGATCGACACGGCGTCGCCGCCGATCGCCTGACGATCGAGGTCACCGAGAGCGCACTGCTCGAAGACCTTGCGGCCGCCGCGCAATCGCTCGACCGGCTGCGAGCGGACGGCGTGCGGATCGCGATCGACGACTTCGGCACCGGCTACACGTCGCTGGCTCACCTGCGCACCCTGCCGGTCGACATCCTCAAGATCGACCGCAGCTTCGTCGCCAATCTCGACAACGCCGACGACCTCTCGCTGGTCAAGCTCATCGTCGAGACCGGGCACCTCCTCGGTGCGCGCGTGACCGCAGAGGGCGTCGAGACCGACGATCAGGCGTCGATCCTGCGGCGGCTCGGCTCCGACACCCTCCAGGGGTATCGCTTCGCCCGGCCGCTGACGGCGGCGGAATTGACCGCCGCCGTCGAGCAACTCACCGCCGCGTCGGTCTGACGGCCTACTTCATGACGGTGGGCACGCCGAGGAGGGCGTCGTCGATTCGTTCCCGATGGTTCAGCATGATCTCGAAGTCGTCGAGGTCGGCAGGGTCGACCCAGGCCGTGGCGGTCGTCTCGTCGCTCAACCCGAGCTCACCGCCCACCACGGTGGCCGCGAAACACAGGGCGACGAATTGGTGGGTGTTGCCGTCGCGATACCGGGTCACCCGATCCGGCGACGAATAGACGCCCACCAGCCGCTCGGCCTCCACGACGAGGCCGGTCTCCTCCACCACCTCGCGGGCCATCGCCTCGGCGGCGCTCTCGCCCGGGTCCATCGCCCCGCCCGGGAGGCACCACAGCCCGTTGTCGGTGCGGCGGGTGAGAAGCACCCGACCGTCGACCATGATCACGGCGGCGCAGCCGACCTTGAGTGTGGCGTCGGCGCCGATGCGGTCGCCCTGGAGGATCTCGGCCATCGGCCGAGCGTAGACGGGTGCGTGCCGCCGACTCGCGGTGCGCACCAGTACCGGAGGTCTGCGCGCTCAAGAGTTTCGCGTCGAGGCCGATGGGAGGAAATGGGTCTCATCGACGACGGTGATGTTCGGCGGCCGGACACCTTCCCAAGAATCACTCCTCGCTACCAGATCCCGCCGTTGCGGGCGACCTGGCACGCCCCGAGCCGGCGACGGATCGGTGGTCGCACCCACGCGACCGAGGTGCGGCTGGTCGACATCTCGATCGCTGGTGCGCTCCTGATCGCGCCGTCGAATCCGCGGCTCGAGACCGGGTCGCGGCTCAAGATCGAGTTCGCTGACACCGACGGGGTCGCCGAGATCCGCAACATCCGCGACAGCGAGCACGACGGGTTCTGCTACTACGGGGTGAACTACTTCCGGATGAGCGACGAGATGCGTCACCTCGTCCACGGGGTCGTCGCCAAGATCCGGGTCGAGAACGACCTCGCCACCAGCTGGGAACGCCGCGACTTCTGATCGGTCGACCCCTGCCGACGTGAGCCGATCGGCTCACACCCCGGGAGCATCTACCGAGGTCGCCACCGGCGCCTGACTCCTAGCGTCGCCTCTGCGGAGGTGACGTGGTGGAAGCGAAGGCGTGGCGCAGGGCGGCCCGAACCGGCCTGGCCGCGCTCGTCGCGGGCGGGGGTTCCTTCACCCTCACCGCAGGCGCCCTGAGCGCCGGAGCGCTCGCCACCGACCCGCTCGACGGTTCGTCGTTGGCTGATGATTCGCCCGCCGCAGCGGACGGCGAGGTCGAGGTCACCTTCGACGAGTCGGAGCGCGAACTCCTGTCGATCATCGCGACGTCCTCGACGGTCCAGGTTCGGGCGAGCGAATGCGACGGCGCGACCCTCGGCTCGGGCGTCATCCTCGACGGTCGGATCGTCACCGCCGCCCACCTCATCCCCGAGGGGGCCGACCTCAGCGCCGGGGCGAACTCGGTGCGGCTGGCGGCGCTCGACCGCTCGATCGATCTCGCAGTGCTCGACGGCACGACCGTGCTCGACGGCGCCGTGCGCGAAGTCCGGTCGACGCCACCGGTCGCCGGTGAGCCGGTGTTGGTCGCCGGCCACGCGGCCGGCGGGCCGCTCCGGGTGATCGAGGCCTCGGTGCACCACGTCGACATCGGCGCCGTCTGGGGACTCGACACCGAGGTGGTCGTGCTCGATCGTGCCCTTCAGCCGGGCTACAGCGGCGGGCCGGTGCTCGACCGTCACGGGCGCCTCGTCGGGTTGATCCACGGCTTCGACGCCGTGTCGGGGCTCTCGATCGTCGTGCCATTGCCCGAGAACGGTCTGGACGTCGACGTCGAGCCGGGGACGGCCACGGGGCGCCCGGACTGTGGGGAAACCGGATGAGCAGTTCCGCTGGGTTCCCGCCGGACGACGGGTCACTAGGATCGTCCCAGGCGCCCCCGAGCGCCGCGGAGGAGGGAACTCCGATGTCAGAGAACGTGAAGACGTCACGTGACGACGCACCGTCGGCGCGGCGATCGCGCTCGTCGGAACCGTCACCGACGTCGTTGGTGTCGGGGCTCGGCCGCGGTCTCGCCGGCATCCTCGACGACACCCTGTCGGTGCGGGCATCCGCCGGCGTCGATGAGCTGGTCGGACGTCGACCGCACCGACCGTCGCCGGGCTCGATCGCGCTTCGGCGACGGGTCACCTCGCTGGCGCTCGACGCCCTGGCCGACCTCGTCGGTGACGTGGGGGCCGACGCCGTGAATCGCGTTCACGCCGCGGCCCTCGCCGGGCTCGCCCGGTCGGTCGGTGCCGCGCTGGCCGAACCGCGTCCCCTGCCAGCCGACCACGCCCTGCGGGTGTTGGTGCGGGAGGAACACGATGGCGTGCTGGCCGATGTGCGCCTCGCCGTCGGTGCCGAGCGCCGCCACGCCGCGGCCGTGGCCGCCAGCCCGGCGCGGGCCGTCGCCCAGGCCGCCGCGGAGCTCTGTGACGAGTCGATGCGGGTCAGCTTCGCCGGGACCGCCCCCGTCGACGAACGGTTCGTCACCATCGTGGTCGTCGTCGACGCCGCCGGGCAGCCCCTGTTCGGTCTGTCGACCCACGACGACGACGCCGAGCGCGCTGCCGCCGAGGCCGTGTTCGCAGCGGCCGCCGTGGCCGGCATCGATCCCTTCGGCGGGATCGGCGAGGGCGCCTGACGCCGCCAGGGTCGGCGACCTGAGTACGCTTGGCCCTCGTGCTGAGGGTGCTGCAGATCTTCAAGCGACTCGCGTCGCTCGGACTCGTCCTCGTCGCCGTGTCCGGGGTGGCGGCCGGGGCGGCGATCGTGACGATTCCCCAGGTCGCCGAGATCGTCACGGCCCACGAGGGCACGTCGGCCGACCTCGAGATGCGCGACCTCGGGCTTCGGTCGTCGATGTACTCCAACGACGGCACCTTCCTCACCCATCTGGTGCAGGAGCAGAATCGCGAGCCGGTCACCCTCGACGAGATCCCCCAGCCGGTGATCGATGCCATCGTCGGTATGGAGGACTCCGCGTTCTACGAGCACAACGGCGTGAACTTCCGGGCCATCTTCCGCGCCGCGGTCGAGAACCTCAACGCCGGTGGCATCGAGCAGGGTGGCTCGACGATCACCCAGCAGTTGATCAAGCAGTCGATTCTCGACTCGACCCAGGACCTCGACCGCAAGAGCACCGAGGCGTTCTACGCCCTGCGGCTCGAACGGCAGATGACCAAGGACGAGATCCTCGAGCGCTACCTCAACACCGTCTACTTCGGGTCGGGCGCCTACGGGGTGCAGGCCGCAGCGGAGATCTACTGGGGCTACGAGGACGTCTCGTCGCTCGGTTGGGAGGAGGCGGTCATGCTCGCCGGCCTGATCCGCAACCCGACCCGCTACGACCCGACCCGCAACCCAGAGCTGGCCATCGAGCGCCGCTCGGTCGTCATCAACCGCATGGTGGGCCTGGAGCTGATCGACGACGACGAGGCGACCGCGCTGCGGGCCGTGCCGCTGCCGGCCGAGCGCCAGGTGCCCTTCGACATCAAGCCGACCGACTACTTCACCGAAGAGGCGCTCCAGGAGCTGCTCTCGCTCGAGGCGCTCGGCGAGGACTACGACGCCCGCTTCCGCAACGTCTACTTCGGCGGGCTCACCGTCGAGACCACCTACGACCTGAGAGCCCAGGCCTGGGCCGAGGAGGCCCGCGACGAGCTCCTGCCCGACGACGACCGGGGCTTCACCCTCGCCATCGCTGCGGTCGAGACCCACACCGGCGCCGTGAAGGCGATGGTCGGCGGGCCCGAGTTCACACGCGAGCAGTTCAACCTGACGACCGACGGGCTCGGCCGGCAGGCCGGATCGTCGATGAAGACCTTCGTGCTCGCCGCCCTGTTCGAGGCCGGCTACACGCCGAGCGACCAGGTGCGAGGCGACAGCCCCTGCCAATTCGACAACCCCGGCGGCGTTCCCAACCCCTACGAGGTGAAGGGCGGCTCCGGCGGCGTGCAGTCGCTGGCGGCGGTCACCCGCTCGTCGAACAACTGCGCCTTCGTGCGACTCGGCCAGGTCGTCGGGAACGAGGACGTGATCGAGGTGGCCAACCGTCTCGGCATCGACACCCTCGTCAACCCCACCGACGCCGTGCTCTCCCTCCCGCTCGGCTCCAAGGAGGTCCACCCGCTGTCGATGGCGTCGGCCTACGCCGCGATGGGCAACGACGGCCTCTTCAACGAGCCGTGGTACATCTCCCGGGTGCTCGACCGCGACGGCAACGTGATCTACGAGCACCGCAGCGACCCCCGGCGAGCGATCTCGCCCCAGTCCTCTCGCATGATCTCCCAGGTGCTCGAGTCGAACGTGCGCAGCGGCACCGGGCGAGCTGCCCGGCTCGACAACGGCCACGCCGCCGGCGGAAAGACCGGGACCGCCCAGAACTACGAGGATGCGTGGTTCGTGGGGTACACCGAGTACCTGTCGACGGCGGTGTGGATCGGGCACCCCGATGAGAAGATCCCCATGCGCAACGTGCCGGGCTGGGGCAACATGTTCGGCGGCAAGGTGCCGGCGGCGACGTGGGGCTACTTCAACAACCTCTACCATGCCGACCTCGAGCCCCTCGAGTTCCCCGACCCGGAGTCCTACGGCGGTGGTCGCTACCTGAAGGTCGAGGGGGAGATCGACTTCTGTGACGCAGCCGATCGCGGGAACTCGACGAAGGAGACCGTGATGGTCGACTCCGACGGCGACGGCGTGAAGGACTGTTTCAACCCGGTGACCACGTTGGCGATCCTGATCGACGACGCCGGCAACCCGATCCTCGACTCGGCCGGCAACACGATTCCGCTCGACGACGGTGGCAACCCGATCACCACCAACCCGGTGGTCGACGGCGGCGGCGGCACGACTGCACCGCCGACCACCGCCCCGACCACGCAGCCGCCGGCCACCACGGCGGCCCCGCCGACGCAGCCACCGGCGACGCCGGCTCCCGACCAATCCACCACGCAGACCACCGGAGGCGGGGGATGACCGACCCGGCACAGGCCCAGCTCCTCGTCGTCCAGGGGTTCGACACGACCCTGCTCCAGCTGGCCCACAAGCACGCCAACCATCCGCTTCGGGCCGAGCTGGCCGCCGTGCAGGCCGAGCTGGCGCCGATGTTGGCCGAGGCCGTCGAGATCGAGGCCCGCCGCCACGAGGTCGAGCGTGCTCGCAAGCGGCTCGACGACGAGGTGGCAGGGGTCGAGGCCCGGCGAGGCGAGATCGACGCCAAGCTCTACGACGGTTCGGTCACGGCGACCAAGGACCTCCTCGCCCTGCAGGACGAGGCCGCGCAACTCCTCGAGCGGCAGCGTTCGATGGAGGACGACGAACTCGAACTGATGGAGCAGATCGAGGAGGCCGACGGCGAACTCGCGGCCGCTGCGGAGCGTCGCCGCAGTACCGAGGAGCGGATCACCGCCCTCGAGGCCGAGCTCGCCGTCGCCCTCGACGGCGTCGCCGCCGAGCAGGCCACCACCGAGGCCGAGCGGTCCGACGCTGCGGCATCGGTGACCCCGGACGTGTTGACCCGCTACGACCGGCTGCGAGAGGACCTCGGCGGGGTCGCCGTCGCCCGACTCGTCGGCTCGACGTGCGATGGGTGCCACATGTCGCTGTCGGCGGTCCAGCTCGACGAGATCAAGCGCGAACCCGAGGACGCCGTCGTGCACTGCGAGGAGTGCGGCCGCATCCTCGTGCGCTGATCGCGGCGACGAGAGCCTGATCCCGTGTTGTTGTGGTTCGTCATCCTCGCGCCGGTTCTCGTGGCCGAGATCTTCCGGAGCCCGATGATCGACTACCGCCTGGTGGCGCTCGGAGCGGCACTCCCGCTCGCCGAGGCAGCGCTCGGCGGTCCGAACGTCCTCCACACCTTGCTCGGGGCCGTCGGCTTGCTCACGATCGTCATGCTCGCCACGCCGAACCGTCGGCTGGTGCGACGCCGGCTGCTCGGCATCCCCATCGGCCTGTTCTTCCATCTCGCCCTCGACGCGTCGTGGGCCCGCACCGAACTGTTCTGGTGGCCCTTCGTCGGCCTGGCACGGGGCGACGGCTGGTCGTTCGGGACGGGGCAGATCCCGGAACTCGAGCGCCCGGTCGGGGTCATCGTGGCGCTCGAGGTGGTGGCGGTGGCCGTCGGCTGGTGGGCGTGGAAGCGCTACGAACTCGGCGACGACGACAACCGGTCGTTCTTCGTCCGCACCGGGCAGTTGACGCGGGCCGCCCTTCCGTGAAGGGTTGGCCGTGATGCTCCACGTTCTGCGCCACGGCCGCACCGAGGCCAACAAGTCCGGACTCCTCCTCGGGCGAGCCGATCCCGATCTCGACGACACCGGTCGCCAACAGGCCGCTGCGGCGGCCGCGGCGCTCCCGGTCGGGACGCGCGTCATCTCGTCGCCACTGGCCCGGACGCGGCAGACCGCGAGCTTCCTCGACCCCGACCACGAGGTCGACGACCGGCTGCTCGAGCTCGACTACGGGGAGTTCGACCTCGCGCCGGTGGCGTCGATTCCGCCCGAGACCTGGGCGCAGTGGCGCTCTGACCCCGAGTTCGCGCCACCCGGCGGCGAGTCGCTCCGGGCGCTCCATGCCCGGGTGGGCGAGCTGTTGGGAGAGCTGGCCGAGTCACTCGCCGATCCGGCCGCAACCGACGTGGTACTCGTCACCCACGTGTCGCCGATCAAGGCGGCGCTCGGCTGGGCGCTCGGCACCGACACCGGGGTGATGTGGCGGAGCTTCGTCGACCAGGCATCGATCACACGCATCGGCGTGAGCGACCGAGGCCCCTCGCTGCGTGTGTTCAACGACACGGCACATCTGCGGGATCTCGACGTCACGTGATGTAGGGGCTGTAGGCCTCGGCCGGTAGAATCGAGGGTCGCGATGTCGCGCGGCCGCCTTCGGTGCGGCTGTCCCCCCGAAGGGCGCCCCCCTCCTTTTGTCGGCGCCCCGGTCTCCTCCGAGGAGGCTGTGCTCTGTTGTGAGCGGTTCGCGGGCCGAGGAGCAAGGAGTGAGCCATGGGAAAGCAACGTTCGAGTTTTGCCAAGCTGCAGCGTGACCGGGCCAAGGCCGCCAAGAAGGCCGCCAAGCAGGCGGCCCGTCAGAACAAGGCCAACGAGGGTTTCGCCCCGATCGTGGTCGAGGAAGAAGAGGCTACGGAGCTGAGCGGCACCGTCGCCGAGATGTTCGAGGGTAAGGGTGAGCTGTCGGCCCCCGAGCTGCTGAAGATGATCGAGGAGATCCACGAGCTGCGTGACGCCGGTCAGCTCTCGGAGGAGGACTTCGAGGAGGCGAAGGTGGAGATCTTCGCCCGTCTCCCCGTCGACTGATCTGCCGCTGAACCACGGCGGCGCCGACGATCGGCCGAGACCTCACCTCACCCCGGGCTCCGGCCCGGGGTGAGTGCGTTTTGTTGGTGGAATTTGGGTTGTCGACCGATCCGTGGGCGGCGAGGATCTGGCGATGGAGCTCACCGCCGACGCCCTTGCCAACGCCCGCCGGATCGTCGAGGCGGCGATGGCGCCGACCCCGCAGTACGCCTGGCCGCTGCTCGCCGAGGAATTCGGCGCCGAGGTGTGGGTCAAGCACGAGAGCGCCACGCCGACCGGTGCGTTCAAGGTGCGAGGCGGGCTCGTCTACGCCGAGCGGTTGGCTCGGGAACGGCCCGAGGTGGCCGGGCTGGCGTCGGCGACCACCGGCAACCACGGCCAGAGCCTCGCCTACGCCGGACGGGCCGCCGGGGTGCCGGTCACCATCGTCGTGCCACATGGCAACAGCGTCGAGAAGAACGCGGCGATGCGGGGCTTCGGCGCCGAGCTGATCGAGCACGGCGCCGACTTCCAGGAAGCCCGAGAGTTCAGCATCGGGCTCGCCGCCGATCGGGGCCTCGAGATGGTGCCGCCATTCCACCCGGACCTCGTCGCCGGCGTGGCCACCTATCCGGCGGAACTGTTCGCGGCGGCGGGTGAACTCGATGCGGTGTTCGTGCCGGTCGGGATGGGCTCGGGCATCGTCGCCACGATCCTGGTTCGCGACCTGCTCGGCCTCTCGACCGAGGTGATCGGCGTCGTCAGCGAGAACGCTCCCGCCGTCGCCCGCTCGTTCGCGGCCGGCGAGCCGGTGGGGACCGAGACGTCGCGGACCTTCGCCGACGGCGTCGCCACCCGGTCGGTCGACCCGGTGGCGTTCGACATCGTACGGCGTGGCGCGTCACGGATCGTGACCATCGCCGAGGACGACATCGCCGCCGCCATGCGTCTCGCTTATCGGGCCACCCACACCCTGCCGTGCGGGGCCGGCTCGCTCGGTCTTGCGGCGTTGACCGCCGAGCGGGACCGATGGGTCGGCAAGCGGGTCGGGGTGACCTTCACCAGCTCCAACATCGACACCGACAAGGCGGCGCTGGTGTTGTCGGGCGGCACGCCCGCTGCCTGAGGGGCGGCGCGAGGTCCCGGGTCAAGCCGGGACGCTGATCGAGCCCGTGATCGACCGAGCCCGGTCGACGCCGTCGTCGAGGTGGTGCTTCATCGCCTCGGCCTGGTCGGCGAGATCGGCGAACGAGGTCCCGAGTTCACGGAGACGCTCTCCGCCGGCTTCGGACAGGGTCGAGGCCTCGTCGACACTCGCCGAGGTCTCGTCGGCCAGTTCGACCAGGAGGCCGAGGACGTCACCGGCGAGACGTTCGATGTCGGTCGACTCGGTCCGGGTCTGCTCGACGATGCCACGGATCTCGTCGAGCGACTCCAGGGTGCTGGTGGCCAGGCTGCGGACCTCCGAGGCGACGACCCCGAATCCCTTGCCAGCCTCGCCGGCCCGAGCCGACTCGATCGTGGCGTTGAGGGCGAGCAGGTTCGACTTGTTGGCCAGGTCGGTGATCATGTCGACGACCCGGTCGATCGCCGCGGTCTGGCGTGCCAACGACTCGACCCGGCGCTGGAGTTCGCCGCCCTGGGTGCCGGCGACGTCGGCCGCTCGCGTCGATGCCGTGTTGGCGGTGTGGACCGCCTCGATCGTCACCCGGATCTTGTCGAGCACGTCGTCGAGGGTGCCGGCGGCGGCGGTGGTCGTGTGGAGGAAGTCGTCGGCCTGGCCGGCCGTCTGCTGTAGCGACGCCTCCATCAGGTCGGCGAGCTGTCGGGAGCTCGCCGTGATCTCGCCGAGCGTCTCGGCATGGAGGTCGGCCAGGATCGTGACCAACTCGTTCTCGACGTGGTGCTCGGCCTCGTTGAGGCCGAGGTCCTCGTCCTCGGCCGAGACCCGCATCCCGATCGTCGCTCGAATGGCGAGACAGACGGCCACGGCGATCGCGAACACGAGGAGGACGACCGTCATCGCGCCCGCGGTCTGGACCGCCACCTGACCGGCTCGGGATCGACCGGAGCCGAGGTCGTCGAGGTCGCCGAGGAGGCCCGCAGCGATCGTGCCCCAGATCCCGGCTCCGAGGTGCACGGCGACGGCCCCGACGACGTCGTCGAGGCGGAAGCGGACGAGGAGGGCCTCGACGGCGAGCACGAGCGCGCCGGCGACCGAGCCGGCGATGACGGCGTCGAAGGTTGTGAAGGCGTGGGCGCCGGCGGTGACGCCGACCAGGCCGGCCAGGGCGCCGTTCATCGGTGCGGCGGGTGGTACGTAGCCACTGACCATCACGCTGAGCGGGAGCGAGGTGACCACCCCGGCGGCGCCGCCGATCATCGTCGCGAGGAGGACGCTGCCGACGCTCTCGTCGAAGACCAAGGTGCTACCACCGTTGAACCCGAACCAGCCGACCCACAGGATCAGCGCTCCGAACAGCGCCATCGGCATCGACGACGGTGCGGTGCGGTGGTGGGTACCGTCCTCGCCGAAGACGCCGCGGCGGGGTCCGAGGATCCAGATCGCCCCGAGGGCGGCAGCGCCCCCGGTGGCGTGCACGGCGGTCGAGCCGGCGAAGTCGACGAAGCCCAGGTCGGCCAGCCAGCCGCCGCCCCAAATCCAGTGGCCGACGATGGGGTAGACGGCGCTCATCACCAGGACGACGAGGAGATAGGCGCTGAACTTCATGCGTTCGGCGACGGCGCCGCTGATGATGGTGACCGTCGTGCCGGCGAACGCCGCCTGGAAGAGGAAGAAGGCCGAGTCGCCGAGCGACAGAGCGCTGAGGTCGGCGGCGAACGGGCCGCTGCCCCAGATGCCGTTGTGGTCCTCGCCGAACATCAGCGAGTAGCCGAACAGCCAGAAGAGCATCACGGCGACGCCGACGTCGGTGACGTTCTTGACGGCGACGTTGATGTAGTTCTTCGCCCGAACGAGGCCAGCTTCGACGAAGAGGAAGCCGCCCTGCATCGAGAACACGAGAGCGGTGCACACGAGCACCCAGAGCACATCTGTTGGCTGTTGGGACACGGTTCCTCCGGGGGCGGGTGACCGAGGGGCGAGTGGTCACGAGCGTCGGGGAACGACGTCGGGTCATGAGGTTCGTCGACGGCTCGAACCCCGCTGACCTGGGGTGATACCGCGTCGTTGCGGCCTCGGTCAGACGATTCGGGTCACGCCGTGCTCGGCGTCTGATGGCGCTGGGTGGCGGCCGCGAACGCGGGGTGGACGCCGCGCAGGAGGATCGCTCGCTCACGTTTGCGCCAGGCCGCGGAGATCCCGCGGTGATCGCACCGACTGCAGAGGGGGAGTCGGCCGACCGGGGCGCCGCCGGTCGACGGCCAGGACGCCAGGAGGAACAGGATGAGCTGCCAGGGGAAGAAGAACCATGGCCAGTCGGCCGAGCGGCGCGACCGGTACCCGCGGTGATGGTCGGCGGTGCCGCCGCAACGGGCGCACACCATCGGGAAGTCACCCACCTCGAACCGTTCGACGCTCGTTGCATACCGCACGCCCCTGACCCTACGTCACCCAGCGTCCCCACACGGAGCAGCGTCGCTCGGGTCCACGGCTTGTCGGGATTGGGTCATCGACCGGGCGCCGTGCGCCCGCTCAGCGACCCATTCCCCAACGTCGGGGCCCCACCAGCTGCGGTTGTCGGGATNNGGCCGGGCTGGGGGAGTCGGCCTGTAAGCGGGGTTCTGTTTCCGGCGCCGTTGCCGGCATCCGGTCGGTGACCATCCATCTATGCGATCCACCCGGAGGTACCCGGCCGAAACCGGGAGGCGGACGACCCGTTCCTCCGTCTGATCTTGCTCCTGGTGGGGTTTACCGAGCCGCCCGGGTCACCCCGGACGCTGGTGCGCTCTTACCGCACCGTTTCACCCTTACCTGTGACCGGTTGCCCGGCCCATCGGCGGTCTGTTCTCTGTGGCACTGTCCTGCGGGTCGCCCCGACTGGCTGTTAGCCAGCACCTTGTCCTGCGGAGCCCCGACTTTCCTCGACCGCCGAAGCGGCCGCGGCCACCCGGCCGACTCACCCAGCAGGAGCATCGTAGCGGTGACGAGCCTCAGCGAACGCGGACCTCAGGCCAGCGGTTCGGCGGTCCGCCTGGTCCGGCGCAGGTGCCAATCGGCGAACAGGGCCCCGGCCATCCCGCACGTCAGGGCGATCATCGCGATGAATGGGTAGGCGATCACGTTGATCTCCTCATCGGCCACCAGTCGCTTGATCGTGCCGAACGCCTGCACCACCGCGTAGCAGACCACGGCGGCGAGGGCCCCGTGGCTCATCGGGATGTCGGTCCGCTGCCGGCCGGCGGCGTAGCCGGCGGCGATGAATCCGAGCAGGGTCACGATGGCGAACAGCAGTGCCAGCCAAAGCGCATCGGTGCGATCGAACAGCAGGTCGCTGATCAGCGCCGCCGGCACCACCACGAGCAGCCCGACCGTGGCGGAGCTGCGGATCACGGTCCAATCGAAGCGGCGCACGCCCTCGATCGTACCGGCCCCGTCGGCGCCGGGCCGGGTCGGGGCCGACGGCTCGTGCGGAATGATCCACACGGCTCTTGTCGGCGAGGGGAAGGCCGTTCATGGAACGTTCACGCGCACGGTCGCCAGCTGTTACGACCGACGATGATGATGACGCTGTGGACCTCAAATTTCGTGCACACGGATCCTGCCAGGGCGTGGAACTCGGGATCTTCTATCCGTCTCCCGACGATCGTTGGGCGGTCAGCAGGGCCAAGGCCATCTGCTCGACCTGCCCGGTCCAGGAACAGTGCCGCGAACACGCCATGACCAGCCGTGAACCGGCGGGAGTGTGGGGCGGCACCGACGAGTGGGAGCGTCGCCGGGTGTGGCGACGCGAGGGGCGGCGCCTCCGCTACTGACGATCGCCCGCCGGCTTCGTGACCGTCGCTCGCTCGGCCGGCAAGTTCTCGTCACCGGACACCGGTGCGGGGTAGGTTCGGGTCCGTGCCCGACGCTACTGCCACCGACGACACCGGCTCCGACTCCCCGCCCGCCGTGGCGGCCCACGGCGGCTGGCCCGCCTTGCTCGGCCGCCTGGTCGACGGCGAGGACCTCAGCGCCGATGCGTGTGCCGCTGCCCTCGGCGACATCCTGGCCGACCGGGCCACCGACGCGCAGATCGCCGGGTTGATCGTCGGGCTGCGTCAGAAGGGTGAGACGGTCGACGAGATGGTCGGCCTCGTGGCGGCCATGCTCGGTGCCGCCGAACCGCTGTCGATGCCCGCCGGCACGGTCGACATCGTCGGCACCGGCGGCTCGGCACATCGTCGCAGCCATGCGCTCAACGTGTCGACGATGGCCTCGTTCGTCGCCGCCGCAGCGGGGGCGAAGGTCTGCAAGCATGGCAACTTCAAGGCGTCGTCGACCTCGGGGTCGTTCGACTTCCTCCAGTCGCTCGGCGTACCGGTCGGACTTGCCACCGAGCCCCTCGAGCGCTGCGTCGCCGAACTCGGCCTCGGGTTCGCACTCGCTCGCACGTTCCACCCGGCGATGCGGTTCGTCGGTCCGGTCCGGGCCGAGCTGGGCATCCCCACGGTGTTCAATGTGCTCGGGCCCCTCGCGCACCCGGCCCAGCTGCGTCGTCAGCTGATCGGCACGGCGAGCGCGTCCTCTGCGGAACGCATGGCCGAGGTCCTCCGCCGCAACGGCTCAGAGCTGGCGTGGGTCGTCGTCGGCGACGGCGGCCTCGACGAGATCGGTCTCACGGGCCCAACGAGCGTGTGGGTCGTGACACCCGATGCGGTGACGCCGACGACGATCGACCCGGCCGACCACGACGTGGCCGTCGCGGCCTCGCTCGACGATCTGGCCGGCGGCACTCCCGCCCAGAACGTCGAGCTGTTCCAGGCGATGTGGGGGCCCGAGGGTGCCTCGGGGCCCCGGACCGACATCGTGGTCGTCAACGCAGCGGCGGCCCTCGTCGTGGCCGGCCAGGTCGACGATCTCGACGCCGGCATCGAGGCGGCCCGCGCGGCCCTTGCCGGCGGCAGGGTGGAAGCCCTCGTCGCTGCGATCAGCGCCCGGCAGGACTGAAGTCGGGCAGTCGGGGGAGGGGCGACGACAACTCGCCCTCGCTCGTGACGAGCCGCAAGCGGTCGGCGTGCCGGTCGAGCCAGGAGGCCACGCAGAGCGCCTCGTCGAGGGATTCGGGCCGAACTCCTCGCCCCCCGATCTCGACCGTCGTCGACCCGTCGTGCTCGAGGACCAGTCGCTCGACGCCCACCAGCATCGCGGCACGCCGACTTCGACGGATCGCCTCGGTGAAGGCGCGGGCGCGGTCGCGGGCGGCCGCGGCGTCCTCGAAACGGTCCTCGGCGGCGAGCATCGTCATCCGCCGAGACAGTGGGACCAGGACGAGATCGGGCGAGGTGTTGAACGAACGGGCCACCTGGGCGACCACCTCGCCGTAGGCCCGTTCGTCGAGGTCGCCTGCGCACGGGCACAGCGATACGCCGAGCTGGGCCGATGCGCATCGGCCGGCGGTCGACGGGGGTGGATCGCCGGCTCGTCGTCGGTAGGGGATCTTCGTGGTGCAGCGGCGGATCGGGAGGGCGGACTGCACCGCCTCGACCACCGCTTGGGCGGACTTCGACGAGGTGAGCGGACCGATCGAGGCGACATCGGCCGGTGGCTCGGCTCGCACGATCGACAGCCGGGGGTAGCGCTCGTCGGTGAGGCGGACCCACACCGGCTTGCGTTCACGGCGGCCCTGGCGGTTGAACCGAGGCTGATGGGACCGGATCAAGCGGAGTTCGACGACGGCCGCCTCGAGGGTGTTGACGCACACCCGGTGCTCGATGCGGGTGGTTTCACGAAGGAGCTGGGCCACCTTCTTGCGTCGGTCGGACGAGAAGTAGCTGCGCACCCGGGCCCGGAGGTCGGTCGCCTTGCCGACGTAGAGGACGGTGCCGGCAGCGTCGAGGAAGAAGTAGACGCCAGGACGTCGGGGTAGGTCGGTGGTCAGCTTCAGCTTGCGGGCCTGGGGGTGGCCGGCGACCGTCGGCAAGGCCACCAGATCGTCGAGCCCTTTCACGCCCCAGCCGGTGGCTCGCCCGATCAGCTCATGGAGCAGGTCGGTCGTCGCCCAGGCGTCGTCGAGGGCGCGGTGGCTGGGCTGATGGGCCAGCCGGAGCGAGCGGGCCAGCTCGCCGAGCTTGAACGAGCGGACCTCGTCGACGAGGAGTCGCCTGGCGAGCGCGAGGGTGTCGATCCGTTGGTTGCCGAGGAGCGGCCCGCCGTGGCGCCGCACGGCCGCGTCGACGAAGCTCGTGTCGAACCGGAGGTTGTGGCCGACCAGCACAGCCCCGCCGACGAATTCGAGGAAGGTCGGCAGCACCTCGGCGATCGTGGGTGCGCGCACCACCTGCTGGTCGGTGATGCCGGTGAGCATCGTGATCGTCGGCGGGATCGCCCGGCCGGGGTTGACCAGCGTCTGGAACGTCCCGAGCACCTCACCGCCGCGAACCTTGACGGCTCCGATCTCGGTGATGGCGTCGGTGGCAGCGCTTCCGCCGGTCGTCTCGAGGTCGAAGATGCAGAAGGTCGCCTCGTGGAGCGGGACACCGAGGTCGTCGAAGGAGCGCTGACGCCACGACGGGGCCTCGGGCGGCGTGCCGAGCGGGGGCACCGGCTCCGCACCGTCGGTCAGGTCGAACAGGGTCACCATCGGAGTGATGGTGCATCGAACATCCGTTCGATGTCAAGTGGTCGGGCGGATGGAGCGGGAGGTCACCGACGTCGAGAGGGTAGCGGTCCCGAGGACCGGGAGGGTGCGACCGGCTCCGACCGGTCGGCGATGCGAGGATGGTGCGGTCGGCGCTGGTCAGGCGGCGACGTCGTTCCATCGGTCGAGGCCAAAGGACTGAAGTCCTGCGGGCTTCGGCCGATCGGAGGAGTGTCGACGGTTCGGTGTGCCCGCACGCACCGACCACGAACCCGCTCAAGGAGTCATCCCGATGGAAGCCGAGTCACTGGCTGCAACCTGCACCCTCGCCTTCGCGGTCGCCCGCGAAGGGGTCGAGGCCGTGCCGCCCGTCGAGCCCCCTGCGCCCATGCGCAGTTTCCTCTACGTGGCGACGCTGCCGAAGCGTGCCATGTCGGTGGCCCAGCGTGTCCTGGAGGACGACCACGAGTTCCGCCAGCGAGTGATCGCTCGTGCCACCGAACGCAACGTGGGGACCGAGGGCTACCGCTGGCTGACCGAGGTGGCCGGGTCGTCGAGCGAGGGTTCGACGTTCAGCCGTCTGGCCGACCGGGCCGAGCAGACATCGCCCGAGCAGACATCGCCCGAGCCGGCAGCGCCGGAGCCGTCGGTTCCGCCGATGCCAGCGCCGCCGGAGGTCGCCCCCGTGGCGCCGGTGACCGGTGCGGTGCCGCCCATGCCGACGCCCCCATCGAGCGTGCCGGCCGTGCCGGCGACGGGAGCAGTGCCGCCGATGCCGGCGCCCCCGAGCGGCGACAGTTCCGACGACGCTGCCACGGCCGATGCCATCGAGGACGAGCTGGCGAACCTTCGCTCGCTGGTCGATCGCCTTGCCGATGAGCGCACCGTGGTCCGGTCGTCGGTCGACGATCTCGAGACCGAGGTGGCCGATCGTCGCGACGAGTCCAGCGCGCTGACCGACGAGATCCAGTCGCTGCGGGGCGACGTCCACGCCGCTCGCCAGGCCGAGCAGGTCGCCGCCGAGGAAGCGGCCGCGCAGGCCGCGGCGGAGCGAACCGCCGCCGACCTGGCTGCGACCGAGATGGCGGCGGCCGACCTGGCCGCCGCCGAGCAGCGTGTCGCCGCGGCCGAGTCCGAGCGTGAGACCCTGCAGCGAACCGTCGCTCGGCTCGACGCCGAGCGTCTCGACATCGAGGCCCGCCTGCAGACCTCCGAGGCGGCCGTGGCCGACGCCACCGCAGCGCTCGAGGCTCGCGACGCCGACCTGAGCGCCACGAAGGCCCGCCTCGATCAGACGATGACAGCGCTCGACGAGCAGCGGTCGGCCGCCGGTGATGCACAGTCCGCCGGTCTGGCTGAACTCGCCGAGGTCCGCTCCTCGCTGGAGGAGCAGATCCGCACGACCGGCGCCGAGCTGACGCAGACCCGCCAGGCGCTTGCTGCTGCCGATGCCGAGTTGACCTCGGTGCGCGACGAGCTGGTCGCCAGTCGGACCCAGGTCGAGGAACTCCGCGCCGAGCTCGAGGCGGTCCGCTCCGAGCAGGCTGCCGCGGTCGCCGACGTGGCCGCCGCCAAGGCGGAGGCTGACANNAGGCTGACACCGCCAAGGCGGACGCCGAGGCCGCCAAGGCGGATGCCGAGGTCGCCCAAGCCCAGGCCGAGGCCGCTCAGGCCGAGGCCGCGAACGCACAGAGCGAGTCGGAAGCCGCCAGGGCCGACGCCGAGGCCGCGAAGGCGGAGGCCGAGGCTGCGCGAGCCGAGGCCGAGCAGGCCGAGGTCGAGGCGGCGAACGCCGCTGCCGATGCAGCGGCGGCCCGAGCCGAGGCCGCGACCGCCGACACCGACCTGATGTCGCTGCGCGAGACGCTCTCGACCAGCGAGCGGTCGCTCACCGAGGCCAACGCTCGTGTCACCGGTCTCGAGGCCGACCTGGCGGCGACCAACGACAAGTTGACCACTGCTGAGGGGATCGCCGCCCAGGTGGCCTTCCTCCGCGAGGAACTCGGCAACGCCCAGAACGAGCGCGAGGAACTGATCACCCAGCTCGAGGTGAGCGAACAGGCACGGACCGACATCGAGCGTCAGCTCACCTCGGTGTCGTCGCAGTGGCGTGACCTCCAGATGGAGCTGGTGAAGCTCGGCGAACACCGCGCGGCCGTCGAGCGAGAGCTCGAGGAGTTGCTGGCGGAGCGTCAGAGCACGATGGCCGAGCGGGCCAAGCTGTTCGGTGACCTGGGCGCCCAGCTCGGCCGGGTCGAATCCGAGCGCGACCTGCTGGCGACCCAACTCGCCGTCACCCGCGATCACCTCGACGGCACGCGTGCCGCCTTCGCCGAGGCCAGCGAGGCCATTTCGGTGAAGCTCGACGACACCGGCCAGCGCCTCGACGTGCTCGACGCCGATGTCGCCGGCGCCGAGGATGCCACCGGGCGACTGGCCGCCGCGGTCAGCGCGACCTCGTCGGTCATCGATGGCGCGGCACCGTCATCGGTCGAAGCCGCGGATGACGCCGCGAACGACGAGCCAGCGAACGCCGAGCCAGCGAACGCCGAGGCCGTGATGGGCGAGGCAGTGATCGACGACCTTGCCCCCGAAGCGGAGCCGACCGAGGGGTCGGTCGAGGTCGATCCGTTCCTCGCAGCGCCAGACGCCGCGGCCGGGGCGACGTCCGAGCTCGAGGACACCGCGTTCGGAACGGCCGAGCCCGAGGCCGCCGAGCCGGCGGTCGACGCCGACGACCCCTTCGCCGAGGCTGGCGCGGCCGTCGAGTCCGGCGTGGACGAACTCCAGAGCGGATGGGATCCGTTCGACAACGACCCGGGCTTCGCCCCGTCGATGCCCGGTGAGACCGATCTCGAGGTCGCCGCTGCGGCGTGGTTGCCCGACGGCACCGATCTGACCGACGACCTCACCGAGGGTCCCGACGGCGAGGGCGAGTCGTTCGCTGCCGGCAGCGAGGACGCGGCTGACAGCACGGTTCGCCCCGAGGCGGACAGCGTGAACCTCCCGGAGGCCGACAGTACCGATGTCGCCGAGATCGACGAGCCGGGCGAGGAGAGCGAGTCCGAGCGTTCGGTCCCCGAGCTGGCTGCGGACGACCTCGACGAGGCGTTGTCGAGCCAGGGATTCGGCGCCGTCGAGTCGACCCTCGGCGACTCCGACAGCGTCGATGCCCCGTCGCCCGACACCGATGCGGTCCGCGAGACCGACACGGAGAGCGGCGCAGATCCTTCGCCTTCGGCTGAAGCTCCTGCCGAGGCCGAAGCTCCCCTCGAGGCCGATACCGACGTCGAGGACGTCGCTGTCGACGCCGGTGTTGACCTGACGGTCGCTGATTCCGAGCGGCGCCGCATCGTGGTGCCGGCCGACGTGGCCGACGACACCCTCGCCGCCACGCGGTTCGTGGTCGGCGCCGAGGATGTCGTGTTGTTGATCGACGGCGACGCCGTCGCCGAACTGGGTTGGCCGTCGATGGACCCGGCCGCTCGTCGCGAGGTGCTGGTCGAGCGTCTGACCGAGTTGGCCGCCGAGACCGGCGCCGCCCCGGACCTCGTCTTCGACGGAGCCGTCGGCGACGACAGCGAACTGCCGGTATCGAAGTCGGTGCGGGTGCGCCTCACGGCATCGGGCATCGAACCGGCGACCGCCCTGGGCGCTCTCGTCGACACCTATCCTCGGCACTGGCCCGTGGCGGTCATCACCGACAACTCCGAGGTCGGCGACGATGCCGCCAGGCGCGGGGCGTCGCTGATCACCAACGCCCACTTCCTCGACCTGTTCCTGGTGAAGTGACGAGTTCCTCAGTCGGATAGCACTGGACGAAGGGCCCCGAAGCGGGCCCTTCTCCGCGCTCGGCGACGTGGAGCCCGACGACGTGGAGCGAGAGGACCTGGCGGCCGGGGATTCTCCGTTCGGCGAAACACGCCTCGCCAGACCCCGGCGCAGTAGGCGAGGTCGTCGACCATTCCGATCCCGATGGCCCGGCCGCCCGAGCGAGCGCGGCGGCCGGCTCCGATGAGGAGCAGTCGCCACGTGAGCCGTCGGACGGGTGCCGGAGCCACGAGCAGGGCGGCAGCGGCGAGAGGCCACCAGGCTCGTAGGGTTGCGGCGCCGGTCGCGCTGAAGGCCGACCCATGAGCAGTCCCGACGAGGGCGAGCGCGTGACGCCCCCGATCCGGAAGCTCGCCGGGGAGGGTGCGAGCGACCCGGCGGCTCGTGACGCCGAGGGTGGCGGCGGTGATCGCCAGCGGCACGACGACTCCCGGTGCGGCGAGGGACGCAACGGCCAGCGCGGTCGAACGGCCGAGCCGCAGCGGGGCCAGCGCGGCGCCGTGACGTTCTGCCAGGGGCCCGGCCGCCGACCCGTAGCCCATTCGCTGGTGCACGAACGCCCGCCAGCCGGAGCGGGGTGGATGGCTCGCGGTCGCGGTCGGTAGGTAGCGCACCGTGCCCCTGCTGGCGACGCGCCAGACGAGGTCGACATCCTCGCCGTAGCGGAGCGACGGGTCGAACAGCCAGCCCCGCTCGTCGATGGCGGCGCGAGCCGCGTCGACCCGAAGGGCCAACACGGCCGACGGCACGTAGGCGACCCGTCCACCGGGCCGCACGATCGCTGGGCGGTCGCCGAGATCGAGGGGGGAGTGGTCGACCTCGTAGCGGTCGAGTGCGGTGTCGCCCGGCACCGAGGTGATCCGGGGGGCGACGGCGACGGCCCCGTCGTGGATGGCCTGTTCGAGGAGTCCGAGCGTGTCGTCAGCGAGCGCGACTCCGGCGTCGACCATCACGAGGGTGGCGCCGGCCCCCGTGGAGCGCACCACCTCGCTCGCTTCGATGCCGGTGTTGCGGGCGACGCCGGGGCCGCCGCCGGGGGCCGACGGATCGCGGCGCTCGACCCGCACGGGCACCAGGTCAGGGACCTCTCGTTGGTGGGAGCGGATCGCCTCGGCGAGCTCGTGCGGAGCGGCGGACCGGTCGTCGACGACCACGATCTCGTCGGGCCGCCGATCGTTCGCCGCCAGGCTGCGCAGCGTGGTGACGACACCGGTCGCGTCGTCGCGGACCGGGATCACGACGGCGAGCGGTGCCGGCGCCCGACGCCCGGACGGCGGTCGAGGGCAACGCGACCCGACCCCGAGGTGCTCGAGGCGGTCGGCCAGCCGGCGCTCGCTGTCGGTCCGGGGCGTGGCGGCGCCGGCGAACCACGAGCGGACCGTCGTGGCGCCCGCGGACGACAGGGTCAACACCGTCGCCGGTGACCCTCCGATGAGAAACCGGCCGTGGCCGGCGGTGCGGAGCTGGGGGTCGGGGACGAGCGAGCCGGGCAGACGCACGCAGCGACCGTAGCGGGCCCGTCGGTCGCTCAGTCTGGTTCGGTCGGCGCGGTTTGGGACGCGCTGCTCGGCGGGGAGCGTCGTCAGTGGAGGACCGACCGCAGGGCGTCGAGCACCTGCATCGGTCCGCCGACTTCGGCCAGGCGGCCGCCGGCGTCGGCGACGAGGGCCCTGGCGTGTTCGGGCTCCTCGGCCGGGGCGAGCACGACGAGTTCGTCGAGCGAGCGAGCGATCGGCACCGGGTCGCCGCCGGTCGTCACCTCGGCGTCGGACAGCAGCACCGTGATGCGGCGTCCGGCGTTGGCTCTGGCCAGCTGACGTTGTGCGGCGACGAGTGCGAGCCGCACGTCGGTGGTGCCGTGGCCGCGCAACGCCAGCACCTCGGACACGAGCTGCTCGGGGTCCTTGGTCGCCTCGAGCCCCTTCATCTCCACGACCCGGTCACCGAAGGCGAGCACGGCGAAGTGAGACGGCGCTCGCCACGAGCACACGGCGGTGGCGAGCGCGGCCGCGGCGAGGCGGGCACCGTTCATCGAGCCCGAGCGATCGAGAAGCAGGCACAAGGCAGTTGCCGGTTGCTTCCACCGGGTCGCCACGAGGTCGTCGATGGCGACCGGGCGGCGCTCGGTGCGGGCCTTGATCACCCCGTCGAGGCTGGCGTCGAGATCGAGGTCGCTCGACGTGGCATCCGCCGGTGCCCGGACGAGCCGGCCGCTGCCACGCCCGGTCGCTTCGCCGGTTCGGGCGAGGTCGAGCACCAGCCGGCCGGCGAGCCGACGGGCGAGGGTGGCAAGGGCCCGGTCGGTGGCCTGGGTCATCCTCGCCATCAGCTCGAGGGCGGCGTCGGGGTCGTCGTCGAAGAGTTCGTCGAAGGCCTCGACGTCGAGCTCGCCGAGCCCGGGCGAGACCTCGGCGAAGTGGTCGCTCCGTTCGAGGTCGCGTCGCGCGATCGAACGCCGCCGGTCCTCCGCCATCGACGCCTCGGCGTCGTCGCCAGTCAGGATCCGGTCATCGTCGCTGTCGTGGCCGGCAGGGCCGTCGTGCGGCCCGTCGCTTTTCCCTGGTCAGCACCGTCCTCATCAGCACCGTCCTCGCCGGCACCGTTCTCGCCAGCACCGTCGTCGGCGGCACCGTCAGCGGCATCGTCCCGGTCGAGCTCGGCTTCGTCGACGGTCTGGGCCATCGCCCGGTCGAACAATTCGGTGATCACCTGCTCGGGGTCGAGGTTGGCCGAGTCGTGGAGCTGGATGCGCCCCGACAATGCGGTCAGGGCGGCGTCGAGGGCGACGCGGCGGTCGTCTGCCGGGAGGTCGCGCAACTCGCCCAAGCGGTGGGCGAGCAGGAGAAGGTCGACCGCACCACGCACCGACGACCCGACCCGGATCTCAGGATGGGTACGGGTGGACCGAACCAGGTCGACCATGCGGGCGGCGAACACCCGGTCGGCGGCCTGGTGGTGCCGATCGACGATGGCGCGCTCGTCACGACCCGACTGGTAGTCCATCGACACCCGACAGACCCGGTCGTAGATGGCGCCCGAGATGCGGGCCGTCCCGACGGCGTCGTAGGGGTTCATCGCCGCCACGATCCGGAAGTCCGGGTGGGCGACGATGCGTCCGAGGCGTGGGACGGTCAGCTCTCGTTCGCTCATGACCGTGACGAGGAGGTTGAGGGTCTCCTCGGGGATGCGGTTGATCTCCTCGATGTAGAGGAGCGCTCCGTCACGCATCGAGCGACACAGCGGCCCGTCGACCCAGACGTTCGGGTCGTAGCCGGCCTCGAGGACCTGGGCCGGGTCGAAGTGGCCGGCGAGTCGGGCCGGGGTCAGCTCGGCGTTGCCCTCGACGAACGCGAAGCCGTGGCCCGACGCGGCGGCGAGGGAGCGCAGGAGCGTCGACTTGCCGGTGCCGGGCGGGCCTTCGAGGAGAAGGTGACGCTCGGCCATGAGGGCCGCCACCACGAGCTCGATCTCGCGGCGACGGCCGACGACGTCGCGACCCAACGCGGCGAGGGTGCCGCTGCCGTAGCCGGCGGCACCCTCGCTCACGTGTGCGGTGTCGTCAGAACTCGATGACACCGCGGATGTTCTTGCCGTCGTTCATGTCCTGGTAGCCCTGGTTGATGTCGTCGAGCGAGTAGCGCTGGGTGATCAACTCGTCGAGCTTGAGGGCGCCCCGGCGGTACTCGTTGAGAAGACGTGGCACCTCGGCCCGGGGGTTGGACGACCCGAAGATCGAACCCTTGATCTCCTTGTTGTACATCGCCAGGCTGAAGAGATCGAGCGACACGTCGCGCTGGGCCATCGGCGCCAGGCCGGTCACGACGACCGTGCCGTCCTTGGCCACCGAGTTGAGGGCGGGCTCGATCAGGTCGCCGGTGACGACGCCGGCGGTGAGGATGCACGAGTCGGCCATGTTGCCGTGCGTCATCTCCATCACGGCCATGATCCCCTCTTCGAAGCTGGTGAAGAAGTGGGTGGCGCCGAACTCCTCGGCCTTCTCCTTCTTGTCCGGGTTGGTGTCGATGGCGACGATGTTGGCGGCCCCGTTGATGCGGGCGCCCTGCACGGCGTTGGCGCCGATGCCGCCGATGCCGACCACGACGACGGTGTCGCCCGACTGCACACCGGCCCGCTTCTGGGCCGAGCCGACGCCGGTGGCGACGCCACACGACACGAGGGCGACGGCCTCGAGGGGAAGGTCCTGGTCGACCTTGATGAGGGAGGCCTGGTTGACCAGGATGTGCTCGGAGAACGTGCCCAGCTGGGCCATGCGGTTGAGCGGGGTCTCACCGGCGTGGTGCCGGTAGGCGCCGTCGGCGATCATGCCGCCGGCCAGGGTGGCGGCGCCCATGTCGCACAGGTTCTGGCGGCCGGTCGAACACCACTTGCAGATGCCGCACGACGGGATGAACGACACCGACACGTGGTCGCCGACGGCGACGTTGCTGACGGCGGCGCCGACCTGCTCGACGACGCCGGAGCCCTCGTGGCCGCCGATGCAGGGCAGGAAGTGGGGAGCCCCGATGAGCTCGAGCACCTCGGGCGGGGCGGTGAGGTCGCCGGTCTTGAGGTGCTCGTCGGAGTGACAGAGGCCGGCGTAGGCCATCTTCACGATCACCTCGGTGGGGCCGGGCTCGCCCAGCTCCACTTCCTCAACCTTCCAGTCCTCGTTCTCACCCCAGAGCACTGCGGCGCGAGTCTTCATGCAAGATCCCCTTGTCCGGGCCGCTGCTGTCGGCGGCATGGGATGCAACCTAGACGAGCGACTATGACAAGGGCCACATGGCAGCCAGGTCTCCCAGGATGCGGGATCCCTCCTGGTCAGAGGCTCCCGTGGGGTCGCCGAGCACACCGTTGGGTGAAACCGCAGCTACGCCGCCACTTCGGAGGCGATCGATGATCGCGCCGAGCGGCTCGGTGTTGCCGGGTTCGGCCCGGTCGGCGCGAACGGCCTCGGGGTCGAGGTGGAGCATGAGGGCGGTCTCGGTGCGGCCGGCGTGGGCGTCGGAACCCGCAACGACGGGTAGGAGCAGGTGAGTGTCGTGGCCTTCGGCCCGCAGCCGCGAGATGGCGCGGCGGAGCGGATCGAGATTGCCCGCGTGGCCCGACACGAAGACGACGGTCTCGAACGTCGTGGCCGCCGAGCGGGCGAGCTCGATCACCACCAGTTCGAGCGCGTCCTGCCCGATCGACAGGGTGCCGGCGAAGTCCTGGTGTTCCCCCGACGAGCCGTAGGGGAGCGTCGGGGCGACGACGACCCCGCTGCGCCGGTCAGCCAGGGCCAGGGCCCAACGTTCAGCGATCACCGAGTCGGTATCGAGGGGGAGGTGGGGTCCGTGCTGCTCGGTGGCGCCGAGGGGAACCAGGAGGACCGGGTGCTCCGCCCTCGCTGCTGCAGCCTCCGAGGAGGTCCAGCGACCGAACCGTGTCGTCGTGGACTCGGTCTCGGTCGCGGTGGTCGGGGGACGCGGCCGGGGCTCGGTCATGTGCCGATCACAGCACACGACCGAGCCCCGGGCGCGATCCTGGGTTCAGGTTGGCCTCAGCGCAGCGCGAGTGACCGTCGCAGCGCCAGCAAGCCGGTGCCCAGACCCGTCAACAGGAAGGCGGACCCCAGCAGGTAGAGGCTCGCATTGCTGCCCGTGGCGGGAAGCGGCTCGACCTCTTGGTCGCTGGGGCTCGCGTCGACGGTGGGGACGATGCCGAGGTCGAGCGTGGGGTCGTGCTCGCCGGGGTCGAGGGAGGTGATCGGGGTGCAGCCGGTCGCCGGATCCACGTCGGAGTCGGTGGCGTCGTCGCCGCGGTCGGATCCGGTGGGCTGGTAGCCGTCGGGCAAGGTGCTGAGGTCGAAGCAGACGCAGTAGTCGCCGGGCGGCAGGCCGTCGAAGCGGTAGCTGCCGTCGGCGGCGGTGGTGGTCGTGGCGATCACGTTGCCGTCGGCGTCGCACAGATTGACGGTCACGTCAGGGACGCCCGGCTCGCCGGGGTCCTGCTGACCGTTGTCATTGGTGTCGATCCACACGACGTCGCCGAGCGACGCCGGGCGGAAGAAGCCGAAGTCGACGGTCAGGTTCGAGTTGTCGTCCGGCGTGCCGGTCGTCGACTCGTCGGCGGTCGCCGAGCCCGATCGCAGTGCCTCGTCGGTCGGTTCGCTGCCGGAACCGATGACGACCGCACCCGAGACGACCGGGTCGCCGGCGGCTGCCGGGTCGATGCCGTTGTCATCGTTGTCGCCGTCGTTGTCGGCGGCGGCGTCGGTCGGCGTCGACGACACGAAGCCCTCGAGGGCCTGGCCCGGGCCGTCCTGGGCCGGGATGCGCACCGTGTAGGTGCCGGCGTCGAGGCCGCTGAAGGCGTAGTGGCCGTCGGCGTCGGTGGTCGTCGTGGCGACGACGGCGCCGGCCTCGAGCAGTTCAACGGTCACGCCGGCGATGCCGGCCTCGCCGGCGCTCGCGACGCCGTCGTTGTCGGCGTCGAGCCAGACGAGGTTGCCGATCTCGTGGGTCGGGGCCGCCACGTTGAAGCCGGCGTCGAGGGTGTGGTCGTTCTCACCCGGGGCGCCGCTGGTCACGTCGATGGTCAGGTCGGTCGGATCCATGTCGGAGTCGACGGTGTCGGAACCACCGAGATCCATCGAGGTCGGAAGCAGGTCGGCCGCCGTGGCGACGGCGCCGATACCCGAGACGTCGGCGGTGGTCGGATCGATGGTGACCGTGAAGGCGGTGGTCGGGGCGACGGTGAAGACCCACTGGCCGTTCGCGTCGGTCGTGGTGGTTTGGCCGTCGGAGAGGGTCACCGTCACGTCGGGGATCGGCGCCTCGTCGGGGTCCTGCACGCCGTCGTTGTCGGCGTCGAACCAGACGCGGTTGCCGATCTCGACCGGAGCGGCCGGACACATCGACTCGATGTCGCCCAGGCCGTTGGCCTTGCCGCTCGTCGCCGGCGCCGGGTTGCCCGGGTCCTGGTAGAGCTCGTATTCGTGGGTGCCGGCACCGTTGGTGTTGGAGAACCAACTCACGCCGGCGGCGTCGAGTCGACCGACGAGCGGGTCGAAGTTGGTCACGGCGACGTCGGAGCGCCCTGGGGCGAGGGCCAGTGAGCCGAGCGAGGTCTCGGAGTGCCAGACCGAGCCGCCGGACTCGACGAACTCGTCCCAGTAGAACTCGCCGCCGCCGGGGCCCTGCCCGGAGGCGGGGCCGCCCGGGCCCCGCTGGGTCGTGCCGGCGCCGCTGGAGGTGAGGCTGACGCCGCCTCCGGCGACAGCGCCGGCGGATTCGAGGATCCAGCCCCCGCTGCCGTCGGGTGCGGCGGCCAAGAGGTCGCCGGCGGTCATGCCGGTGACCAGGTTGCCGGTGCCCGTCGGGTCCTCGTTGCGGTGACCGAACTGCTCGCCCTGGCGGTCGCGGATGCCGATGATCAGCACGCCGTTGCGGTCGATCTCGAGGTCGGACACGATCGCCTGGGGACGTGCTGGGGCCTCGAAGGCGCCACCGTTGGGCGTGAAGTTGAAATCGGCGTAGCTGAAGGTGTCCATCCAGGCATCGAAACCGTCGCAGCCGCTGTTCTGGAGCATGCAGCCCTTGGCGTAGTCGAGGTCGAACTGCAGTGCGGGGGTGGCAGCCCAGGTCCCCGCTGTGAGGTCGAGGCCGTAGACGGCAGCCGAGATGTCGGCCTCGGTGCCGCCCTGTTCGCCGGTGCACGTGACCGCGGCCCAGAGGGTGCCGTCGTGGATCTCGATGCCGAACAGTCGGTCGACGCCGTTGGTGCAGGTGTGTGCCGGGCGGCCGAGGTTGGTGTGGGCGGTGGTGGAGCCGGCGTCGGCGGCGGCGACGTCGATGGCGTAGACGGATCGGTCGAAGAGGTTGACGCCGTAGAGGGTCTCCTCGTCGGGGGAGAGGTCGATGTCGCCCCAGCCGACCTTGTAGATCAGCGGGAACACGGCGGCGTCGACCGAGGTGGGCGCCGCCGTGGAGTTGGGGAGGCCGCGGGTGACGTTGTCGGCGACGGTGCCGGCATCGATGGCGTCGTACCAGACGGTGGGTGTGGTGGAGCCGTCGGCGGCGAGCTCGTAGATCGCGTCGATGCCGCCGTCGCCGAGGCCGACGTGGCGCTTGAGGAACGCGGCGGTGAAGAGACGGTCGTTGCTCGGCTGGTGGGCGAGGCCGTAGGTCGAGCCGATCTCGGAGTTGAGTGCGATGTGTTCCGGGTCGTTGGGGACGCCGGCACCCATCCGGCCATCGGCGTCGCCGGTGATCGCGACGATGGCGTCCCTGTCGGTGAAGTCGCCATTGTCGTGCTGGCCGTTCACGAAGCACGTCGTGACGAAGCCCAGATCGGCGTCGGCGATCTCGCAGAAGTCGTCGGCGGTGGTCAGGGCGAAGTCGACCGTGTCGCCACCGGCCGCGAACTGCACGCTCGAGCCGTTGGCGGAGCCGGCGGGGCCGGACGAGAGCCACTCGTCGGTCCAGCTGAACTCGACGCGGTAGGTGATCGTGTCGTCGAGGCCGCTGAGGGTGTAGCCGCCGGCGAGGTCCGTCGTGGTGGAGGCGGTGGTGCCATCCGGTGCGGTGGCGGTGACCGTCACGCCGTCGACGCCGGGCTCGTCGCCGTCGGCGACCCCGTCGTGGTCGAAGTCCCGCACCACGGTGCCGGTGATCGGGGCCGGGGCTGCCGCCGTCGGTGGGGCGATGATCGTGATCGAGAGTGCCACCAGGGCGGTGACGGCGAAGGCCGCAACGCTCGACGAGCGTCGTCGGCGTGCCGATGTGTACGGGGACCGAAGGGGGAGGGAGGTCATTTCGAGGGTGCTCCTGAGTTGCCGCCGCGGCGAGACGGTGCGGTCTGCCGGGTCGGAGCGACCCTAGTTGCCGTCGAATGACAGGGGTGTGATTTCGTTCGAGAAAGTGCTGGTCAAGACGGCCTGCGCCTTGCTGGTTGTCGCTGCAGGCTCGGTGGCTTGGCAACGACGCCGGTCGACCGGCGTGCTCAGCGTCGCGTCGGCTGGAGCGAGACGACGACCGGCTTGGAGTGGTCGCTCGTGGGGGCGGGGCGGGATTCGACGCCGACACCGGCCAGGACCTGCTCGCCGTGGCCGCTCACACACTCGGGGTCGGGGCCGTCGAGGGGCATGCCGGTGAAGAACTTGGCCGCCATGCAGCCGCCTTGGCAGGCGTCGAACTGCCCACAGCTCGAACAGGCGCCCGCCGACTGTGGTTCACGCAGCTCGAGGAAGAGGTCGGACTCCTTCCACACCTTGGCGAACCCGCCCTCGTCGCGGACGTTGCCGGCCTTGAACTCGTCGTGGAGGACGAAGGGGCAAGCATAGACGTCGCCGACCGGGTCGATCAGGCACACGACGCGACCGGCGCCGCACAGGTTGAGGCCCGGCAGGTTCTCGTCGCCCAACGCGTTCAGGTGGAAGAACGAGTCGCCGGTGAGGGTCATCGGGTGATCGAGGAGCCAGTGGTAGAGCTCGACCTGCTGCTCGGGCAGGGGGTGGAGCTCGTGCCAGGTGTCGGCACCGCGCCCGGCCGGACGGAGGCGGGTGAGGCGCAGCTCGGCGCCATAGCGGTCGGCGAGGGCCTGGAAGCCGTCGAGCTGGGCGATGTTGTGGCGGGTCATCACGACCGACAGCTTGAACGGCCCGAAGTCGGCGTCGGCGAGGTGGTCCATCGCCTCGAGGGCTCGGTCGAACGTGCCCTCACCCCGCACCGCGTCGTTGGTGGCGGCGTCGGCCCCGTCGATCGAGATCTGGATGTCGAGGTAGTCCATGCCGGCCAGGCGGCGGGCGTTGGCGGCGTCGATACGCGAGCCGTTGGTCGAGAACTTCACGCCGACGCCGTTGGTGGTGGCGTAGTCGCACAGGTCGAAGAAGTCCGGGCGGATCATCGGCTCACCACCGCCGATGTTCACGTAGAACACCTGGAGGGCCCGCATCTCGTCGATCACGCCCATCGCCTCGGCGGTGGTGAGTTCACGCGGGTCGCGGCGGCCTGATGACGACAGGCAGTGGACGCACGCGAGGTTGCAGGCGTAGGTGAGTTCCCAGGTCAGGCAGATCGGGGCGTCGAGGCCGAGCTTGAGCTCGTCGGTGAGGGCGGTCACGTGGTCTCCTGGGGGCGGGGGTGGGCAGCGTCGCCCCGGTCGATCGGTTCGAGGAAGTCGCCCGCGGCGAGACTGGCCAGCGCCTTCACGAAGGCCGGGCGTCGCGCTTCGGCGACCGAGGCGTCGACGGCGGCGACCACGCTCGGGTGGTCACCCAGCGACTCGAGCAGGGCGACGAGGTCGTGGGATCGGACGAAGTTCAGTCGTCGGTTGTCGTAGTGGTAGGCGAGCGCGCCGAACGGTTCGGGTCGGAGCGCCACCCGGGGGTGGAGCCGCCAAGGGCGCTCGGGGTCGAACTCGACCGGCGCTCGCAGCGTCATCGGCACGGCGTCGAGGTGTCGTCGCCGGGGATCAGTAGACCCCGCACATGCCGTCGATCGAGATCTCCTCGATGAGGAGCTCGTCCTCGACCAGGGTCTCCTCGGCGTCGACCACGATCGTGTCGGCGGCTGCCGTGCCGTCGTGGAGGTCGTTGGCGGTGGGGGCGCTGCTCGGCTGCATGGCGGCCAATCTACCCCACGGTCGCGGCTCGGTCGAAGCAGGCGCTCACCGCAGGTCGAAGGCCACCTTGACCGTGCCCCGGCGGCCGGCGTTGGCTGCGTGGTCGAGGGCGGCGGCATAGTCGTCGATCCGATAGGTGGCGCCGACGAGCCGGCCGAGGTCGGCGGCGTCGACGAGCTCCATCGCCAGGTCGAACGAGGTGCGACGCTCGCCGGACGGGAGGGTCTCGGTGCCGTAGGTGTAGGCGCCGACCAGGGTGGTCTCGCGATGCCAAAGGGCGGTGAAGTCGATCGTCGCTCGACCGGGCATGCCGACGAGCACGACGGTGCCCCGCGGGCGGGTGATGCCGATCGCCTCCTCGAGAGATGCGGCGGACCCGACCGCATCGATCACGACGTCGGCGCCGCCGGAGAGGTCGTCGCCGATGGCGAAGCTGCCCGTGTGGCGTCGCACCGCACGGGGGACCTCGTCGGGACGGACCACGAGGTCGGCGCCGAGCGAGCGGGCGAGCTCGGCCTGTTCGGGATACTTGGCCCCGACCACGATCGTGCCGGCGGCGGTGAATCGCCGCAGCGCAGCCGTGGCGACCAGGCCCATCGTGCCGGCGCCGAGCACGGCGACGGTCGCTCCTTCGGGGACCGGGGTGCGCAGCGCGGCGTGCACCCCGACGGCGGTCGGCTCGACCACGACGGCAGCCTCGTCGCTGAAGTGGTCCGGCACCGGGTGGAGCTGCGAGGTGTGGGCGACGAACTCGGTCGACCAGCCGCCGCCGGTCGAGGCGCAGTAGCCGGTCTGGATGCCCGGCTCGAGATCGCCGGCCACGAGGTGCCGGTAGTCGTCGCCGTCGCCGGGTGCGGCGTCCGGGGCCGGGGGATCGAAGCCGCGAGCGGCGTGGCCGAGCACCGGTTCGAGCACGACGCGGGTGCCGTCGGCCAATTCCCCGATCACCTCGTGGCCCGGAACGAACGGGAACGAGACCCACGGTTCGAAGTAGCGGGAAGCGTGGCCCTCGACGGTCGACAGGTCCGACCCGCAGATGCCGGCGAGCCGCGTGCGGACCCGCTGCCAGCCCTCGCCCGGGAGTTCGGGGGCCGAGGTCTCGACGAGGTGGAGGGGCCCGACGGCGGCGCCGCTGCCCCGACGCAGTCGTGACGACACCGCAGCGGCGGCGTAGCGACCTTCGGACCGGCGGAACTCGAGAGCCTTCACGACGCCGCAGACTAGCGGCCGCTCCCACGCTCCGGGGCGGAGGAGCTCGCTCCTCGATGCGGACGCCGAATGGCTGTCACACCCCCTGTGTAGGTTTCGGAACATGTCACTGCACATCGATTGCGCCACGTGTGTGCGCCAGGAAACCTCGTCGTGTGACGACTGTGTCGTCTCCTTCATCGTGGCCCGCGAGCCCAGCGACGCCGTCGTGATCGACGTCGCCGAGTTCGCCGCCCTCCGCCGGCTGGAGTCGGCGGGGCTCGTGCCCGGTCTGCGCCATCAGGAAGCCACCGGCTGATCGCCCGGGGAAACCGGGCCGCCGAGGCGTCGTTTGGGCGGCCCGCCCGTGGCACCCTGGTGCGGTGCCGCCCGACCTCGAGCTCGCCGCCGACCTTCGGCGCATCGGCCTCGGGGCCGGTCTCGACGACATCGGGTTCACCGATGCGTCGGTGTTGGAGCCCGCACGGTCGGTGCTGACGATCCGCAAGGCGGCAGGACTGGCCGGCACCATGCAGTTCACCTACCGAAACCCCGAGCGTTCCACCGACCCTGGCCGGGTGCTCGACGGGGCACGCTCGATCGTCGCCGGACTTCGTCGCTATCCGACCGTCGACCCGCCGCGGCCGGCTGGTCCCGTGGCACGGGTCGCCCGCTACGCGCGCGTCGACCACTACGGAGCCCTTCGCGAGGCCCTCGACGCGGTGGCCGACGAGCTCCGCTCCCGCGGGTTCACCGCTCGTGTCCACCTCGACGACAACCGCCTGGTCGATCGCAACGTCGCCGTCCGGGCCGGCCTCGGGTGGTACGGCAAGAACGCCAACCTGCTGAGTGGCCGGCACGGCTCGTGGGTCGTGCTCGGCAACGTGGTCACCGACGCGGTGCTCCCGCCGGCCGAGGGCCCGGTGGCCGACGGGTGTGGACCGTGCCGGGCCTGTGTCGACGACTGCCCGACCGGCGCCATCGTCGGCCCCGGCGTCGTCGATGCCCGCCGCTGTCTGGCCTGGATCGTGCAGGGGCCGGGCGAGATCCCGCGAGCCTTCCGGGCGGCGGTGGCCGATCGGATCTACGGATGCGACGACTGCCAGGAGGTCTGCCCGCCCAATCGGGGCGTGGCACGCCGGGTCGACGGCGCGGCGGCTTCCAACACCGACGCCGATACCAGCCTCGGCATCGACAGCGATGCTGCGTGGGTCGATGCCGCGTGGATCGTGACCGCGCCCGACGACGAGCTGCTGGACCGCCACGGTCGCTGGTACATCGCCGACCGGGACCCGGACGTGCTGCGGCGGACCGCCCTCGTCGTGCTCGGCAACAGCGGCCGAGCCGACGATGAGTCCGCCCGCCACGCCATCGAGGTCGGCGGCCGATCGAATTCGCCCGTGGTGCGCAGCCATGCGGTGTGGGCCGCCCGCCGTCTCGGGTGCGACGAACTCGTGGCCCACACCCGCGACGACGACGACGTCGCAGTCAGAGCGGAATGGGAGCTGACCCCGTGAGGCGACATCTCCTGGTGACCAACGACTTTCCCCCGAAGATCGGCGGCATCCAGTCGTACCTGTGGGAGCTGTGGCGGCGGCTGCCACCGGAGTCGACGACGGTCCTGGCCACCCCTCACGCCGGTGCCGCGGAGTTCGACGCGGCCCAGCCGATGCGGGTCGAGCGCGTCGTCGAACCGGTCCTGGTTCCTCAGCCTGGCCTCGCGGCACGGATCGACGCCCTGGCCGACGAGGTCGGCGCGGAGCTCGTCATGCTCGACCCGGCCGTGCCCCTCGGCATCGTCGGTCCGCGGCTCCGTCATCCCTACGGTGTGGTGCTGCACGGCGCCGAGGTGACGGTCCCCGGACGGCTCCCGGGACTGCGGTCGCTCCTGGCTCCGGTGTTGCGGCAGGCCTCGCTGGTGGTGGCTGCCGGCCGGTACGCCCTCGACGAGGCCGAACGGTGCGCGGGTCAGCGCCTCCCGTCGGTCGTCGTGCCGCCCGGCGTCGACACCGACCGTTTCACGCCTGCGCCGACCGACGTCCGCTCCGGGCTGCGAGCCCGTTTCGGGTACGGCGATGATGAGGTGGTGGTCACCAGCGTGAACCGGCTCGTGCCCCGCAAGGGGATGGACCGCCTGATCGACGCGATCTCGACGCTGACCGTCGAGGGATTCCGGATCCGAGGCGTCATCGGCGGCACTGGACGTGAGGCCGGTCGGCTCGCGGCCCGGGTGCGCGAGACCGGCGCGCCGGTGACCCTGCTCGGCCGGATCGACGACGACGAGGTGGTGGCCCGCTATCAGGCCGCCGACGTGATGGCGATGTTGTGCCACGACCGATGGCGCGGCCTCGAGCAGGAAGGGTTCGGCATCGTGTTCCTCGAAGCGGCTGCCGTCGGCCTCCCCCAGGTGGCGGGGCGGAGCGGCGGGTCGGCTGAAGCGGTCGACGACGGGGTGACCGGGATGGTCGTCGATGCCGACCGGCCCGATGACACCACCGAGGCGCTCCGGACCCTGGCCGACGACCCGAACCTGCGCGCTCGGCTCGGGCAGGCCGCACGGCGGCGCGCCGTCGACACCTTCGACTACGACCTCCTGGCCGCGCACCTGGCGTCGGCGATCGACGAAGCGGAGCTCCGCTGATGGGCCATTCCGACACCCCGTTTCCGGCATCGACCGGCCAACTGCTCAACCGAGCCCAGCTGGCGTTGACCGGTCTCCACCTCGTGGCCTGTGGTCTCGTCCTGGTCGTCGGTGAGTCGGCGCGCTATGCCCTCGCCGGCGGTTTCCTCGTCGTGTTCTGCGCAGGCCTGGTCGCCTGCGCCGTCGCCTTCGTGGTGGCGGCGTCGCGGAGTCGGGAGGAGGAGGTGACGGTCGTCGGCGCCTTCTTCCTCGGCGACGGTGCTGTGCCGCAGGCCATTCGACGTCGGATGTGGGGGCTGGTGGCCCTCCAGGTCGCGGTCGGCCTCGGCGTGGCGATCGCCTCGCCCGACACCGAGGCGATCTTCGCCACCCTCACCCCGCTGCTCGGGATCGGGATCGCCGGCCTCTTCGGCGCCAGCCATGGCCGCTTCGCAAAACGTCGGTCGACCCAATAGGGTCCGGCCCGTGGCCTTGTTCGAACCTCCGGCCGAATTCACCCGGCAACGCACCACCGTGATGGCCTCGATCGATCGCTGTGTGGCCGTCGCCACCGACCTCCACGCCTACCCCGAGTGGGCCGACGGCGTCACCTCGGTCGAGGTGGCCGAGCGCGACGACCAGGGCCGGCCCACCCTCGCCGCCTTCGTGGCGGAGGCCATCGGCCGCCGCACCCGCTACGTGTTGCGCTACGACCACTCGGGCCTGCCCGGCCGGCTGAGCTGGCAGCTCACCGAGGGCGACCTGGCCCGCCGCCTCGACGGCGTCTACACCTTCGAGCCGGCGGTCGATGACCCCGAGGCGACCGACGTGACCTACGAGCTGGCCGTCGACCTGGCCGTCCCGCTCCCGGGCTTCGTCAAGCGTCGGGCCGAGGCCAAGATCGTGCGAGCAGCGCTGCCCGACTTCAAGCGTCGGGCCGAGGCGCTGGGCGCCGCGGCCGCCGCCGACCCGGCCTGATCGGACCCGATCCCGCAAAAGTTCGGAGTCGGGCGAAGTTTTTCTTCACCCGTCCAGCGGCCGTGACGAAGAATCGGTCATGCGAATCCTGCGACTCGACCTCGGCCAGGCCCTCGGCACGGTGGACCTCCACCCCTTCGTCTCGATCGTGCACGGCCTCGCCCCCGAACAGCGGACGGCGTTCACCGATGCCGTGCGGTTGCTGGCTCGGGGCAACGACCGGGGCATCGGCGGGCTCGTCGAGGACGGCGGCCGCCTGATCGAGCTCCCCGGGCTCGACGCCGGCACGATCAACGCCTTCACGACCGAGGACATCTCGGTCAACGTCGACGGCGTCGGGGTGGGCGCCGACCGACTGCCGACCCTCCGGGCCGAGCTCGACCAGCTCCGTCGCAAGGCACAGATCGACGCCGTGCACGTCGAGGAGATCCGTGCCGACCTGTCGCCGTCTGCGCTGGCGACGGTCCGCAAGCTCGAGGCCGCCCTCAGCGGCACGAACCCTGCCAGCGAGGCGGCGCTGCGACGTCACCAGGCGATCGAGCGGCTGCAGACCGCGGCCGAAGGCCTGGCCGGCCTCGCTCCGACGCTGCGTGAGACCCCGGCCGAGGTGGCCCCGCTGATCGATCGCTGGGGGACCTACACCGCTCGCCTCGCCGAGGTGCGGCCCCACCTCGAGGGGCTGACCAGGGCGATCCAGGTGGCTGAGAGCGAGCTGATGGAGGCCCACGCCGCCCGCCAGCACGCCGAGGCCGCTGCGGTGCCGCTCCGCCTCGACCCCGCCGAGGACGCCCGGGTCGACGCGCTCAGCGAGATCATGTTCGACCCCCGAGCGAAGAAGAAGCAGTGGAACGACGAGCTCGAGGCCGAGCTCAACGCCCTGCTCGCGAAGGTCGGCCAGCCCACCTACACCGCCTATGCGATGTACCGCATGTCGCCCGAGGTGCCGGCCGAAGCGCGGGCAGCCCTCGAACAGGCCCAAGCCCACCTGACGGTGAGCGAGCAGAACGTCGAGGTGGCTCGATCGGCCTATCACCACGACCCGGTCGCCGACGAGATCAACCGCGAGTTCGACGCCCTCAAGGACGACGCTCGGAACCACCTCGGCGCCATGCTGCCCGAAGATCTCGGCGGTGCCCTCGCCGCGCTGGTCGTCGAGCGGGAGAACCCCGAGTGGCGGGCCGCGTTCGACCATCTCCGGGCCGAGTTCGCCGATGTCGGTGGCACCCTCGACCCCGAGTTCGAGTCGGATCCGACGGTCGTGGCCCGGGCCGTCAAGCGCTGGATCGACGATGCCGTCGAGGAGGGCAACAACGGTCCGTCCCCAGCCGAGCTCGAGGTCCAGCTGGTCGAGGCCGAGAAGGTCTTCGGTCGCCACGCCCGGGCCATGGCCCGGATCGACCGCCTCGAGGCGGTGGCTGCGGAGTCGGCCCGCATCGTCGTCGAGCTCCGGGAGCGGATCGCGCAGATCGAGTCGGGTCACGAGGCCCCGACCGACGTGTTCGCCACCGTGCAGGCGCTGGCCGACCGGGTCCGCACCGAGTCGGGCTCGGCCTGCCCGTTGATCCTCGAGGGCGAGTTCGCCGACCTCGACGATCCGGCCGTCGCCGACCTGCTGGAACGGTGCGAGACCCTCGGGCAGCAGCTGCAGCTGATCATCGTGTCGAACCGTCCGGCCGCCGCCAACTGGGCACAGCAGGTGGGTCTGCGTCGGGCCCTGCGCTCGACGATGATCTCTGCCGGCGTCTGACCGCCCACCTCCCGGTGGCACCCTGAGGGGGTGACCACCCGAACCGTCGGTGTCGACATCGGTGGCACCAAGATGTTGGGCGTCGTGCTCGACCCGACGACCGGGTCGGTCCTCACCCAACGCAAGGTGCCCACCCCGCGCCACGATCCGCCGGCCCTCGTCGCTGCGCTGGCCGACCTGATCGGCGAACTCGCGGCCGAGTCCGGCTCGCTCGATGGCGTGGGCGTCGGCTTGCCCGGCCTGGTCGGGCTCGATGGGGTGCTGCGGTACGGGCCGAACGTGCCCGGCGTGCTCGACCTCGATGTGAGCGCCGTGATCGAGGATCGGTTCGGCGTCCCGGTCGTGGTCGACAACGACGCCACCCATGCGGCTCGCGCCGAGCTGCGGTGGGGGCGTGCCGTCGATCGGCGCCACGTCGTCGTCGTCACCCAGGGCACTGGGATCGGCGGTGCCCTCGTCGTCGACGGCCGGATCGTGCGCGGCGCCAACGGGTTCGCCGGTGAACCGGGCCACATGTTGATCGACCCCAACGGCCACCGCTGTGCCTGCGGCCGCAAGGGGTGTTGGGAGACCGTGTCGTCCGGCGCCGGGCTGGTGAACCTGGCCGGCGAACTGATCGACCAGGGGCGCGGCGAACGGTTCGTCGCCCTCGCCGGCGGCGACCGACGAGCCGTGCGAGGCGAGCATGTCAGCGCGGCCTTCGCCGAAGGCGATGCCGACGCCCTCGAGGTCCTCGACCGGTTCGCGTCCTGGGTGGCGGCCGGAATCGGCAGCCTCGTCTCCCTGCTCGACCCCGAGATGGTCGTCCTCGGCGGCGGGTTGAGTGAGATCACCGACCAGTTCATCGAGCAGGTCCGGCGTCGGGTGTCGTCGATGGCGGTCGGCGGGGAGCACCGACCGGCGCCCGAGATCGTGACCGCGAGATTCGGACCCGAGGCCGGGGCGGTCGGCGCTGCCCTGGCCGCCGCCGAGGCCGACCAAATGCGTCGGGGCACGCCGTCGTCGTGAGTAGTCTCGGCCGGATGGACTTCCGCCGGATCAACCACCTGCCGCCGTATGTGCTGGCCATCATCAACGAGTTGAAGATGGACGCCCGGCGAGCAGGGGTCGATGTGATCGACTTCGGGTTCGGCAACCCGGACCTGCCGAGTCCCGAGGTGGCGATCGACAAGCTGACCGAGGCGGCCCAGAACTCCAAGAACCATCGCTACTCGGCGTCGAAGGGCATTCCCAAGCTGCGTGAGGCGGCCGCCAACCTCTACGAGCGCCGCTTCGGTGTGCACCTCGATCCCGGCACCGAGATCATCAACGTGATCGGCGCCAAGGAGGGGTTCACCCACCTGATGTGGGTCCTGTTGTCGCCCGGCGACGCCGCCCTGGTGCCCGCCCCCAGCTACCCGATCCACATCTGGGGGCCGATCTTCGCCGGCGCCGCGATCCGCGAGGTGCCCCTCGCCGAGGGCGACGAGTTCATCGCCAACCTCGAGCGGGCCTGGGAGTACTCGTGGCCCAAGCCGCGGACCCTCGTGCTGTCGTTCCCCCACAACCCGACCGGCGTCTGTGTCGACCTCGCGTTCTTCGAGAAGATCGTCGAGTTCGCCAAGAGCCGCGACCTGATCGTGGTCCACGACAACGCGTACGCCGACATGGGCTTCGACGGTTACGTCCCGCCCTCGATCCTCGAGGTCGACGGCGCCAAGGACTGCTGCGTCGAGCTGTACTCGATGACCAAGTCGTTCTCGATGGCCGGCTGGCGGGTGGCGTTCCTGGCCGGAAACGCCGAGGTGATCGCGGCGCTGGCCAAGCTGAAGAGCTACCTCGACTACGGCACGTTCCAGCCGATCCAGATCGCTGCCACGGTCACCCTCAACGAGGCCACCGAGCACCCCAAGGAGGTGACGGCGATCTACGAGAGCCGTCGCAATGTGCTCTGTGACGGGCTGGAGCGCATCGGCTGGGAGGTCCAGCGGCCCCGGGGCACGATGTTCGTGTGGGCCAAGATCCCCGAGCCCTACGCCCACATGGGTTCGGTCGAGTTCGCCTCGAAGTTGGTCAACGAGGCCGCGGTGGCCACGTCGCCAGGCGAGGGCTTCGGGCCTGGCGGCGAAGGCCACGTCCGCTTCGCGCTGATCGAGAACGAGCAGCGGACCCAGCAGGCGATCCGCAACCTGCGGCGGGCCCTGCCGGACCTCACCCCGAACGGCTGACGTCCAGCTCCATCCGCTCGACCCCGCGGATCGTGAGCCGATCGCGGAATTCGGGCTCCTCGAGCAGTTCGAGCCGGTCGAACCGGCGGATCAGCTGGCTGATCGCCACCCCGGCCTCGAGCTTCGCCAGCGATGCGCCCAGGCAGTAGTGGATGCCGGAGGCGAAGGCGAGATGTTGGGCGGCGTTCGCCCGGTCGAGCCGAAGTTCGCCGGGCTGGTCGAAGACGGCGGGGTCGCGGTTGGCGGCGCCGAGCACACACAGCAGGGCGTCGCCCGCGTCGACGTCGACGCCGTGGAAGCTCATCGGCCCGGTCGCCACCCGCACCGTGTGCTGCACCGGACCGTCGTAGCGGAGGAGCTCGTCGACGGCGGTGGCGTCGAGGCCGGGGTCGTCGCGCCAGCGGTCGAGTTCGGAGCGGTTGCCGAGCAGGGCGAGGACGCCGTTGCCGATGAGGTTCACCGTGGTCTCGTGGCCGGCGACGTAGAGCAGGATGACGAATGACAACAGCTCCTCGGCGCTGAGCCGTTCGCCGTCCTCCTCGGCCACGATCAGCGCCGACAGCACGTCGTCGCCCAGGTCGTTGCGGCGGTCGGCGATGATCTCGGCCAGGTGGGCCCGCAGGGCGAGCGCCGCCTCGTCGGCCGCATCGAACATCTCGAGCGACACGGTCGGCTCGAGCGAGGCGGTGAGCAGCTGGCTCCACTCCCGGATGTCGTCGGCCCGCTCGTCGGGCAGGGCGAGGAGGTCCGAGATCACCTGGAACGGGATGGGGAAGGCGAGTTCGTCGACGAGCTCCATCCGGCCGCGCTCCTCGGCGCGGTCGAGCACGTCGTCGACGAGCTGCTCCATCCGGCCCCGGAGACGTTCGACCGCTCGGGGCGTGAACGCCTTCGACACGAGCCGTCGGAGCCGGGTGTGGTCGGGCGGATCGAGGTTCAGGATCGTCTTGGTGCCGGCCTGGGCGCGTTCACGGCGCCGGACCGAGATGGGATCGGTGCGGGGCGTGGCCGTCGTCTCGACGTCGCGGCTCATCGCCGGATTGCGAAGCGTCTGCACCACGTCGTCGTAGCGGGTGAGCACCACGAGCCCGGCGGGGGAGCGGTGGGCGGGTTGCTCGACCCGGAGGCGGTCGTAGAACCGGTAGGGGTCGGCCCGGAACTCCGGGTCGAACGGGTTGTAGAGCAGTGCGGCGTCGGTCCCCATGGGGACATCCTGCCGCGGCTGTCAGGACCCGGCCAGCCCTCCGAGCACCATGCGGACCGCGGCATCGGCCACCGCGGGGTCGGCCGGCATCGGGCCCTCGGTGTTGGAAAGGGCGAGCTGGCGACCGAGTTCGTCGGTGAGGGCGACGACCGACGCGGCCAACAACTCGGCGTCACCATCCGCGATCAGGCCCTCGTCGATCGCGGCCTGGACGTGGCGAGCGGTGTCGGCGATCGTCACCTGTCGGCCCCGTCGGACGGCCGGGGCGAAGCGTTCCTCGGTCCAGGCGAACATGGCGAGGCGGATCACTTCGGGGTGGGCGGCCGACCAGTCGAGTGACAGTCGAACGCCGCGCTCGAGTCGGTCGAGCGGGCCGGCGCCGTCGATCGCAGCCTTCTGCGCGGATCGGAGGTGGTAGAGGGCCTCGCGGAGGATCTCGAGGAGGAGGTCGTCCTTGGACGGGAAGTACCAGTAGAAGACGCCCTTGCCGACGCCGATGCCGTCGACGATGTCGGCGACCGAGGTGGGATGGAACCCCTGTTCGGCGAATCGCTGCGTCGCGTAGTCGAGCAGCGCCTGGCGCCGATCGCGGCCGCGGGGGGTGAGCTGCCGGTCGGAGTCGGTATCGGTCATGGTCACCCCGAGCGTAGGGAGGACTTGACCGAACGGTCAAGAACGGGGCTGTCGGGCCCAACCCTGGCTGCGGCGGACCGCCTCGCTCCAGCGTTCGTAGGTCGCGTCCGCCGCCGCTCGGTCGGCGGTCGGCGTGACCTCGACGTCGGCCCGCCAGGCGGCGCCCACGTCGCCGAGATCGGCCCACACACCCTCGGCCAGACCGGCGAGGTAGGCGGCCCCGAGCGCGGTGGTCTCCTGGTTCTCGGGGCGGACGACCGGCACGCCGAGCTGGTCGGCCTGAATCTGGAGCAAGAGGTCCATCACCGACGCACCGCCGTCGACCCGTAGCTCGGTGAGGGCGCCGCCGGTCATGCCGGCGGCCATGGCGTCGACCACGCCCCGCACCTGGTAGGCCATCGACTCGACGGTGGCCCGCGCCAGGTGAGCGCGAGTGGTGCCTCGCGTGAGGCCCACGATCGTGCCGCGGGCGAACGGGTCCCACCACGGCGCGCCGAGGCCGGCGAACGCCGGGACGAGGAAGACGTCGTCGCTGGAGGGGACCGACTCGGCCAGCGGGCCGATCTCGGCGGCCTCGTCGATGATCTCGAGCCCGTCGCGCAGCCACTGGATCGCCGCCCCGGTCACGAAGATCGACCCCTCGTAGGCGTAGGTGGGGGCGGGGGCGGCATCGTCGGGCCCCGGGAGGGTCCACGCCACCGACACGAGCATGCCGTCGACCGCTGGGGGCCGCTCGTTGCCGGCGTTCATCAGGACGAAGCTGCCGGTGCCGTAGGTGTTCTTGGTCATGCCGGACTCGAAGCACGCCTGGCCGAACAGGGCGGCCTGCTGATCGCCGGCCACACCCGATATCGGCACGCCCGCTCCCAGTGCGGTTGTGTCGGCCGTGACGCCGAAGCGGCCAGACGTGGGACGTACCTCGGGGAGCGAACCCAAGGGCACGTCGAAGAGGTCGCACAGCTCGGGCGACCAGCCGAGCGCGTCGATGTCGAAGAGCAGGGTGCGGCAGGCGTTCGACGGCTCGGTGGCGTGGACCGCGCCGTCGGTCAGCTTCCAGATGAGCCAGGTGTCGATCGTGCCGAACGCCAGGTCTCCGTCGGCAGCCACCCCACCCTCGTGGAGGAGCCACCGCATCTTCGAGCCCGAGAAATACGGGTCGAGGCGGAGGCCGGTGCGGTCGGCGACGAGGGGCAGGTGGCCGTCGGCCTCGGCCTGCTCGCACCATTCGGCCGTTCGTCGGTCCTGCCACACGATCGCCCGATGTCGGGGCTCGCCGGTGCGACGGTCCCAGGCCACCACGGTCTCGCGCTGATTGGTGATCCCGATCGCCACCGGCGCCTCGTCGAGGGTGGGCGCCAGTTCGGCGATCACCTCGCAGATCGCGGCCCAGATCTCGTTCGCATCGTGCTCGACCCAGCCCGGCTCCGGGAAGTACTGGGGGAACTCCCGGTACGACAGACCGCGAATGGAGCTGGTCTCGTCGATGGCGAGGGCTCGCACACCGGTGGTGCCGGCGTCGAGGGCGATCACGATGGCCACGAAGAACCTCCAGGAACTGGCTTTGGCTCGCTGCCGTCGACCATATGCTGTCGGCACCCCGTTGTGTGCGGGACGGTCGGTCGACAACGACGTCACGGATCACCCCAGACTCGATCGCTTCGGCGTTCGAGCGCCATGTCCAAGGAATCTGGAGGTCCAGGAGACGATGCGAGTCGGCATTCTCACCGGAGGCGGCGACTGCCCCGGGCTCAACGCAGTGATCCGCGGCGCGGTACGCAAGGGCGTGAAGCACTACGGCGACGAGTGCATCGGCTTCATCGACGGGTGGCGGGGGGTGATGGACCAGGAGATCGTGCCCCTCGACATCGCGGCCCTTCGCGGCACCCTGCCCCGCGGCGGCACGATCCTCGGGACCAGCCGCATCAACCCCTACATGGACGCCGGCGGCATCGACCGGGTCGGGTCTGCCATCGAGGCCCTGGACCTCGACGCGATCATCGCCATCGGGGGCGAGGGCACCCTGTCGTGCTCGGCCGAACTCCACCGGGAGGGTTTCCCGATCGTCGGGGTGCCCAAGACGATCGACAACGATATCGGCGTCACCGAGCGCACCTTCGGCTTCGACACCGCGGTCACGATCGCCACCGAGGCGATCGACCGGCTCCACACCACCGCCGAATCCCACAACCGGGTGATGGTGGTCGAGGTGATGGGCCGCCACGTCGGCCACATCGCCACGTGGGCGGGCCTCGCCGGCGGTGCGACGATGACCCTGATCCCCGAGGAGCCCTTCGACATCGACGAGGTCTGCAGCTCGCTGACCCGTCGCCACGACAAGGGCCGCTACGCCTCGATCGTCGTGGTGGCCGAGGGCGCCAAGCCGATCCCCGGCACGATCGACCACCCCGAGGACGCGTACGACGAGTACGGCCATATCCGACTCGGCGGCATCGGCAACCGGGTGGCCGCCGAGATCGAGAAGCGCACCGGCTACGAGACCCGGGTGACGATCCTCGGCCATGTCCAGCGGGGCGGCAGTCCGACCGCCTACGACCGCGTGCTGTCGAGCTGGTACGGGACCGCGGCCATCGATGCCGTGCACGACGAAGCGTGGGGCGAGATGGTGGCCCTGGTCGCCGATCGGGTGGTGCGAGTGCCGATCTCCGAGGCCGTCAAGGAACTCAAGTTCGTCAACCCCCAGCTCTGGGACGTNNAGTTCTTCGCCTGAGCGACGGCGAGGTCAGCTCTCGTCCTCGGTCGACTCGTCGTCGACCTCGATGTCGGCCAGTGATATCGACTCGTCGCAGCCGTAGTCGCCGCGCTCGGCGCGCCCGGTGATCGTCTCGGCCGCCCGGTTGGTCAGGGGGATCGGGCCCTCGGTGTCGACGACGACGACCCCGGTGACCGAGTCGAACTCGGTCAGGGTGCAGACCAGTTCCTCGGCCACCGGGATCTTGGCCGCGTCGTTGACCCGCAGCTCGAACTCGTCGCTCACCGTCACCGTCGCCGTGCCCTCGGCGATCGTCAGCGTCGGGGCCAACAGCTCGTCGACCAACGGGAAGAGGGTGCCGAGTTCGGCGTAGGCGGCCAGCTCGTCCTCGGTCGGTCCGGCCACGAGTTCGGCCAGCGCGGTCGTCGGGTCCGCGGCGGTGTCGCGCGGTCGCGACACCTTGATCAGCGCTCGCTGGCCCTCGCCCTGGTTGATGTGCCAGAAGAGGTCGAGTCCGAACTCGCTCGGCTCGGCCGGGGCCTCGGTCGTCGTCGTGGCCTGCGACGTCGTCGGCGACAGCAGATCGTCGGGCACCGACGCCAGCGGCGACGCGTCCTCGTCGGCGCCGAGCACGCAGCCGCCGGCCAGCGAGGCGAGCAGCACCCCGAGGCCGACCACGGTCCCGGCACGACGCGACGCCCCGCTCACACCGCCACCTCCGCCATCTCGTCGACGCGTTCCGGGTCGCCGATCGGCAGCTCGATCACGAAACGAGCGCCGTCGTGGCCGTCGAGTCGGTCGGTGACCCAGACCTGCCCGCCGTGGAGCCGGACGTGCTCGGTCACCAGCGACAGGCCGAGGCCGACGCCCTTCGCCACATCACGACGGCCGGCGTCGGCGCCGGCGCGGGTGAACCGGTCGAAGATTCGCTCACGGTCCTGGGGGGCGACACCGGGTCCACCGTCCTCGACCACGATGTGGACCTGCTGGCCCATCCGCTGGAACCGCACCGCGGTGGCGTCACCCGCGTACTTCGACGCGTTGTCGATCAGGTTGGTGATCGCTTGCGCGAGGCGTCGCTTGTCGGCGACGACCACCAGGTCGGCGAAGCGTTCGTGGTATTGCACCGGCACCTCGGGGGTGCGCGACTGCTCGACGACGAAGCGGAGGAAGTCGCCCAAGACGATCGGGCTCAGGTCGAGCGACACCGCGCCGAGGTCCATTCGAGAGATCTCGAGCAGGTCCTCGACCAGCCGCTGGAATCGGCGGACGTCCTTGCCGAGGAGCTCCACGGCCTTGCGGGCGGTGTCGGACAGCTCGTCCTCACGCCGTTCGAGCACCTCGACCGAGGCGGCCAGGGTCATCAGCGGCGAACGGAGCTCGTGGCTGACGTCGGAGGCGAACCGTTCGTCTCGTTCGATCCGCTCGCGCAGGGTGTCGACCATCGAGTTGAACGAGTGGGTCAGCGGTTCGAGGTCGGGGTCGCCGGAGGAGTCGAGGTGGGTGTCGATGTCGCCGCTGGCGATCGCCTCGGCAGCCCGCGACACCTGACCGAGCGGCTGCAGGGCCCGTCGCGCCGACCAGAACCCGATCAGGCCACCGGTGAGGATCGTCGCCGCCGACACGCCGACGAGGATGACCCGGAGGCTGGCGAGGGTGTCGACAAGGTCGTCGACCGGCACCACTTCGTAGTAGTCGACGTCGAGGTCGGCGAAGCGGAGACCGACGGCGTAGCGGAGCGTGCCCTCCGGCGTCACGTAGCGCATCGAGGCCGGTTCGCCGGCCGCCACCAGCGCCCGCAACTCCGACGGGATGTTGCGGCTCTCGAGCCCCGACAGCGAACGGTCCTGGCCGTCTTCGGGCACCAACAGCACCTGGGCCTGATTGGCTCGCAGCGTCAGCTCGAGCAGCTCGCGGACCGAGTCGGTGGTGGGCTCCTCGCCGTCGTCGGCCTCCGCGGCGGCCGCCGCGGTCGAGTCGATGGCGCGCTGGAGGTTCGATCGCAGCCGGCGGGCGTTGGAGAATGCCTGGGCGTGGGCGCTCTCCTCGAGGTCGTTGACCAGTTCCCGTTGGGCGAGGGCGAAGGTCGACAGCGCGACCGACGACGACATCAGCAGGGCTCCGACCGCGTAGTAGAGCGTGACCCGAGCCCGAAGACCCAGGCGAGGCCGACGTTTCATCGGATCACGACTGGAGCTTGTACCCCAGGCCCCGCGCGGTCACCACGTAGCGCGGGTTGGCCGGGTCGCTCTCGACCTTCGTGCGCAGCCGACGGATGTGGACGTCGACGAGCCGGCCGTCGCCGAAGTAGTCGTATCCCCACACCCGCTCGAGGAGCACCTCGCGGCTGAAGACCTTGCCGGGTTGCGACGCCAGCTCGACGAGCAGCTTGAACTCGGTCTTGGTGAGGTGGAGTTCCTCGCCGTTCTTGGCCACGACGCCTTCGTCGGGGCTGATCGACAGCTCGCCGACGTCGATGCGCTCCATCGTCCCCTGGTCGGAGTTCCGGGCCCGGCGCAGGAGCGCTCGGATGCGGGCCGACAGTTCCTTGGGAGCGAACGGCTTGGTGAGGTAGTCGTCGGCGCCGGCCTCGAGACCGGCGACGACGTCGTGGGTGTCGTTGCGCGCCGTGACCATGATGATCGGCACGTCGCTGTTGCGTCGGATCGACCGACACACCTCGAAGCCGTCGATCCCGGGGAGCATGATGTCGATCAGCACGACGTCGGCCGGCTGGCCGGTGAAGCGCTCGAGCGCGGCCTCGCCGGTGTCGGCCTCGTCGACGTTCCAGCCCTCGTCTTCGAGCGCGAGCTTCACGGCCTGACGGATGCGTTCGTCGTCCTCGACGGTGAGAATCCTGGTCTGCACAGCCAACATGGTGCCTGAAACCGGCGCCCGATGTTGGTCATCGCCCAGATCGAGCGACTCGTGGTCCCGATCGCGAACCGTCTCGAACGTCCCGATCGCGGCGGGCGTCGACCTCAGCGGGTGTCGCGAGCGGCGAGGCCGAGGAGCCGACGACCGAGGGCGTGGTGGAGCCCCGGCGGCGCCGCCAAGGTGAACGCCGGACTCGCCGGCCCTCCGAGCAGATCGTCGACGATCGCGCCCGCCTCGGTGGCGATCAGCGCACCGGCGGCCAGGTCCCAGGCGTTGAGCCCCCGCTCGTAGTAGGCATCGACCCGGCCTTCGGCGACGGCACACAGGTCGAGCGCGGCGGCTCCGAAGCGGCGGATGTCGCGCACCTCGGGAAGGAGCGAGTAGAGGATGCGAGCCTGATCCCGGCGGCGACCGGCGTCGTAGCCGAAGCCGGTCGCGACGAGGGCACGCTCGAGGGGTGGCGGCGTCCCGACCTGGAGGCGGACGCCGTCGCGATAGGCACCACCGCCGAGGGTGGCGACCCAGTCGACGAGGCGAACCGGATCGTGGACGACGCCGGCGACGACCACCCCGTCGACCTCGGCGGCGATCGACACACAGAAGGCCTCGATGCCGTAGACGTAGTTGGTGGTGCCGTCGATCGGATCGATGATCCAGCGGACGTCACTGGTGCCGACGATGTCGTTGCCCTCCTCGCCGAGCACACCGTCGTCCGGCCGCTCGGCCAGGATCCCATCGACGATCAGCGCCTCGCTGGCCTTGTCGGCCGCGGTGACGAGGTCGGTTGCCGTCGACTTGGTGGCGGTGGCGCCGTCGGCGACCGCGTCGGATCGCATCGCCACCGCCAGGGCGCCGGCCTGGTGGGCGAGGCGGATGCCGAGATCGAGCAGCGTCGTGGGGTCGGGCCCGTTCGGTCGGGGGGTGGTCGGCGGCGAGTCGGTCACGGTCGTTCGTCTTCCGGGTGGTGCACGGCCTTCCATTCGCCCATGGCCTGCAGGGTCAGCGACGCCACCACGCCCACCCCGATGGCGCCCACCAGGGCACCGACGAGGGCGCCGAAGGCGGCCCACGTCGACGACCCGCCGAGGAGATCGCCGGTGCCGAAGCCGATCAGGCCGCCGAGAAGACCGCCGACAGCCACCCCGACGAAGGCGAGCCATCGGGCCATCGGCTCGGGCGCTCGCTCGATCGGTGCGGGGGCCTGCAAGCCCTCGAACGGCATCGGGGAAGCATCGGGCTCGCGGGGTTCGAGATCGCCAGGTTGGTCGGAGGTGTCGTTCAACGGAGGTCCACGGGAGGTCGAGGCTCGGCCGTCGACGAGCTGTCGGACGGCTCCTCCGATGGTAGGCCGTCACCGAGCCCGGCCGTGTGGTCGGTCCTTCGGTCTGCCAAGCTGTGCCGATGGCGTCGTCCCCCGATCACTACGTGCCCGAACCGGGCCCCGACGGCCTGCGTGCCTGGGAGGTCGCCAGCGGGGTGCTGCGCGACCCCGACGGTGCGGTCGTCATGGTCGAGAACCGACGCCGCAACGGCGCCACCGACTGGTCGACGCCGGGAGGGGTGGTCGACCCGGGAGAGGTGCCACTCGAAGCGCTCACCCGCGAGGTCGTCGAGGAGACCGGTCTGGCCGTACCGGCCTGGGAGGGTCCGCTCTACGTCGTCGAGGTGGTGGCCCCCGGCTTCGGCTTCCGGAGTCGCTGCGAGGTCCACGCCGCTGTCTCCTACAGCGGTGAGGTCCAGATCGACGATCCCGACCGGATCGTCGTCGCTGTCGATCTCGTCGCCGTCGAGGAGGTCGCCGACCGCCTCGCCTCCGCCCCGCGGTGGGTGGCCGAACCGATGTTGGAGCACCTCCACGACGGGGTCTCCGACGGTCGGACGTTCGCGTATCGCCTCGAGGGCTCGTCGGCGGCCGATCGGTCGATCGTTCGGTTGTGACCGCGGCCGGCGGCTCCGTCCCCGCGGCTCCCGGCATCCTCCACGTCGACATGGATGCCTTCTACGCGTCGGTCGAGATGCGGGATGACCCGACGCTGAAGGGGCGACCGGTCGTCGTCGGCGGCACCGGTGACCGAGGGGTCGTGGCCGCCGCGAACTACGACGCCCGTGTGTACGGCGTGCGGTCGGCCATGCCGAGTCGGCGGGCGCGCCAGCTCTGCCCCCACGCCGTGTTCCTGTCGGGCAACCACGCCCACTATCAGGAGGTGAGCCGCTCGGTGATGGAGGTGTTCGCCTCGATCACGCCCCTCGTCGAGCCCCTCTCACTCGACGAGGCCTTCCTCGACGTCCGAGGCGCGACCCGGCTCCAGGGCGACCCCGCCGAGATCGCCCGCACGATCCGGCACCGCATCTGGGAGGCCGAGCGGTTGCCGTGCTCGGTCGGGGTGGCACCGTCCAAACTGGTCGCCAAGCTCGCCTCGGAAGCGGCCAAGCCCCACATCGACGGGCGGCGGGTGGTCCGAGGACTCGGGGTGAAGGTGGTGACCGCGGCCGGGGTCGAAGGGTTCCTGCGTCCGCTGCCGATCCGGGCGATGTGGGGAGTGGGGCCCAAGACGGCGGAGAAGCTCCAGCGCCTCGGCGTCGACACGGTGGGGGAGCTGGCCGATCTGCCGGTGACGACGCTCTGTGGAGCGGTCGGCCAGGCCCAGGGGCACCACCTCCACCTCGTGGCCAATGGCATCGATGACCGTCCCGTCGAACCCGACCGGGCCGCCAAGTCGATCAGCCACGAGGAGACCTACGCCTCCGACCTCCACGACCTCGACGCGATCCGGCGGGAGGTCGTCCGGATGGCCGACGCCGTCGCCGCGCGACTTCGGCGCCACGGACTGCGGAGCCGGACGGTCACGATCAAGGTCCGGACGCCGTCGTTCGACACGGCGACCCGATCGATCACCTTGCCTCGTCCGACGGACAACGGTGGGGTGATCACCCGCAACGCTCACACCCTGCTCGAACGGGTCGACCTCTCCCCGGGGGTTCGTCTGCTCGGGGTCGGCGCCACCGGTCTCACGGTCGAACGGTCCGATCAGCTGACCTTCGAGGATCTCGCGACCGTCGGGCCCGCTGCGGCCGAGGAGGCTCCCCACGCGCCCCGCATCCACGACGAGCGCGTCGAGGCGACCGACGCCGCCGTCGACTCCATCCGCGAACGGTTCGGCGACGCCGCGATCGGGCCGGCCACCCTCCTCGGGCCGGGTGGACTCCGGCGGCGTCGCAGCGGCGAGCAACAGTGGGGGCCGGACGACCCACGAGACGAGCGCCCTTCCGGGCGCTCGTCGGGGTGACCGATGGCCGGTTCGGCCGCCCTACTGCCGGCCGGCGCGACGCCGATAGGTGTGACGATGCTCACATTGGGCGTTGTCGAAATCGCCGACCTGCGCGACACTACATGGGCCGGTTGGGCGAGCTAGGCTTGACTGGCAGCGTCCGGACCCGAGGTGCACAGCGAGATGCCGCTCTCCGAAAACGAACAGAAGATCCTCAACGAGATCGAGAAGCATCTCCACGAATCGGATCCGCGTCTGGCTCGTTCGGTCAGTCAGACGTCGGTCTACCGGCATGCACTCGGTTCGCTGAAGTGGTCGGTCACCGCCTTCGTCGTCGGCCTCGCCTTGATGGTCGGTGCGCTGCGCACCCACTTCCTGCTGTCGTTCGTCGGCTTCCTCGTGATGTTGCTCGCCAGCTTCGGGTTCGAACGCAACCTGCGCATGATGGGCAAGGCCGGTGTGGCCCACCTGTCGTCGGCCGTGCGAGCCGCCAACCCCAACCTCCGGCGCCGGGCCGACGAGGAAGCGGCCGACGAGGCCGACGAGGCCTGAGCCCAGGCCCTTGCCATCGGTCAGGCCGACGGCTAGCGGACGGCGGTTCGGGGGTCGAGGGCTCGGCGGAGGCGTCGAGTCCGCGGTGACCGGTCCTTCACCCGCTGCACCAGGAGTTCGCTGAGCTCGTCGGCTCGTGCCGCCGACACCTCGTCGGGGGAGAGGGGCGCCTCCGGCGCGGAGCCGCCGTCGCCTCCACCAGCGGCGGCTGCCACGGCCGGTCGGTAGCGCGACGCCGTCGACAGGGCGGCAAGTTCGCCGAGCACCCCCACGGGTAGTCGTCGGTCGTCGATCGTGCGTGACGCGAACTCGGCGCGGGTCTCGGTCGGGCGACGTCGGAGCCCGAAGCCGCCCCCGAGTTCCTCGGTGGCTTCGGCCCAGGCGACCTCGATCCGCTCGAGGGGGCCGACGGCCCGATCCCGGCGTCGCCGCCAGCGCGCCGCTCGGAGTGCCGGCACACCGACCGCCCACGCCGCGGCCACCCCGAGCACCGCCGGGACCGGCCACGGCACGGAGATGCCGCCATCGTCGGTTGCCACGAGCGACCCGCCGTCGGCGTCGACGGGAGCCGGGTCGAGGAAGGACGGCACCGTGGTCGGATCCGACGGCAGCGCCGGGGCCGTGGTCGGCGTGGTCGCGTCGTCGGTCACCGGGTCGACGAGCGAGTCCTGCCGAGGCGACAGGTTGGTGTAGCCGGCATCCGGGGCGCCCCGGGTCGGCGTCGGCTCGAAGGCGACCCACCCGAGTCCCTCGAACCACACCTCGGGCCAGGCGTGGGTGTGACGGCTCGTGATCTCGTATGTCGTCGCGCCGTCCAGCGGGGCTGTCCCGTCCAATGACGCGCTCTCGTCCAGCGATGCTGTCTCATCCGACGACGCAGTATCGACGGGGTCGCCCCAGGTGAAGCCGACGGCGACGCGGGCCGGGGCGCCCAGCTGGCGGGCCATCAGCGCGAACGTGCCCGAGAACTGCTGGCAGAACCCGACCCGCTCATCGAGGAAGGTCTCGACCGGGTCGTCGCCCCGGGGGCCGAGGTCCAGCGAGTAGTCGAAGGTTCGGAACCAATCCTGCAGCCGCAACATCTGCTCGTAGCGGCTCGTCGCACCGGCCGTCACCGCCTCGGCCTGGCGGGCGACCTCCGGCGACAGGTCGTCGGGGAGGGCCAGGTAGCGTTCGGCGATCTCGCTGGGCACGTCGGTCGGCGCCGCCGCCAGCTCGGCCGCCGAGTAGACCGGGACGACCGACTCGACCCGGTAGGTGGCGCCGTCGGAGTCGTCCGACTCCTGGGAGACGGTGAGCGACGCGGTCTCGGAGTTCCAGGTGGCTTCGACGTTGGCGTCGCTGAGCACGGCCGGGGCGTAGGCGGCCGGCAGCCAGATCTCGGCCAGGTTCACGATCTCGAAGCGTTGGGTGACGGTCTTGGTCGCTCCGAGGCGCGGGAGTTCGCCGGGCAGCACGCCCTCCGACACCACGAAGTCGTCGGTGATCGTCCACGCGTCGCCCTCGATGGTGTCGAGGCCGGCCAGTCGCCAGTAGGACGGCTGGTCGGCTGTGACCCGGAACAGGACGCTGTCGTCGTTCGACACGAGTCGTTCGCTGAGATTGACAAAGGGGCTCACGACCCGCCGTGGACCCTCGGTCGTCGTCCGCCACTCGATCAGCTCGTTGGCATCGGCGCCGGGGAGACGGGCGCCGAGCGTGAGGCCGAGGAGGGAGGCGACGAGGGCGACGGCGACACCGGAGCGGGTGACGGCCGCCAGCCCGCGGCGACGGTCCTCGGCCAACCACACCTCGTGGCGGCTGAGACCGACGTGGCGCTGGGTGAGGGCCCAGATCATGACGGCTCCGAGGAAGAGCACCGTCGACGATCGGCGGTAGGCCCCGGACCCGAGGATCGAGCTGAACGCGAACAAGAGTCCGGCCGGGAGCACAGGCTCGAAGGCGAGCCGGAGGCGGTTGGCGCCCCAGTCGGTCAACCAGGCCATCACCCAGGTTGCGACCATCGCCGCCGCCAGGAAGGGATCGGTCGCCTCGACCGGCGCGCGCACCGACGAGAACTCCTCGGCCCCGGCCCGCCCGAGCTCGCGCAGCACGGTGAGCGTGTCGCCGTCGGGGATGACCCCCAGACGTCCGGTGCCGGGCGCGAAGCGTCGCACGACCAGGGCGGCGACCGCCGCCAGCGACACCAGTGCCGACACGATCAGGCCGAGTCCGGCTCGCCGGACCAGGATCGCGAGACCGGCGCTGGCCAGGGCTGCCCCGACGACGGGCACGACGTCGTCGGGGGTCTCGAAGATCCGCACGAAACCCCACGCGGCCGCGGGGACGAGGAGGAAGGCGGCGACCTCGAGGCCGGCCGGCGCGGTACGGGGACCGCTCATCGCCGCCCCCAGACCTCGGGCAGCGAATGGTGTCCGTCGACCGACACCACCGTCGCCCCGCCGGGCGACGCCTGGCGAGATGTCGAGTCGCCATGTGGCTCGCAATAGATGACCGTCACGGCGTTGAAGCGGCGACCGGCCATCTCGATCGCCGAGTCGAGCTGCTCGGACGGGACGCCGGTGACGACCACCAGGGTGCCCCCGCGCGAGATCCGGCCGAGCTGATCGAGGGTGCGCACGACCGACGCCGACCCGGTCGGCGTGATCAGGGCGAGCTGCTCGTCGATCGCGTCGAGTTCGGCTCGGGACCGCAGGTCGGTGAACACCGAGCTGGCACTCGTCGCGTAGCGGAGGGAGTCGTCGCCTCGCCAGCCGGCGGTCAGCACGCTCAGCGCGGCCGACACCGCTCGCTCGAACCCGGCTTCGGTGTAGGCCTCACGGCGGACGTCGAACAGCACGGTCACCCGGCCGGTCCTGGCCCGCTCCTCCTGCTTCACCACGAGCTCGCCGAGCCGGGCCGACGTCGGCCAGTGGACGCGGCGCAGCTCGTCGCCGACCACGTAGGGCCGGAGGGCGAAGAACTCGTCGCCGCCCGCGGCCAGGGCCCGTGAGGTCTGCTGCTCGGCCGACGGGTCGTTGCCGGCGCGGGCGTGGAGGGCGCCGAGGTCGTCGAGCGGGGCATGGACGACCAGATCGACGCCGCCCGTCGCATCGATGCGCGAGGTCACCAGGCCCAGCGGGTCGCCGACCACGAGGTGGAGGGGGCCGACCCGGAGTCGACCGCGAGAGCGGGTCGGCAGGTGGTAGGCGACCACGCAGGTCGCCCCGTGGCGGACCGGGGCCACGTGCACGATCGCCGAGCGTTCCTCGCCGAGGCGGTCCTCGAGCCGAAGCGGCGGCGTCGGCAGCCGGGCCAGATTGGTGAGCGCCAGCTCGATGCGGGCCGGCGATCCGACCCGCAGGCGGGTCGGTGCCGCCGTGCGTCGCACCGTGAGTTCCAGGCGGGTGAACCCGACGAACACGACCGCCACCAGCAGGCACGCCAGCGCCGTCGCCGCCAGGAGATAGAGCTCGACCGTGCCGAAGAGTCTGCCCACCGCGCCACACGCGACGGCGGTGCCGAGCAGGCCCCAACCGGCGCGCGTCAGGCGCATCAGTAGCGGTCGCCGGGCACGGGGACCGTGGCCAACACCTCGGCCACGATCGAGGCGTCGTCTGCCCCGCGCAGCATCGCGTCCGGCGTCAGCACGAGCCGGTGCGCGATCACGTCAGGGGCGACGGCCTTCACGTCGTCGTCGGTCACGTAGCCCCGACCGGCGGCCGCCGCTCGGGCCCTGGCCACCCGCTGGAGGCTGAGGGTCGCCCGAGGCGACATGCCGAGGGCGACCGACGGGTGGCGACGGGTCGTCTCGGCGATGTCGATCAGGTAGGAGCGCAGATCGGGGTCGATGTGGACCTTCGAGACCAGGCGGGTCATCGCCTGCACGTCGTTGACGGTCGCCACCGGCTGGAGGTCGGCGACCAGGTCGTCGGACTCGTGGGCCACGAGGATGGCCAGCTCGTCGTCGCGGGCCGGATAGCCGACCGAGAGCCGCATCAGGAACCGGTCGAGCTGGCTCTCGGGAAGGGGATAGGTGCCCTCCTGCTCGACGGGGTTCTGCGTCGCCATCACCATGAAGGGGCGGGGTAGCGCCCGGGTCGTCCCGTCGATCGTCACCTGCCCCTCGGCCATCGCCTCGAGCAGGGAGGATTGCGTCTTCGGCGACGCCCGGTTGATCTCGTCGGCGAGGACCAGGCCGGCGAACACCGGGCCCGGTCGGAACTCGAACGTCGAGTTCTCGCGATTCCAGACGCTCAGCCCGGTGACGTCGCCGGGGAGGAGGTCCGGGGTGAACTGGATCCGGCCCAGGTCTGCGCCGATCGAGCGGGCCAGCGCCTTGGCCAGAGTGGTCTTGCCGACGCCCGGCACGTCCTCGATCAGCACGTGGCCGCCGGCGAGGAGGCAGAGCAGGGCGTGCTCGACCACGTCCCGTTTGCCGCGGACCACCCGTTCCACGCTGTCACAGATCGCTCGGAACGCTGCGGAGAATCGTGCCGCTCGGGTGTCGTCCAGGGCCGCTTCACTGGTGGTCACCACCGGGACCTTAGCGGGGCCCGGCCAGCTGTCCGGGTCGGGGGCCGACGAACCCGTCGACCCCGCCTCGGCGGGGTCGATTCAGCGGTCCCGCTTCCACTCGAGCCAGGTGATCAGGTCGTCGGCTCGCATCGGCCCGGTGCCGTCGCCGCCGTAGGCGGTCTCGAGGCGGAAGGCCAGCCAACCCTCGTCGGGGAGGGGGAGAAACGGTGAGCGCCGCCACCAACCTCGCGGGGCCAGCTCGGCCCCGGCCCGCAGCGCCGTGGCCCACAGATCGGGCCGACGGGCCACGGCGAGCAGAGCGGACGCATCGATTCCCAGCACGGGAGCGAGGCTACTTGGGGATGTCCTTCCAGGGGCCCTTGTCGGTCTTGGGTTCCTTGGGCAGGCCGAGGACCATTTCGCCGACGATGTTCTTCTGGATCTCGCTGGAGCCGGCGTAGATCGTGCCGGCGCGGGCGTTGAGGAACGAACCGATCCACGATGCCGACAGGTTCGGGGCGCCGGGCTCGTCGGTGGCGAAGGCGCCGTTGGGCAGCTTGCCGACGAAGTGGAGTCCGTCGGGGCCGAGGATGTCGACGGCGAGCTCGGTGACGATCTTGTGGTACTCGCTCCAGTAGAGCTTGAAGATCGACTCGTTCGGGCCCGGGCCCTCGCCCGACAGGAACTTGGTCAGGCTGCGCATCCCGAGGAAGCGCATGATCTCGACCTTGGAGTAGCACCACGCCAGGCGCTGGCGGATCAGCGGCTCGTCGTTGACGCCGCGCTCGGTGGCGAGGGCGAGGAGGCGGTCGAGCTCGGCTCGGAACGCCACCGGGGTGGTGGCGGCGGCCTCGCCGCGCTCGAAGCCGAGCAGGGTCATGGCCACACCCCAGCCGCCGTTGACCTCGCCGACCACGTTGTCCTTGGGGCAGGTGGCGTCGGTGAAGAAGACCTCGTTGAACTCCGACTGGCCGCTGATCATCTCGATCGGGCGGACCTCGACGCCGGGCTGATCCATCGGGACCAGGAGGAAGGTGATGCCGCGGTGCTTGGCGGCCTCGGCGTCGGTGCGCGTGAGCACGAAGATCCAGTTGGCCAGGTGGCCGGCCGAGGTCCAGATCTTCTGCCCGTTGATGCGCCACTCGTCGCCGTCGAGCTCGGCCCGGCAGCCGAGGTTGCCGAGGTCGGAGCCGGCGTTGGGCTCGGAGTAGCCCTGGCACCACAGGTCCTCGCCCGACACGATCCGGGGCAGGAAGTGCTGCTTCTGCTCCTCGGTGCCCCACTGGATGATCGTGTTGCCGACCATCTGGATGCTGAACGCGTCGTTCTCGCCCCGCAGCGGCACGCCCGCCTTGGTGAACTCCTCGGCCATGATCACCGTTTCGAGCTCGGTGAGGCCGGCACCGCCGTATTCGACGGGCCAGTTGGCGGCCACGAGCTTGTTGTCGGCAAGGATCTTGCGCCAGTCGACGGAGAACTGGTGGGCGGCCTCGGCATCGAGGGCGCCGATGCCCTTCCAGTCGGCGGGGAGGTGCTCGGCCAGGAAGGCCTGCATCTTCTCGCGGAAGGCCTCGGCTTCAGCGGTGTAGGTGGGCTGCATGGCGCCGACTTTACGCCGTCAGGGGCCGACTGGCGAAGCGCAGGGGATCGAGCGTGTGGCGGGCAGAGGGCTGCCCCGCCACCGGCGGTGTCAGGCCGCCATGCGGTCGAGCCAGGGATCCCAGCTCTCCGGGATCGACGGCACCGCCACCGCCACCCACAGGTCTCCGGCCGGAGCGATCGGCGCCCGTCGCAGACGCATCGAGGTGTCGGCGAGGAGGCGGTCTCCCTTGGCCGTGTTGCAGCGGCGACAGCACGCGACGACGTTGGTCCATTCGTGGGGCCCGCCCCGAGACCGCGGGACGACGTGGTCGATGCTCTCGGCCCGTGCCCCGCAGTACTGACACGTCCGGTCGTCGCGCACGTAGACGGCGCGTCGGCTCAGGTGGGCCGTGCGGTGATACGGCACCTGCACGTAGTAGCGGAGCCGGACCACCGAGGGGATGGTCACGGTGAGCCGCTCGCTCTGGAGATGGTCGCCGGCGTCGGCCAACACGTCGACCTTGCCGTCGAGGTGCAGGGTGACGGCACGGCGCGCGGAGACGACCCCGATCGGTTCGTACGTCGCATTCAGCACCAGCGCCCTGCCCATGGGGCGCGAAGCTAGTCAACCGGGCTCGGGCCTGCCGCCCGTTTCGGCGGCTTGGTCAACGCTGGCCTCTCGAGCCGGTCGACGAGATGACCGCCGCCACGACGGCAGCGCGAAGCGGTTCGACCAGCTCGTGAGCGGCGTCGCGGCCGAGTCCGGGGACCCCGACCTTCAGGTCGGATGGTGTCGCGTGGCGGGGCAGTGGCGTGGCGAGGTGACGGGTGAGGGTCGACGGATCGTGGTGGAGGACTGCGAGCCCCTGGATCCGGGCCCCCTCGCGACTGCGGCGTTGGGAGAGTCCGACGACCTTGGCCCCCTCGATCGTCACCTCGCCGTGGCCCAGCCCGCCGAAACAGACGACACGGCCGACATCGGCGTCGACCGCAGCGCCCCGGTGGACCACCGAGGAGGTGCCGGGAAGCACGGCCGACAGGGCCGCGGCCCAGGCATCTCCGACCCAGTGGAAGGCCCGGCCGATGTCGTCGCGCCAGTGGGGGTGCCCCTTGGGGACCAGGACGTCGACCCAGACGGTGACGGCCGGGTCGATCACGACCAACCCGCCGCCGCTGCGGCGGCGGGTGACCTCCCAGCCGTCGGCCCGAGCGTCGCTCCCGTCGCCGACCAACGCCGCCTCGGTCTGAGTCGACCCGAGCACCAGGGCCCGCGTCGAGGGCTGCTCCACCCAGATCGTGGGGCGGAGTGGGTCGGGGAGTGCGCGGTGGTGGGCCGTCGAGGCGGGGTCGTCCCAGCGCTCGACCAGCCACGACGCGGCCGGGGAGTCGTCGTCCTGGGTGCGTACCACGACCTCGACCGTATCGGCCTGGGAAAAAACCCACCCCCGGTGCCTGCCCCCTCACCCGTCGCGTTTGCCCAGCTCAGGGAGGTGACATCGATGTGATTTCGAACACTCGTTCTCACCTTGCGTGAGAATCCACGCGCAGAACGTGTGGGAAATGGTTGCCCAGTGGGGCGGAGTGTCATATGGTGTCACGCAGTGGGAGATCAGCCCAGACGAGAGTCACCAGATGGGTCGTACGATCCGGACGGCGGCGCCGCCCGGGCTGAGTTCCTCGTTGGTCATTCGTCGGTCATCTGGGACCGGCGCTTGGCCGCCGCTGCTTGAAAGTTGGAGTCACTCCGGTGTTTGTCGGCCAGTACGAACATGCGCTCGACCGCAAGGGTCGAGTCGTGCTGCCGGCGCCCTACCGGGCCTCGGTCGCCAGCCGGGGATTCGTCACACGTCTCGACGGCTGTCTCGGCCTTTGGAGTGAGGACGGGTTCCGGGAGGTGGCCGAACGGTTCAAGGCCGAGCGTGATGCCGGCAATCTCGAACTCAACGTCTTTCGAATGTTCATGAGCAACGTTCGGGACGTGAAGTTGGATGCTGCCGGCCGTGTCACGCTGCCCCGCGAACTGCTCGACGAACTCGGGTTCGGCGATCAGGTCGTGGTGAGCGGCAACTTCGACCGGGTCGAGATCTGGCCCGCCGAACGTTTCCAGGCCGAACAAGGGTCCGAAGCCGGCGACGAACTGGCCGACGCCATCAAGCGTCTCGGCCTGTAGTCACCAGCCGCCCACCGATCAGTCCACCGGCGTCCCAGGCGGGACCGACTCCAACTCTTGTGCGGCGTTGCTCGTTTCCGCCCCGCCGGTCCTGAAAGGAGCAACGGCGAGAACCACTGCTCATCGACTCGTTCATCGGTTGCCTTCCGGGCAATGGAGAAGGGTGCTTCTGCCCCACAACTCCGCCCGCTACCCCTCTAGCACGAACCAGGAGAGAAACCCTGTCGTGCGCCCATTGTCCGGGGGGCTACCGATGACCGGTTCGAACCGAACCGATCTCGCCGGTCTGATCATGACCGACCCCGCGCGTCCCGATCCCTCCTCGTTCGCGCACACGCCCGTGCTCCGCGACGAGATCGTGGCGCTCGTGGCGCCCGTGCCTGCCGGCGTCTACCTCGACGCCACCCTCGGCGGTGCCGGCCACGCGCTGGCCGTGCTCGACGCCTGCCCCCAGCTCCGCCTCCTCGGCATCGACCAGGACCCGCTCGCCATCGAGGCGGCATCGGCCCGGCTGACCGACGCCAGTGACAGGGTGGCCATCGTGCGCGCCCGGTTCGATCGGTTGGCAGAGATCCTCGACGACCTCGGGATCGAGCAGCTGTCGGGCTTCCTGTTCGACCTCGGCGTCAGCTCGCCCCAGCTCGACCTTGCCGACCGCGGCTTCAGCTTCCGTCACGACGGCCCGCTCGACATGCGGATGGATCCCGACGCGGCGCTGTCGGCCCACGACGTGGTCAACACCTACGACGAGGCGCGCCTGCGGGCGATCCTCGAGCGCAACGCCGATGAACGCTTCGCCGGTCGCATCGCCCGGGCCATCGCCGCCGCTCGGCCGCTCTCGACCACGGCCCAGCTGGCCGAGGTGGTGGTCGGCGCCATTCCCGCCGCCGCCCGGCGGACCGGTGGACACCCCGCCAAGCGGACGTTCCAAGCGATCCGCATCCATGTGAACGACGAGCTCGAGATCCTCGACCGCAGCCTCGAGGTCGCGCTCGACGCCCTGTGCCCCGGTGGCCGTGGCCTGGTGCTGACGTATCACTCCGGCGAAGACAAGATCGTCAAGCACGCGTTCCGCGACCGCTCGACGGTCGACGTCCCCCCAGGCCTGCCGGTCGCCGTGGCCGAGGCGCCCTTCGAGATCGTGCGGCCCGCCGCCCGCAAGGCGTCCGACAGCGAGGTGGTCGAGAACCCCCGCGCCGCAAGCGCCCGCCTTCGCGTGATCGAACGTCGAAGCGGGGTGGCAGCGTGAGCACGTCGACCGTCCGTCGCAGCACGCGGCGCCCGACGCGTGCCACCCCCGCGCCCGAGCGGCGGGCCGAGCGGGAAGCACGCGAGCGGCGCCAGTCGATTCGGGTCGTCGACCCGAAGGTCGAGAGCCGACGAACGCGTCACCGCCGACTGATGGGTTTGGCCGCCGTCGTCGTCGTCGCCGGCATGTTCGCCGTATCGATCGTGCACGCCACCCTCGTCGCCCGCCAGCGTCAGCTCGACGACCTGCGGTCCGAGATCGCCGCCGCCGAGGAGGACCGCGGTCGCCTCGAACGCGAAGTCGCCATCGCCTCCGCCCCCGACACCGTTCTCCAACGCGCCTTCCGACTCGGCATGGTGCGCGCCGTCGAACCCGTCTACCTGGTGGCCACCGAGGGCGGCGAATGACGCGCTCGACCCGGTCGAGTCATCACGACGACCATCGCCGCCTCCTCGTGCTGCTCGGCGCGTTCGCCCTCGTCGGCGCGCTGTTCATCGGGGTCCTGGTCGACCTGCAGGCGGTCCGTCCCGAGCAATATCGCGAGGTCGGCGAGGACCAGCGGAGCCGCGAGCGGGTGCTGGCCGGCTACCGCGGCGAGATCACCGACCGCAGCGGGTTCGTGTTCGCCGCGTCGACCACCGGTCGTTCGGTCACCGTCGACCCCCAGATGATCGACAACCCCGCCGCCACCGCCGCCCTGCTGGCCCCTGCCCTTGGTGTGGAGGCGTCGACGGTCGCCGAGCTGCTCGCTCCCGACTTCGACGGCGACCGCTGGGGGGTGGTGGCCGAGTCGATCGACGACGAGACGATGTCGCGCCTCGACGCCCTGTTCGAGACCGACGACGCAGCTCTCGAGGGGGTCTTCGTCTCGGTCGACGAGGAGCGGGTCTACCCGGCCGGGGAGCTCGCACGGCCTGTCATCGGTCGGGTCGACCCCGACGAGGTCGGTGTGTTCGGACTCGAGGCGCTGTTCGACAGCGAGATGACCGGCAACGCCGGCTACGAACGACTCGAGCGAGGGCTCTTCGGTTCGATCACGGGCGGGATCTACGAACGCGAGGCGGCCGAAGAGGGCTCGACCGTCGTCACCACCCTCGACCATCGCATCCAGTACGTCACCGAGCAGGCCCTGCTCGAGCACTGTGAAGAGACCCTGGCCGAGTCGGCCAACGCCGTCGTGTCCGATCCCCGCACCGGCGAGATCCTGGCCATGGCCACCGTCCTGCGCACCGTCGACGGCGGCTGCGTGGTGCCCAACTACAACGCCACCCTCGTCACCGCCTTCGAGCCGGGCTCGGTGATCAAGATGGTCACCGCCGCCGGTGTCGTCGAGGAGAACGGCTGGAACGCCGACACCCTCGTCGAGGTGCCCGTGGTCGTCGAGTTCGAGGACTACGACTTCGACCAGCGAAATCACGACCCCGATTTCGTCGCCGCCCCGTATCCGATCCGTCAGATCATCGGCCGTTCGATGAACAACGGAACGATCCGCATGGCACAGGAGCTCGGTCACGAGGGTTTGTGGAGCTACCTCGACGCCTTCGGGTTCGGCCGGCCGACCGGGCTGGGTCTGGCGGGGGAGACCAAGGGCAGGCTGCGCGACTGGACCGAGTGGTACGACAGCGACCTCGGCTCGATCTCGTTCGGCCAGGGCGTCCTCGTCAACACCGTGCAGCTCAACTCGGCCTACAACGCGATCGCCAACGACGGCCTCTACATCGAGCCCCGGGTCGTGCGGGCGATCACCACCGAGGACGGCAACGACCTCCATCTCGATCCCCAGGAGACCCGGACCGTGGTGAGCGCGGCCACCGCGGCCACGGTGACCGACATGCTGGTGAACGTGATCCACTCCGAGAACGGCACCGGCCAACAGGCCGCGGTCCCCGGCTACACCGTCGCCGGCAAGACGGGTACCGCGTGGAAGGTGATCACCGAAGGTGAGCACACGGGCACCTACGGTGAAGCGGGTGCACGGGAGTACGTCGTGAGCTTCTCGGGTTACCTGCCCGCCGAGGACCCCCAGCTGTCGATCACCGTCGTGGTCGACGAGCCGGTGACCGAGACGACGGCCGGCCTCGTGGCCGCGCCGGTCTTCGCCGACATCGCCCAGTACGCCGTGCGGATCCTCGGGCTGCCGCCCGGCGGCACGGTCGACGCCCCGACCGGCCTGGTCCAGGGCACCCCGGCGCCGGCGGCACCCGTCGCCGAGCCGAGCGCGGGGGCCGGCACCGACGCGAGCGCCGAGAGCGACGTCGCCCTCGGCACGACGGAGGGCGACGGATGACGCCCCACTCGACCGCCGACGCGCACCCCGATCTCGACACCCTCGCCGCCGCCCTGCCCGGGCGGCTCGTGCGTTCGGCGACGACGCCCTCGACCCCGGTCGTCGACTGCACCCACGACTCGCGCCAGGTCGAGCCGGGCTGGTTGTTCGCCTGTCTCCGGGGCGCCGCCGCCGACGGTCACGACTTCGCCGCCGACGCCGTCGCCGCCGGTGCGGTCGGCCTCGTCGTCGACCACGAGCTCGACCTCGACGTGCCCCAACTCGTCGTCGACGACGTCCGGGCCGCGCTCGGCCCGATCGCCGCCGCCGTCCACGGCCAACCGTCGGCCGAGCTCGACGTGTTCGGGGTCACCGGCACCGCCGGCAAGACGACGGTCACCCAACTCCTGGCCGCGATCTTCGAGGCCGCGGGGCGGACCGGTGCGGTCAGCGGCACCCTGTCGGGCGCTCGCACGACGCCCGAAGCCCCCGACCTGCAGCGGTTCCTCGCCGAATCGAAGCGCACCGGCGCCAACGCGATCGCGATGGAGGTCTCGTCGCACGCCCTGTCGCTGCACCGTGTCGACGGCACCCGGTTCCGGGTCGTCGGGTTCACCAACCTCGGACACGACCACCTCGACTTCCATCGCACGGTGGAGGAGTACCTCGACGCCAAGGCCGAGCTCTTCAGCGCTGCGTTCGCCCCGGTGGCGGTGCTCAACCTCGACGACCCGGCCGGCGCCGAGATCGCCGATCGGGTCCGGCGCGCCGGCGATCTCGAGCTGGTCGGCTACCGGCTCGCCGACGCCGTCGACCTCCGCGTCGACGGGGCCGTCACCCGCTTCCGCTGGCGCGACCGCGAGGTCGTGCTCCGCCTCGCCGGTCGCCACAACGTGGCCAACGCGCTGTGCGCCGCCACGATGGCCGAGGCCGCCGGCCTCGACCCCGACTCGATCGCCGATGGCCTGTGCCGGGCCGAGGCGCCTCGTGGCCGCTTCGAGTTCGTCAACATCGGGCAGGACTTCCACGTCGTCGTCGATTACGCCCACAAGCCCGAGGCGGTGGCCGCCGTGCTCGACGCCGCTCGTCAGGTCGCCGCTGAGCACCGGGTGATCGTCGTGCTCGGCGCCGGCGGCGACCGCGACCAGCAGAAGCGGGCACCGATGGGTGCCGCCGCGGCGGCCGGCGCCGACCTCGTCGTGATCACGAGTGACAACCCCCGTTCCGAGGACCCGGACGCGATCGCCGAGGCGGTCCTCGCCGGGATCCCGGCCGACGCTGCGGCCCCGACGGTCGAACTCGACCGTCGCCGGGCCATCGCCCACGCCCTCGGCCAGGCGGTCGCCGGCGATGTCGTGGTGATCGCCGGCAAGGGACACGAGACCTATCAGGAGACCGCAGGCGTGCGAGAACCCTTCGACGACCGCCAGGTGGCGATCGAACAACTCCTCGAGAAGGGGGCCATCGCGTGATCCGCCTCCTCCTCGCCGCCGGCCTGGCCTTCATCGTCGCCGCCCTCTGGACCCGGGTGCAGATCGACCTGCTCACCCGCCGTCGGATCGGACAACCGATCCGCGAGGACGGTCCCCAGGGCCACATGACCAAGGCCGGCACCCCCACGATGGGCGGGCTCGCCATCGTCGCCGGGGCGTTCTTCGGCTACGTGCTGTCCGAGCTGCTGACCGGCGGCATCTTCACCCGCACCGGCCTGATCGTGATGGCGACGATCTGCGGCGCCGCCCTGGTCGGCTTCCTCGACGACTGGCTGAAGGTCTCTCGCGAGCGCAACCTCGGACTCAACAAGCGAGCCAAGATGGCCGGGCTGCTCGCCGTCGCCGTGTTCTTCGCCGTGTCGATGCCGGTCCTCACCTCGGTCAGCACCGAGATCTCGTTCACTCGCGTCGGCACGATCGGCATCGACCTCGGCACCGTCGGCTGGGGATTGTGGGCCGTGCTGATGATCCTGGGTGCCTCCAACGGCGCGAACCTGGCCGACGGCCTCGACGGCCTCGCCGCTGGGTCCGGGATCTTCGCGTTCCTCGCCTACACCCTGATCGGCTTCTGGATCTTCCGGCAGTCCGACCTGCCGAACGACGTCTACGCCGTGCCCCACGCCCAGGACCTGGCGGTCGTCGCCATCGCCATGGTCGGCGGCCTGTCGGGCTTCCTGTGGTTCAACGCCGCGCCGGCCGAGATCTTCATGGGCGACACCGGCTCGCTGGCGATCGGCACCGGCTTGGCCGCCCTCGCCCTGGCCACCAACACCCATCTTCTGCTGCCGATCATCGCCGGTCTCTATGTCGCCGAGACGCTCTCGGTCATGCTCCAGGTGGCGTGGTTCAAGATCACCGGCGGCAAGCGTCTGTTCCGCATGGCCCCGATCCACCACCACTTCGAGCTGCTCGGCTGGGCCGAGACGAAGGTGATCATCCGGTTCTGGCTGATGTGTGGCGCGCTGACCGCGCTCGGCCTCGGCCTCTTCTACGCCGACTGGCTCACCGCCGTCGAGCTGGTGGACGCCCCGTGACCGCCACCGCTGCGCCGACCCTCGACCTGCACCGGCCCGTCGTGATCGGGTTCGGCATCACCGGGCGCGCGGTCGCCACCGCTCTGGTGGCGCGGGGCCACACCCCCCTCGTGCTCGACGATCGGGCGACCGACGACACCCGGGCAGCGGCGGCCGACCTGGGCGTGGAACTCCGCCAGCCGTCGGCCGACGCCGCCGAGCAGCGCCGCGATCTGGAGGCCGCCCTCGAGGGCGCCACCGTGATGCTGCCGGCGCCCGGACTGCCCGCCCACCACGCGGCGTTCGCGGTCGCCGCCGAACTCGAGGTGCCGATCGCCTCGGAGTTCGATCTGGCCGGGGCGTGGGATGAGCGACCGCTCGTGGCGATCACGGGGACCAACGGCAAGACGACGGTGACGATGATGGTCACCGACGCGCTGCGTCGATCCGGCCTGACCACCCACGCGGTCGGCAACACCGAGGTCCCGTTGGTGGCGGCGATCGACGATCCCGACACCGACGTCTTCGTCGTCGAGTGCTCGTCGTTCCGACTCGCCCATTCCCTCGACTTCCGCCCGACCGTGGCGGCCTGGCTCAACTTCGCTCCGGACCACCTCGACGCCCACGGCTCGCTCGAGGAGTACCGCGACGCCAAGGCCTCGATCTATCACGGCCTGCGCCACGGCGGGGCCGCCGTCGTCGCCCACGACGACCCGGTCGTGGCCGCTGCAGCGCCGACCCGCGCCGACCTCACCGTCGAACACTTCGGCCTCGAGACCGGCGACTGGCGGGTGGCCGACGGCGCGGTCGTCGGGCCCGAGGGGCCGATCGTGGCCGTCGAGGACCTGGTTCGCTCCCAGCCCCACGATCTGCGGAATGCCACCGCTGCGGCCGCCATCGCCCGCCACGCCGGAGCGACCATCGACGGCATCGCCGAGATGCTCCGCACCTTCGGTGGCCTGCCCCATCGCGTGCAGCTCGTGGCCGAGCACGACGGGGTCCGCTGGTTCAACGATTCCAAGGCGACCGTGCCCCACGCAACCCTGGCCGCCCTCGGCGGCTTCGACTCGGTGGTGTTGATCGCCGGTGGCCGCAACAAGGGCCTCGATCTCGCCGTCCTCGCCGACGGCGTGCCCCCGGTCCGTGCGGTCGTGGCCACCGGCGACGCCGCCGATGAGGTGCTGGCAGCGTTCGCCGGGTGCGGCGTCGAGACGACGACCGCAGCATCGATGATCGACGCCGTGTCGGCGGCTGCCGCCTTCGCCCACGCTGGCGACACGGTCTTGCTGTCGCCGTCGTGCACGTCGTTCGACTGGTACCCCAACTACGGCACCCGAGGCGACGATTTCGTCCGCCTCGTCACCGACCACATCGCCGCGAGCGTTGCCGGGGCGGCAGATCGCAGCAGAGAGGCAGGCACGGCATGACGGCGACGATCAGCGGGTCCCGGCGCCGGGCCAAGAAGGCTCGCACGGCAGCGAAGCGCACTGCTACCAAGCGCANNGCGCACCACCACGAAGCGCACCACCACGAAGCGCACCGCCACCAAGAGCCCTGTCACCAGGAAGCCCGCCACCCGATCGACGGCCACCCGGACGGCGGCCCGCGCCGCGGCGTCGGCCCCGCTGGCCAGCTGGTTGGGGATCGTGGTCCTGACCCTCACGTTGTTCGGACTCGTGATGGTGCTGTCGGCCTCGTCGGTCACCAGCCTCTATCAGCTCGACGGGTCGCCCTACTACCAGTTCAAGCGTCAGCTGATGTGGGCCGGCCTCGGGGCCGTGTCGTTCGTCGTCACCAGCCGTGTCGACTACCGCCGGCTCCGCCCCCTCGCCGGCGTCGGGTTGGCGGTGAGTGTCGCCCTCCTCGTCCTCGTGTTGTTGCCCGGCGTCGGCCGCAACATCAACGGCTCCAGCCGCTGGCTGGCCGTCGGGCCTCTCGTGTTCCAGCCCGCCGAGGTTGCGAAGGTGGCGATGATCGTGTGGATCGCCGACCTGCTCGCTCGGCGGGAACGGTTGATCCGCAACCCCGAGCTCACGATCCGTCCGGTGCTGGTCGTGCTCGGCGTGCTCAGTGCCCTGTTGTTGCTGCAGCCCAAGCTCGGCACCCCGATCGTGCTGGCCGCCGTCGCCTTCACCATGCTGTTCGTGGCCGGCGCCCGTGCCGACCACCTCGCCGGGTGGGCGACCCTCGGTGTGGCCGCAGCAGCGGTGTTGGCTTACTCGGCCGACTACCGACGACAGCGCATCTTCGCCTTCCTCAATCCGTGGGAGGACCCGCAGGGCTTCGGGCTGCAGACGATCCAGAGCCAGGTCGGCATCGCGTCCGGCGGCCTCCTCGGCGTCGGTCTCGGCGCCGGCCGGGCCAAGTGGGGGTTCCTGCCCTATGCCCACTCCGACTTCATCTTCGCCATCGTCGCCGAGGAGGTCGGCCTCATCGGCGCCGCCTCACTGGTCGTCGCCTTCGTCGTGCTCGCGTGGCTCGGCGTCCGCATCGCCATCGGGGCCGGCGACACCTTCGGCCGGCTCCTCGCCGCCGGGCTGACGAGCTGGCTGCTGATCCAGGCCTTCCTCAACATCGGCATGGCGATCGGTCAGTTGCCGATCACCGGTGAGCCCCTGCCGTTCGTGTCGGCCGGCGGTTCGAGTCTGCTGATGGCGTTGACCGCCGCCGGACTCCTCTGCAGCGTCGCCCGCCACCAAGGCGCGCCCGCCCGCCAGGCGGCGGCGACCCGGACGTCGAGGAAGACTCGTTGAGCGGCTACGTGATCACCGGCGGCGGCACCGCCGGCCACACCAACCCCGGCATCGCCACCGCCCAGGCGTTGGTCGAACTCGGGGTCCCCGCCACCGACGTCCACTTCATCGGCGCCGAACGGGGGAGTGAGGGCGAGCTGGTGCCGGCGGCCGGCTTCACGATCGACCTGTTGCCCGGGCGCGGCATCCGACGCTCGTTCTCGCCCGACGCGATCCGCGACAACGCGGGCGCGGTGTGGGGGTTGCTGCGCGGCATCGGCACCGCCGTGGGCATCGTGCGCCGCCGCCGCCCGGCGGCCGTGCTCTGCCTCGGCGGCTACGCCGCCTTCGCCGGCTCGCTCGCTGCGGTGCTGCTGCGGGTACCGATCGTCGTCTCGGAACAGAACGCCAAGGCCTCGGCCGTCAACCGCCTGTTCGGCAAGGTCGCCAACGCGTGCGCCCTGCCCTACCCGGACACCGATCTGCCCAAGGGTGAACTCACCGGCAACCCGATCCGGCTGCCCGTCGTCGCCGCGGTGGCGGCCGCCGACCGTGACGCGGCCCGCGCCGAACTCGAGCTCGACCCCGACCGACTGGTCCTCGCCGTGTGGGCCGGGTCGCTCGGGGCGCGGCGCATCAACGACGCCGTCGCCGATCTCGCCGAGCGGTGGCGCGACCGCGGCGACGTCGCGATCCACCACGTCGTCGGCCGACGCGACTTTCCCGACTTCGCCCATCTCGGGGCCCGCTTCGCCGACGCCGCCGTCGACTATCGGGTCGTCGAGTACGAGCACCGGATGGCGGCCGTCCAGGTCGCCGCCGACGTCGCCGTCTGCCGCTCCGGGGCATCGACCACCGCCGAGCTGGCCCTCGCCGGCCTCCCGTCGGTGCTCGTGCCCGGACCCTTCGCCCCGCGCGACGCCCAGCGAGCCAACGCCGGCGAGCTCGTCGCCGCCGGGGCGGCCGTGATCATCGACGACGGCGACGTCAGCGGCGCCCGACTCGAGGAGACCCTCGGCCCCTGGCTCGACGACCGTGCCGGCCTGGCCGAGCGAGCGGCGGCCGCTCGCTCGGTCGCCCGACCGGACGCCGCCCACGAGGTGGGCCGTCTCCTGATCCGCCACGGAGGTGGCGCATGACCGACCA